>JAQGNS010000484.1 GCA_028291705.1 Nevskia sp.
ATCGCCGAGATCGTCGGAGTGCCGCTGGGAACGGTGATGTCGCGCCTGTCGCGCGCGCGCCTGCAACTGCGCCACCAGATCGAGGCGATGGAATCGAAATGAATACGATGAACTGCGAAGAAGCACGCGGCCTGCTGCCCGCCTATGGCGACGGCGAGCTGGACCTGCCGCATGCCCTGGCCCTGGAACAGCACCTCGACGGCTGCGCCGCCTGCTCCGCCGCCCTGCGCGAGCAGCGCGCGCTGAGCCAGGCCGTGCGCAGCACACCCTACCACCGCGCACCGGACACGCTGCGCGCACGCCTGCGCGCCCAACTGCCACTGGAATCGGCCGCACCGCCCGTCTCCGCCGCGCCCGCCGCCGCAGCGAAAACATACCGGCGCCGCGACTGGTCGCGCTGGGCCATGCCCATCGCCGCCAGCATCGCCCTGGCCGTGGGTCTCAACGTGATGCTGACCACGCAGCGCGCCGGGGAAACCCTGCGCAACGAACTGGTCGCCGGCCACGTGCGCTCACTGCAGGCCGAACACCTGTCCGACGTCGCCTCCAGCGACCAGCACACGGTCAAGCCCTGGTTCAGCGGCAAGCTGGACTATTCACCGCCGGTGCGCGACCTGACGGCACAGGAGTTTCCGCTGTTGGGCGGCCGCCTGGACTACATCGCGCAGCGCCAGGTGGCCGTGCTGATCTACCGCCACCGCAAGCACACCATCAACCTCTACATCTGGCCCGGCAAGGACAGCGACACCACGCCCGACAGCCAAGCCAGCGAGGGCTACAGCCTGGTGCACTGGCACCGCGACGGCATGGAGTTCTGGGCCGTGTCCGATCTCAACGGAGAGGAGCTGCGGCAGTTCGCCGACCTGCAGATCGCCGCCGTGGCGGACAAGGCGGCGAATGCGCCGAATACGTAGTAGGCCTGTCGTCTCGTTCCGCAACATCATTTCCGTCATACCGGCGTAAGCCGGTATCCAGAATCGGTTGCGCGGCGGCCGAACTTCCTGGATGCCGGCTTTCGCCGGCATGACGAGGATTCTAATTTTTCGCCGTCCCGGTAGGTAGGCTCAAGCGCAGCGGAGCCGACGGGCCTCAGCGCAATTGTCGGTTCCGGGCGCAAGCGCCCTTGAACCGACCTACCCGACTACCCCGGCAAGCAAGACAGATCCGCCACCTCGCGGCACAACGCATCCAGCCGCGCCAGCAAGGCCAGGCGGTTGCCGCGCACTTCGACGTTCTCCGCCATCACCATCACGCCATCGAAGAACGCATCCACCGGCTCCTTCAACGCGGACAGCGCCTGCAGCATGGCGCCGTATTCCGCCTTGGCCCGCAGCGGTGCCAATGCCGATTCCACCCGCTCCAGCTCGGCCAGCAGCGCATGCTCGGACGGCACTTCGAATAGACGCGTCTGCACCGACGAAGCGGCCTGGCCCCCGGACTGGCGCAGGATGTTGCGCGCACGCTTGTCGGCGGCCGCCAGCGTGGCCGCGGCCGGCGTGCTCTGGAACGCCTGCAAGGCTTCCAGGCGCCGCACGAAATCCAGCGGACGCGAAGCACCCATGGCCCGCACCGCTTCGAACTGCTCGCCGGTGGCGCCACGCTCGATGCAGTAGCCGCGCAGGCGCTCCACGGCGAAGTCCCATAGATCGTTGAGCACGCCGTCGTCGCGCTTGCCGGCCGGCTGCGCCTCGAGCGCGGCCTTGAGTACCTCACGCAGATCCAGGTCCAGCGGACCTTCGACGCAGATGCGCAGCGCGCCCAGGGCGGCTCGGCGCAGGGCGTAGGGATCCTTGCTCGCGGTCGGCTTCTGGCCGATGGCGAAGATGCCGGCGAGGCTGTCGAGCTTGTCGGCCAAGGCCACGATCTGCCCGGCGCGGGTGGAGGGAATTGGCCCACCCGCCTGCGTCGGCCGGTAATGCTCGGCCACCGCCTGCGCAACCGCATCGGGCTCACCCCAGTGACGAGCATAGTGTCCACCCATCACGCCCTGCAGCTCGGGGAATTCGTAGACCATCTTCGTGACGAGATCGTTCTTACAGATTTGGGCGGCGCGTGACACGTCCTCAAGCGCACTAGGCAACTCACCCCGCGATAGAAGCTCAATGCGTGGAGCCAAAGTCTCTATACGTGCAGCCTTATCGGCAATCGTTCCCAATTCCTTCTGGTATATAACGGTAGCCAGCTTCACGGTAGCTAGCTTCGCTCCATGTCCGCTGAAGGACAGCTTGCAATCCTGCTCCCAGAAGAACAGCGCATCGCTCAGTCGCGGCCGCACCACACGCTCGTTGCCGGCGATGACCTGGGTCACGTCCTTCGATTCGATATTGGCGACGGTGATGAAGTACGGCAGCAACTTGCCGGTCGCATCGAACAGGGTGAAGTAACGCTGGTTGGTTTCGACCGTGGCCACCACCACTTCCGGCGGCAATTGCAGGAAGCGCTCCTCGATGCGGCCGGAGATGGCCACCGGCCATTCCACCAGCGCGGTGACCTCGTCGAGCAGGGACTCGTCGATGCGCGGATCGCCGCTCAGCTTCGCGGCTTCGGCTTCGATCTGCCGCTTGATCTCGGCGCGGCGGCTGGCGAAGTCAGCCCACACCTTCGCCTCGCGCAAAGCTGGCTCATAGTCGCCCAGGGACTTCAGTGAAATGGCCTTGGGCGCATGGAAGCGGTGGCCATAGGTTTTGCGCCCGGCCTTCAGGCCGAAGCGCTCGAGCGGCACGATGCGGCTGCCATACAGCGCCAGGATCCATTGCACCGGCCGCACGAAGGTTTCCTCGCCCGCACCCCAGCGCATGCGCTTGGGCACCAGCTGGTCCATCTGCTTGAGGGTTTCCTCGAAGATCTCGACGATCAGCTCCAGGGTCTTGCGGCCCTTCTGCTTCTTGCGGAACACCAGGTTGCCGTTTTCCTGCTTCAGCGCCTTGAACTCGACACCGCAGGACTTGGCGAAGCCCAGCGCCGCCGGCGTCGGCTGGCCGTCCTTGAACGCCGCCGCGATCTGCGGGCCCTTGCGCTCCAGGTTCTGGTCGGCCTGGCGCTCGCCCACGTCCGCGATCAGCACGGCGATACGCCGCGGCGTGGCGAAGGTGCGCGTCTCGCCGATGGCGACGCCGCGCTTGGCCAGGCCGCCGCCGATGCCCTGCGCCAAGGCCTGGGTCAGCGGCTGCACGTAGCGCGCGGGCAGGTCTTCGGTGCCCAGTTCGATCAGCAAGGATTGGTTCATGACAGGAATCAGGTCGGGAATTACGAACGTTCCGCGTGCTGCGGCAGACCGTCGAGGATGTCGTACCACTCGGCCTTGGAGGCCACGAAGTTGTGTGCCTGCGGCTTGAAGCCGATCGGCGTATCGAGCGTGCCCATGCGCAGGCGCAGCAGGCCCGGCTTGTCGGCGGCGCGGCTGTACAGCGGCGAGCCGCAGTTGGCGCAGAACACGCGCTGCTTGCCCGGCGAGGACTCGTAGGCCTTGAGCAACGCCTCGCCCTGCAGCAGCTTGAAGCCGGCCGCATCGACCGGCGCATTGGTGCCGAAGGCGGTGCCCTGCGCCTTGCGGCACTTGACGCAATGGCAGTAGATGAACTGGCCGAAGTCGCCACGATACTCGTAGCGCACGCCGCCGCAGAGGCAGCTGCCGCTATAGGTGCCGGTCATGGCGCAGTCCCTGGAGCGCGGCCGCTTACGCGACCTTGAGCAGCGGGAAGCCGAGCTTTTCGCGCGCGGCGTAATAGGCCTCGGCGCAAAGCCGGGCCAGGGTGCGCACGCGCAGGATGTAGGCCTGGCGCTCGGTGACGCTGATGGCGCCGCGCGCATCGAGCATGTTGAAGCCGTGCGAAGCCTGCAGCACGCGCTCGTAGGCCGGCAGCGGCAGGCCCTGCTCGATCAGGTGCTGACACTCGCGCTCGGCCACATTGAAGCGCTCGAACAGCGCGGCGGTATCGGCATGCTCGAAGTTGTAGGCGGACTGCTCCACCTCGTTCTGCTTGTAGACGTCGCCGTAGGTGACGATGCGGCCACCGGCGTCGGACCAGACCAGGTCGTAGATGCTTTCCTTCTTCTGGATGTACATGGCCAGGCGTTCGAGACCGTAGGTGATCTCGCCCGACACCGGCTTGCACTCGATGCCGCCGACCTGCTGGAAGTAGGTGAACTGGGTCACTTCCATGCCGTTGAGCCAGACTTCCCAGCCCAGGCCCCAGGCGCCGAGGGTCGGGCTTTCCCAGTTGTCCTCGACGAAGCGGATGTCGTGCACCAGCGGATCGAAGCCGAGCAGCTTGAGCGAATCCAGGTACAACTGCTGGATGTTCGGCGGGCTCGGCTTCATCAGCACCTGGAACTGATAATAGTGCTGCAGGCGGTTCGGGTTCTCGCCGTAGCGGCCGTCGGTGGGACGGCGGCTGGGCTGTACATAGGCGGCATTCCACGGCTCGGGGCCGATCGAGCGCAGGAAGGTGGCCCAGTGGAAAGTGCCGGCGCCCACTTCCATGTCCAGCGGCTGCACGATGACGCAGCCCTGACGGGCCCAGTAGGTCTGCAGCGTCAGGATCAGGTCCTGAAAGGTCATGGCTGGCGGCGGGTTGAAAAATGGCCGGGCAGTATATCAATCACCCGTGACTGATTCGGGCGGCCGTAGCCCGGGAAGCGCTGGCGCGCTCCCCGGGCTACTAGTGCCGACGCGCCGTGCCAGGCTCAGCAGCGGCCCGGTCAGGCAGGTCGTCAGCAGCGCCATGATCACCAGCATGGTGAAGACCCGCGCCGACAGGATGCCGAGGTCGTAGCCGACGTTGAGCACGATCAGTTCCACCAGCCCGCGCGTGTTCATCAGGGCGCCGAGGGTGAAAGCCTCGCGCCAGGCGGAACCGGTGCGGCGCGCCGCCAGCAGGGTGCCGCCGAGCTTGCCGGCCACCGCCACCACGATGATCAGCCCGCACAACAGCCAGTCCTGCACGCCTTGCAGCAGGCCGATCTGGGTACGCAGGCCGGTGAGGGCGAAAAACAGCGGCAGCAGGCCGACCGCGCTGAAGCCATTGAGGCGTTCGCGCAGCGGCGCGCGGAAGGCCGCGCCCGCCGGCATGGCGGTACCGGCGAGGAAGGCGCCGAACAGGGCGTGGATGCCGATCGCCTCGGTGAAGGCGCTGCAGGCCAGCAATAGCACCAGGGCCAGTGCCAGCCCCGACGTGCCGCTGCGGTCGGCGGCCAGCGTGGCGCCGAAGAGCC
>JAQGNS010000494.1 GCA_028291705.1 Nevskia sp.
ACTTGGATTTCGGATGAACCTGCCTTGGTCGCAGATCCAAGGCTTTGCCGCACACTCTGAAACTTCAGCGTACGCGCTTGCGCACGAGGCATTGACCGCGCTTGGTGAAAGTGCGGTTCCGCCCTGATGGCGGGTTACTTTTCTTTGGGTTTCGCCCAAAGAAAAGTAACCAAAAGAAATGCGACCCGATGTCTGCGCCCATCAATCACCTGCGGTGATTGATGGGTTCCCTGCGCTTCTCGGCCAAGGCGGGGTTTTCAGACAGGCCATCCCTGGCCTGTCTGAAAACGCTTCGGCATCCTGCCTCGCCCGCGTCTACGTGCGGCTATTCCACCTTGGCCTGCGATGCTCGGCGCGGCAGACGGGGAGGTACGTCAAAAGCCAAATCAAAAACAACGTCAAAAGCGCAAAACAACATCAAAAGCCGAAGTGTCGCTCTTGGGCCTTCCTCGGCCCTCTTCGTCATCCCCGCGCAGGCGGGGATCCAGTTTTGCTGACCTCGGTGCACGAATGCAGGCAGTCAAATCCGAAAATCCGACCCTAAAAACCCTCTTCGGACGTCCTCGTACCTCCTGGACACCCCAAAATCGCCATGTTCGTCATTCACTCGCCGCATGCGTGCCAACAACAAACCTTGGCACGCATGGCACGCATGGTGGAAAGCTTCTTCAGAGCCCGGATACAAACTTCAACAGCAACGACTACTTCCCCGCCGATACCGCGAATCCATCCGCTCCCGAAAAAACTCTTCGTAACTCATGACCGGCTGCTGCGGATGATGCATGCGCCGGTGCGCGACATAGCCTTCGTAGTCGGGAACGCCCACCGCGAGACGTGCGGTCTGCGCCAGCTTGCGCGCGATGGTGCGCAGCCGCCCGGTAATCATCGAAAGCCTAGCGGATCGGCGCGGCGACATAAGGCGTCTCCAGGTCGGTTGGACGATCGACACGCCACGCTTTCCAGGCGGTGCGCGCGCCGAACAAGAGGGTCAGTACCACGACGGCGACGAAGAACAGCGCCAGCGAAGCATCGACGTAGTCGTTCTGCACGATGCGCTGCATGTCGGCGATCGACTTGGCCGGCGCCAGCACCTGGCTTTGCGCCAGGGCGTCGCCGAACTTGTGCGCATGAGCGAGGAAGCCGAGCTTGGGGTCGCCGGAGAACACTTTCTGCCAGCCGGCGGTGAGGGTGCAGATCAGCAGCCAGACCATCGGCACCGCCGTCACCCACAGGTAGCGCTCGCGCTTCATCTTGACCAGGGCTACGCTGGCGAAGATCAGCGCCAGGCCGGCGAGCATCTGGTTGGAGATGCCGAACAGCGGCCACAGGGTGTTGACGCCGCCCAGCGGGTCGACCACACCCTGATAGAGGAAGTAGCCCCAGCCCGCCACGCACAACGCCGTGGCGCTGAGGTTGGCGGCCCAGGATTCCGTCTTGCGGAACGGCGGCCACGCCGCTCCCACCAGGTCCTGGATCATGAAGCGCCCGATGCGTGTGCCGGCGTCGATGGTGGTGAGGATGAACAGGGCCTCGAACAGGATGGCGTAGTGGTACCAGAAGGCCATCATGCCCTCGCCGGGCAGCAGGCCGCGCAGGATCTGCGCCATGCCCACCGCCAGCGTCGGCGCGCCGCCGGCGCGGGACAGGATCGTGGTTTCGCCGATGTCCTTGGCGGTCTGCGTCAGCATCTCGGGAGTGAGATTGAAGCCCCAGCCCGAGATCGCCTGCGCGGCGGACTCGACGGTGGTACCGATGGCGGCAGCGGGGCTGTTCATGGAAAAGTACACGCCGGGCTCCAGCACGCTCGCCGCCACCAGCGCCATGATGGCGACGAAGCTCTCCATCAGCATGCCGCCGTAGCCGATGAAGCGGGCGTTGGCCTCGCTGTCGAGCATCTTCGGCGTGGTGCCGGAAGAGACCAGGGCGTGGAAGCCGGAGACCGAACCGCAGGCGATGGTGATGAACAGGAAGGGGAACAGGCTGCCGGCGAACACCGGCCCGCTGCCGTCGATGAAGCGGGTCAGGGCCGGCAGCTTGAGTTCCGGCCGCACCACGAAAATGGCCACGGCCAGCAAGGCCACGGTGCCGACCTTGAGGAAGGTGGAGAGGTAGTCGCGCGGCGCCAGCAGCAACCATACCGGCAGCACCGAGGCGACGAAGCCGTAGGCGATGAGCGTCCAGGCCAGTTGCACGCCGCTGAAAGTGAAGGCCTTCGACCATTGCGGATCGGCGGCGACCACGCCGCCCAGCCAGATCGACAGCAGCAGCAGGGCGAAGCCGATGATGGATACCTCCAGCACGCGTCCGGGGCGCAGGAAGCGCACGTAGACGCCCATGAACAGGGCGATGGGCAAGGTCGCCGCCACGGTGAAGGTGCCCCAGGGGCTCACCGCCAGCGCCTTGACCACGATCAGGGCCAGCACCGCCAGCAGGATCAGCATGATGGCGAGGGTGCCGACCATCGCCACCCAGCCGGCGGCGGGGCCGATCTCGCTGCGGATCATGTCGCCGAGCGAGCGCGCATCGCGCCGTGTCGACAGGAACAGGATGACGAAATCCTGCACCGCGCCAGCGAAGACCACCCCGACCAGGATCCACAGCGTACCCGGCAGGTAGCCCATCTGCGCGGCCAGCACCGGCCCCACCAGCGGCCCGGCGCCGGCGATGGCGGCGAAGTGGTGGCCGAACAGGACGTGCTTGTCGGTGGGCACGTAGTCGAGGCCGTCGTTGCGCCGCTGCGCGGGGGTGGCGCGGGTGGCGTCGAGCCCCAGTGCCCGGTCGGCAATGAAGCGGCCGTAGAAGCGGTAGGCGATGACGAATACCGACAGCGCGGCCGCCACCAGCCACAGCGCATTGATGCTTTCGCCGCGATGCAGGGCGACCACGCCGAGGCA
>JAQGNS010000526.1 GCA_028291705.1 Nevskia sp.
ACCGGCAAGCCCAAGGCGGCGATCCTGCGCCATGAGAACCTGATGTCCTACATCGTCGGCACGGTGGAGTTCGCCGCGGCCGAAGAGGACGACGCCATCGTCGTCACCGTGCCGCCGTACCACATCGCCGGCATTTCCTCGGCCCTCAGCTCCACCTACGCCTGCCGCCGCATGGTGCAGCTCGACGGCTTCGACGCGCGTACCTGGCTCGAAGCCTGCCGCGGCGAGAACGTCAGCAATGCCTTCCTGGTGCCGACCATGCTCAGCCGCATCGTCGATCACCTGAGCGAGCAGGGCGAGGGTGCCAACCTGCCGGCCTTGCGCTCCATCGCCTACGGCGGCGGCAAGATGCCGCTGAGCGCGATCCAGCGCGCCATGAGCCTGTTCCCGCAGGTCGATTTCACCAATGCCTATGGTCTCACCGAGACCAGTTCCACCGTCGCCGTACTCGGTCCGGACGATCACCGTGCCGCCGCTGCCAGTGAAGATCCGCTGGTGCGCAAGCGCCTGTCCTCGGTGGGCCGGCCGACCGGCGCCGTGGAAATCGTCATCCGCGATGAAGACGGCAAGCCGCTCGGTGCCAACCAGCCCGGCCTGGTATTCGTGCGCGGTGGCCAGGTGTCCGGCGAGTACCTGTCCCTGGGCAGTGCGCTCGATGCCGACGGCTGGTTCTCTACCCG
Source organism: Nevskia sp. (assembly GCA_028291705.1). GTDB lineage: Bacteria > Pseudomonadota > Gammaproteobacteria > Nevskiales > Nevskiaceae > Nevskia. The sequence continues at coordinate 681 of JAQGNS010000526.1, forward strand.
CGACCGCGGCTATCTCGACGACGAGGGTTTCCTGTTCCTGGAAGGCCGCGCCGACGATGTCATCGTCCGTGGCGGCGAGAACATCTCTCCTGGCGAGATCGAGGATGTGTTGCTGAGTCACCCGGCAGTCGCCGACGCGGCGGTGGTGGCGGTGCCGGACGAGCAATGGGGCGAGGGCGTCGGCGCTGCGGTGGTGCTGAAGGAAAACGCCAAGGCCAGCGTCGCCGAGTTGCAGGACCTGGTGAAGCAGCGCCTGCGTTCCTCGCGCGTGCCGCAGGCCATCGTCTTCCGCGACGCGTTGCCCTATAACGAGCTGGGCAAGGTGCTGCGCCGGGTCATCCGCCAGGAATTCGCCGACGCGAAGCCCACCGCGTCAGTGTGAACCCACCGCAGGGAACAGTGATCGTAGGGCGGCCTGTGGCCGCCGGCTTCACCAAAGCCCGGAGATGCGGCGGCCACAGGCCGCCCTACGGTTTCTCGATGTTTAGGTGAAATGAACCCTGACGGAGCAGGCTGCGGCGGAATAAGCTTCGGCATGTCCGCCAAAGGCGCCAGCGATTTCCTCAATTCCGATGCGAATGTCGCCGCGGCCTATGCGGCGCGACTCCTGGCTTCGCTGGGCCTGAATCCATCATCAGATCCAAGTGCACCTGACCAGCACCCCGCTATCGTCTGGGCCGCCTCCGGCCTGATGGATCTGACCGGCCAGGCCGGTGGCCCTCCGCAGATGTGCCCGGTTCCTCTCGCTGCCTGCGCTGACGGTGCGCTGGCCGCCCTGGCCAGCCTTGCGCCGGAGGGAGGCTTCGAAGGCTTGAGTGGCGCCCGTCTGCTGGGCGAACGCGCGGCCATCATGAACCTGCATCGCGCCGGTCCGGTGTCGCCGGGCGGCGCCTGCCGCCTGTATGAAGCGGCCGATGGCTGGATCGCATTGAATCTGGCGCGTGAAGAGGACCGTGAGCTGCTGCCCGCGTGGCTGCAACTCGAAGACGCCCTCACGCCCGATGCCTTGCCACAACTTATCGCGGTACGCCGTTCGCACGAACTGGTTGAGCAAGGGCGCCTGCTGGGTCTGGCAGTAGCTGCCGACGAGGCTCCGAATCCGAAACCTGAAGGTTGGTTTGCGCTTGGCGCAGAAGGCAAGCCGCGGCAATCCAGCAAGGGCCGCGCGCCACGCGTGGTGGATCTGTCGTCCTTATGGGCCGGTCCTCTATGCAGCCACCTACTACAAAGGCTCGGAGCCGAGGTGATCAAGGTGGAAAGCCCGGTGCGGCCGGACGGCGCACGGGCAGGGCACCCGGCATTCTTCGACCTGCTCAACGCCGGCAAGAAATGCGTGGCTATCGATCCCCGCGATGAAGCTGGCCGCCGGCAACTGCGCGCCCTGATTGCCAGTGCCGACATCGTCATCGAGGGCTCGCGCCCGCGCGGCCTGCGTCAGCTCGGCATCGACGCCGAGGTCCTGGTACGCGATACACCCGGCCTGACCTGGGTCGCCATCAGTGGCCATGGCCGCGGCGAGCCGCAGGAGAACTGGGTGGCATATGGCGATGATGCCGCCGTGGCGGCCGGCCTGTCCCATCTCATGTACCAGGCTACCGGGCAGCGCCTGATCTGCGGCGACGCCATCGCCGATCCGCTCACCGGCCTGCATGCCGCGCTGGCTGCCTGGGCCAGTTATATCAACGGCGGCGGCCGGCTGCTGTCTCTGGCCCTGAGCAAGGTGGTGGCGCACTGCGTCGCCTTCGATCTGCCTGGGTCGGAATCTGCCTTGCGGGAGCGGCAACGACAGTGGATGGCCCTGGCGCAGGAAAACGGCGTAGGTAAGCCAAGGGCGCGAACTCCATCAGGCCATGCGTCTCCGCTGGGTGCGGATACCGCTGCGGTACTGACCGGGCTGGGCCTCGCATGCTGATCCGCCAGGCCGAAATCAATTTCAGTGTAGTGGTCGATCTGCGCATCGCGAATGGACGCATTGTCGCCATCGCCCCGCAATTGCATGCGCAGGACCATGAAACGGTGATCGAAGCGGATGGCGCGGCCCTGGTGCCGGGCTTGCGCGATCATCATCTGCACCTGGCCTCCCTGGCCGCCTCGCGGTCCTCGCTGCGCTGCGGGCCGCCGCAGGTGCATACGGCGGCGCAACTGGCCGCCGCGCTCAAGGTGCAAAACGAAGGCTGCGGCTGGGTGCGCGGCATCGGCTACCACGAATCGGTGGCAGGGGAGATCGACCGCGACTGGATCGATCGCCATCTGTCGAACCGGCCGGTACGCATCCAGCATCGGGGCGGCCGCCTGTGGGTGCTCAACTCCCTGGCCCTGCAGGTGTTGGGCGTCGACGAGGCTGGCGCCGACCCGCTGGAGCGGATCGGCGGCAGACTCAGCGGCCGCCTGTACGACAATGACCGCTGGCTGCGGCAACGCCTCGGCCGCGAGCGCCCGAACCTGACCGGGGTCAGCCTCCACCTTGCCAGCCGCGGCGTGACCGGACTCACCGACGCCAGCCCCAACAACGGGCCGGAAGAAGTGCGCTGGCTGCGGCAGGCGCAGCAGCGTGGCGAACTGCTGCAGGAACTGCTGGTGATGGGCGATGCCAGCCTGGATGATTTCAGCGTGGAGCCGGCGGCATCCGATCCTGTCACGCCCTTGCTGCGGATCGGCCCACGCAAATTCCACCTGCACGAGGCCCATCTGCCGGATTACGAGCAGGTCTGTGCCGGCATCCGGCGGGCCCACCAGGCCGCCCGCAATGTCGCCTTCCACTGCGTCACCCGCGCCGAGCTGGTGTATACCCTCGGCGCCCTGCGGGAAGCTGGTGTAAGCGCCGGCGACCGCATCGAGCATGCGTCGGTGACGCCGCCGGAACTGCTGGAAGATATCCGTGAACTCGGCCTGACCGTGGTCAGCCAGCCTGGCTTCGTCGCCGAACGCGGCGACAGCTACCTCGAAGCGGTCGATCCCGACGACCAACCCTGGCTGTATCGCCTCAAGGCTTTCCTCGACGCCGGCGTGCCGCTCGCCGGCAGCAGCGACGCACCCTTCGCCGAGGCCGAGCCCTGGCAGGCCATGCAGGCGGCCATGACGCGCCGCTCCGCCGCAGGCCACTCCGTAGGCGCCGCCGAGGCGCTCAGCCCCGAACAGGCTCTGGCCCTGTTCACTTCACCGCTGGACGCGCCGGGACGGGGCTCCAGCCGCATTGAAGTCGGCGCCGTCGCCGACCTGTGCCTGCTCGATGCCGGTTGGGGGAAGGTCCGTCTTGATCTGGCCGCGGCACGGCCGCGATTGACCTTGTGCGGCGGGCGGGTGATCTGGGCCGGATGAAACCCGATTTGTAATCCTGGCAGAGTAGGCGGGTTCTCCGCCGATTTGCCATGCTGGGTTGCCGATAACCAGAACAGAGGCCCAGGAGGAATACCATGCAGCATAAAAGCCAGGTGCGTTACCCGGCTCCGTCGGACGTGGTCATCAGGATGTTCACCGACAAGGCCTTCCACACCCGCAAGCTCGACGCCATGGGCCTGAAGAACTACCAGGTGCTCGACCATGCCCTGGTTGGCGCGGACTTCCGCATCAGGATCCAGCGCAAGGTGCCGATGCAGGCGCCGGCCTTGGTGAAGAAAATCGTCCCGGCCGAATCCACCGTGGTCAACGAGGAGCGCTGGAATACCAAGAGCAAGACCGGCAGGGTGGTGGTCGAGCCCCAGGGCATGCCGCTGGAGATGTCCTGTGTTACCGCACTGAAGGACCAGGGTGGTGAATGTATCGTCAGCTACGACTGGACCATCAAGGCCAAAATCCCCTTGGTGGGCGGCGCGCTGGAAAAGTTCGTGGTTTCCGACCTGGAGCGGCGCTCCGCCGAGGAAACCGAAATCGCCATCCGCATGCTCAAGGACTATCGCTGAAAAAGCGCGAAACAGGGGCCTTGCGAGGCCTGCAAAGCCCCGTTTTCCGCGCTCCCCGGTGAAATCGCCAAAAACCCTAATCGGTTTGGATGAGGCGCCTGCCGGGGCTCACGCTACCATTCCCACAGCGGTAAAAGCGGATGCCGACCAGCGGCCTTGAAGGGGCTTTCCCCCGACGGTCGTGATTGCTCAGGTAGCCGGTGAAGTTTCCCCTCGCGCCGTGCAAATGCACGAAAAAAGGATCGGCGCGGCGGGAATGCGAAGACAGCAGCAAGGATCGCGTACGCGTCTCCGCCGTCGGCAGATCGGAACCCAATGCACGCCACCAGTGCCCGGTGCTTTTGAGGAAATCGTAATGAAAATGAAGTTAGTCGCTGCGTCGTTGATGCTCGTTGGCGGGATCGGCCTGCCCTTGCAGACGGCGTTCGCCAAGGTCACGGCCGACAAGGTCAAGGAACTCGACGGCCCCAGGCTGACCTGCATGGGCGCCGAAAAGGCCGGCAGCCCCGCCGGCACCGCCGCCTTCACCGGCAAATTCGTCGGCACCTGGCCCGGCATCAAAGGCAAGGACGGCTACGAGCCCGGCCCCTTCGCCGACGAGAAGCCCACGCTGACCATCACCTCGCAGAACATGTCCCAGTACGCGGACAAGCTGACCGAGGGCATGAAGACGATGCTGACCAAGTACCCGCAATCGTTCCGCATGAACGTCTATCCCAGCCACCGCGATTTCGGCTATCCGGCCTGGGTCTGCGACACCACCAAGAAGAACGCCGTCACCTCGGAAGTGGTGCACGACGGCAAGGGCGTCACCGGCACCGCCGGCAGCATCCCGTTCCCGTTCCCGGCCAGCGGCATCGAGGCGGTGTGGAACACCATCGACCCGTTCCGTGCCTGGACCGAGGATGCGGTGGTCGACATCGCCGACGTCTACGCCAACGGCACCATCGCCTGGGGCAAGCAGCACTTCATGGTGCTGGCGCCGGCCAACGACCCGAACAAGCGCGGCTCCTATCAGGACAAGATCAACGCCTACTTCTACACCGGCTACATGCTGCCGCAGCGTGAAAAGGGCTTCGTCGCGGTGGGCTACCAGCCCAACGATTTCAACAACGACTCCACCCAGTCCTGGCAGTACCTGCCCGGCATCCGTCGTGTGCGCGAGGCACCGGAAGTGGGCTTCGACTATCCGGTGCCGCCGGCCGGCCAGCGTACGGTGGACGACGATTACGGCTTCAACGGTTCGCCCGAGCGCTACACCTGGAAACTGATCGGCAAGAAGGAGCTGTACGTCCCGTACGACAACTTCAAGATCAACGACACCTCGATCAAGTACAGCGACCTGATCAAGCCCAATACCGTCAACCCGGACTACGAGCGCTACGAGATGCATCGCGTGTGGGTCATCGAGGGCAATCTCAAGCCCGGCGTGCGCCACATCTACAGCAAGCGCATCCTCTATGTCGACGAAGACAGCTGGCTGACCCTGTGGGCCGACAACTACGATGCGCGCGGCCAGTTGTACCGCATCACCCTGATCAACTATCACTATTCGCAGGAATCCAGCTCCTGGCACCGCGGCGTGTCGCTGTACCACGACCTCACCGCGAACGCCTACGAAGCCGGCTACCTCGTCAACGAGGCGCAGGGCGACAAGTGGTGGAAGATCAACCGCAGCAACATCACCCCGGTGCTGTTCACGCCGGACGCGGCGGCGCGCGGCGGCCACTGAACCGGCGATCCAGTCAATGGAAACCCTCTCCGGACGGAGAGGGTTTTCTGATCGTCGAGGTGCCCGCTTCATCGTGCCGCCGCCACTCCTTTCAAAAAGCATAAAGGTCGCGTCATGAATGCAGTACTGAAGGAATCCAGCGTGGTCCGTACCGCTTTCGAGCGCATTGCCGCCCGCGCCCCGGCGCTGGTCGAGACCACGGCGGAACAGCGCATCGCCAAGATCCGCAAGCTGCTCGCGGCCATCCTCGAGGCACGCCCGAAGATCCATGAGGCGGTGCGCAAGGAACTGGGCCTGTGCGATACCGACATCGACGCGCAGCTGCTGATGGTCAAGGCCGAGTGCGAGTTCATCATCAAGCACCTGGCGCAGTGGATGCGCCGGCAGCCGGTGAAGGGCTCGCTGATGACCCTGGGCAAGAAGAGCTACATCCAGTACGAGCCCAAGGGCGTGGTGCTGAACCTCGCCACCTGGAATGCGCCGTACGCCATCAGCTTCGTGCCGGCCCTGGGCGCCATTGCCGGCGGCAACGGCGTCATCATCAAGCCGTCCGAGCTGGCGCCGCACTCGGCCCAGGTTATCGCCGACATCGTGCGTACAGCCCTGCCGGAAGACGAGGCCACCGTGCTGCAGGGCGGCCCGGAAGTGGCGCAGGAACTGCTGGCGCAGCCGTTCAACCATATCTTCTACATCGGCGGCCACCAGGTCGGTCGCCTGGTGATGCGTGCGGCGGCTGAATACTTCGCCTCCATCACCCTGGAGATGGGCGGCAAGAACCCGACCATCGTCGACGCCAGCGCCGACATCGAGGATGCCGCCCGCAAGATCAGCTGGGGCCGCCTCAGCAACGCCGGCCAGGTCTGCATTGCGCCGGACTACGCGCTGGTGCATGAATCGGTGCAGCAGCCCTTCGTCGAAGCACTGAAGCGCTCGATGACGGCGATGTACAACGCCGACGGCAAGGGCTTCGACCGCTCGCCCGAGTACCCGCGCATCATCAACCAGCGTCATTTCGAGCGCATCCGCGACCTGATCGAGGACGCCCGCGCCAAGGGCGCCACCATCGCCTTCGGCGGCGACACCAAGGCTGAGGAGCGCTTCATCGCCCCGACCGTCATCACCGATGTGACCGACGACATGAAGATCATGCACGACGAGATCTTCGGCCCGGTGATCGCGGTGGTGCCGTTCCGCGAGCGCGAGGACGTCCTGCGCATGGTGCGCAGCAAGCCCAAGCCGCTGGCGTTGTACATCTACGCCAAGGACCGGGTGGAGATCGAGTACTACCTGCGCCACACCACCTCGGGCAGTACCGTGGTGAACCACAACATGATCCAGTCCGGCACCAATCCCTGCCTGCCGTTCGGCGGCGTCAACGCCAGCGGTATCGGCCGGCTCGGCGGCTGGTATACCTTCAACGAGACCTCCAACGCGCGCGCCGTGGTGGAGGAGGGGCCGCCGCTGGACAAGAACCCCAATGCCTTCTTCCCGCCGTATACCGACAAGTACAGGAAGATGGCGAATTCGATGCTGGGCCGGCCCATCGTCGTGGCTGACAGCCTGGTCAGGGCCATCAACGGCATGATCAGGGTAGGCAGTCTTTTTTCAAAGAAGTAGACTAGGGACCAGACTAGACTCCACAGCTTCGGGTTGGCCAGGATTTTGCGGGAAAGAGGGTGTGTCTATCTGCGCTGCCGGTTTCGGGGGAAACTGGCGCCGGAGTAGTTGGGAGCAAGCCGCCACGGATGGCTAATCGATTCAGACAAACCAGGCCCCGGAGGCGCAAGCCCCGGGGCCTTCCGCTTTCTGCGCCGGGCTTTGCCGTACCGGTCAGCGCGGCGGCCGGTTGAGCGCCTTCAGCAAGGCGGCGTCGAGGTTGTAGATATCGGATTTGAAGGCTGGCCGGTTGTTTTCGTGCAGGTCCACCGTCCAATAGGCCAGCAATACCGTTACCGGCCTGGCCAGCTTGTAGGTACGGGTGCTGCCCTCCGCCACCGCGGCATCGATGGCGACGCGGTTCCACCGCACGGGGTCGTCGAACAGGCGTTCCGCCAGATCGTAGGGTTGTTGCACCCGGATGCAGCCGGAACTGAAAGCGCGCGCTTCCCGGTCGAACAGTTCCGGGTGCGGCGTATCGTGCAGATAGACGGCATAGGGATTGGGGAAGCTGATCTTGATGCGGCCCAGCGCCCCCCCGGGCCCCGCTTCCTGCCGCAGTCGCAGCCCCGCCGGCGGCTTGTTCCAGTCCACGCTTTGCGGCGACAGTTCACGCCACTGCGCATCGAACACATGCAGCCGATTGGCCGCCAGGTAAGCACGATTGCCGCGTACCTTGGGCAGGATGTCTTTGAGATAGATCGTCGGCGGTACCACCCAGGCCGGGTTGAAGGTGATCTCGTCGATCGCCGATTTGAACACCGGCGTCATGCGATACGGCTTGCCGACCTGCACCCGGGTACTCCAGGCCGGCATTTCCCCGCCCGTCGCCGGTGCCTGCGATTGCATGTCGACGGGCGCCTGTACGGCCGGCGCGGTGCTTGCCGTGTCCGTCGGGGCTGCTGTCGTGTACTGCTCCGGCGGCGGCGCCGGATCGGCGGTCCCGGAAAAATAGTGCAGCTTGTAACCGGCGATATCCACCACCACCAGCTTGTTCTGCACCTCGTGCAACAGCCAGCGCGCCCGCTCCTCGTTGACGCGCAATTGTTGAATGCGCGCCTCCACCGGCACGTTCAGCGCCGCGCGGGTAGTGGGGCCGATGGCGCCGTCGGCGCCCAGGTATTGCTCGGTCTGGTAGCGGATGACGGCGGCGGTGAGCTGCGCATCGTAATCCGGAGAATCGAGTGCTTCGGCATCGAGGTCGGTGGGAAGGTACCCGGCGTCGATGAGCCGCCGGCGCAGCAGCGGCACGCGCGGATCGGTGATGCCGGGTTTCAACGTCGGTCCGTCGGGCAATTGCGGCCAGCCGCCCCGTCCGGCCACGTCGCGCAGGGAGCCCATCGCTTCACGCAGCCCACGGTACAGCGGGTGTTGCGGCCGGGCACGGGAAAATGCGGAGGTGATGTCGCCGTCGCCGACGGCAGCCAAAGCTACCTGCAGGCCTTGCGTCGGATCGAGCTGGCGCGCGTCGAAGTTGCGTCCCGGGTCGAAGTCTCGCGGATCGACCTTGCCGCGATAGAGGTGGGTCAGCGCCAGCAGGTAGGACCGTGTGGCCAACAGGTCGAAATCGGCGCGCTGGCTGGCTGTGCCGGTGAGGGCGCCGCGGCCGCGCTCGATGTCGCCGGCGCGGTAGTCCTCCGGGTCGAGACCATCGAGACTCAACGCATGCAGGGCGCCCAGCAGCGTGTCGATGCGCTGGTCGTCCGGCCACGCCGGTTCGAAATTACGCTGCTGGTAAAACTGCGCGATCGCCTGGTTGAGGGTCAGCTTGATGGCGGGCAGGAGCATGACGCCGCCCGGGCCGAGCGCTGCGACTTCGGCCTGGATCAGCTGGGGCTCATCCCCTGCGGCCGGCGCTTGCGCCAGGGCGTTGGAGGCGGGCAGGGTCAGCAGCCATAACAGCGCCACACCGATAAGCCGGCCGCAGCCATGCGCTGTTCCGCGACCTGGATCAGATCCCATGTGATTGTCCCGAATAGTGTGGCCGCCGCCGCTGTCCGGCGTGGCCGGATGTCAATGCACAAAGCCCTCGGTTAGCATAGCCGCTGCTTCGATCATCTGTGTGTCCGCTACGATGCGCCCGATTTACTGGGCGGCGCTCGCCGTCCTGCTGAGCCTGTTGTCACCTCTTGCGGCAGTGGCCGCAAGCGACAGCCTGCCCGAAGCCTTGCATCACGCCGCGCCGGCGGCAGACCCCCTGGTGCTCGGCCTGGCGCTGGAAGCGACGCAGTGCGCGGTGGAGCGGGGCTTGCCATCCTCCCAGCGGCTCGCGGTGATCGATTACTCGCGGCCATCCACCGAAGCGCGGTTGTGGGTGTTCGACCTGTCCACGCGCCAATTGCTCTACCAGGAACTGGTCGCGCACGGCCGCAACAGCGGTGAGAACCAGGCGCGCAGTTTTTCCAATGCCGAAGGCAGTCTGGAATCGAGCATCGGCCTGTTCCGCACCCTGGAGCCGTACGACGGCCACAACGGCTATTCCCTGCGCATGGAAGGACTCGAGCCCGGCACCAACGACCACGCGCTGCAGCGCGCCCTGGTGATTCACGGCGCCTCCTATGTCAGCTATGCGGCGGCTCGTAGCCAGGGGCGCATCGGCCGCAGCTGGGGTTGCCCGGCGGTACCGCTGGCCGTCGCTCCCAAGCTGATCAACGTCCTCAAGGGCGGCCAATATGTGTTCGCCTATTACCCTGACCGCCGCTGGCTTTCCTCTTCACCCTATCTGCATTGCTCCGGGACCGAAGTCGCTGGCGCACCCTGAGGGCGGAGCAGGGCCGCTTCTGGGTATTAATTTCGCCTATATAGTTATTAAAATTAACTATAAGACGTTAACTTTAGCCATCGTGCCCGCAGTTGTAATCTGTAACCAAATCGGTCTTGAATTATCGGTCCGCGCTCCTTACAATGTTGCAATGCAACATAAGGAGGCTGCCATGCACCCCTTGCCTATCGTTGGACTGGTTATTGTTTTGTTCCTGCTCTGTGCCTTGACGCTGACCGCACTGATCCTCGGCGACTGGCTGGCGGAGCGTCGTCTGCGCCTGCCAAAGCAGGACGCGCTGCAACTCAACCTCGAATCGCTGATCGGAGAATTGACCGTCTACGGCTGATTTTTCAGCAATACCGGTCAGCAGATCGCAGCGCCGTTCCCTGGACGGCGCCGCCGTGGTTCAACTCAAGCGTGGTGATGCGCCGGAAAGGTACAGCCGTTCCGGCGCCCAACACCCGCTATGGTTTGTCCTTCTGCCGCTGCTCGGCGTTCCGGCCCTGTTCCATCGAACGGTCGCGCTGCTCCTGCGGGTTGCGCGAGGAGTCCATCGAAGCCGAGCCGTGCTGCCGATTGCCCTGGCT
>JAQGNS010000566.1 GCA_028291705.1 Nevskia sp.
GGGAGCCTCACCCGCGTAGGGAGCGCAGGTCCGCCTTGCAGCGGAAAGCCCAAATACGCGGCGCGGCGCCCACTTGAGACGCTGTCTCAAGGTCGAAGACGGATGACGGCACAGGCGGGAGACACCCTTTTTAATTCCTTGGCAGCCCGCAAAAGCGAGCTGCGCAAAACCCTGCGGCGGCGGCGCATCGCCATCAGCCGCGCGCAGCGCAACCATTGCGCGCGCCGTGCCGCCCTGCAATTCTTGCGCTGGCGACGCCTGCGCCAGGCGCGCCACATCGCGGTCTATCTTTCGGCGCGCTCCGAACTTTCCACGGCAATCCTGATCGAATTTCTGCTGCGCCAGGGGCGCAAATTGTGGGCGCCTGTCACCAACCCGGACGCACGGATGCACTTCGTGCCGCTGCGGCGCGAATGCAAACTGCGGCGCGGCCCTCTGAACCTGTCACAACCGGCCCGCACCCGGCCCAGGCGCGGCGCGGCGCGCATCGACCTGATCCTGCTGCCGCTGCTGGGCTTCGACACCCGGGGCCATCGCCTCGGCAATGGCGGCGGCTACTATGACCGGGCGCTCGCCGGCTCCCGTCCCGGGCGCCGACCGCTGCTGGTGGGCTATGCCTATGCGGCGCAGGAGATGGCCGTGATTCCGGCCGAGCCCTGGGACGTGAGACTCGACGCGGTCATCACCGAAAAAGGGCTGCGCCGTTTCTTCTGAAAAGCCGCGGCCGGGCACCACGGCTGGCCAAATGCCGCCTTCACATGCCACACTGCCGCAGCCCCGCAGATCAACTAATCCACCATGTTCCTAAGCCCTTCCAGGATGGTCGGCTGTCTACTTGTGGCCCTCGTCGCGAGTGGCTGCGTATCCACCAATGCCTATGTCGAAAACGGACACGACAAGGCCGATTTCCGCGAGTTGAAGCCGCGCACGCCACCGACGCCGGTCAAGGTAACCGCCGAATTCCGCGTCAACGGCGACCAGCGCCCGGAGGTCAACCAGGCGGTGTTCAATGAAATCGTGCGTGTCCTGCAACGCACCCAGGTGCTGCAGCCGGTCAGCGGCAATCCCGGCGCCAGCCTGCACGTCATCGTCGACGATACGGTCGACCTCGATGCGGCGCGCCACAACGGCCTGGTCAACGGCCTGACCGAAGGCATGACCGGCAGCATCACCAAGGACGAATACCACTTCACCTACACCATGCAGACCGCGGGCGTCGAAAAGCCGCAGACCGGTCTCTACCGGCACGCCATGATCACCGTCTCCGGCCGCGCCGTGCCGCCCAGTTACGGCCAGCCGCATTCGCTGGACGAAGCGTTCTCCATCATCGTCAAGCAGTCAGTGCTGGAATTCCTCTCCGACCTGCAATCGATGGGCGATGAACCGGTGATGATCCTCCCGGAAACCAGCGACGAAAAGTAAGAGCTTAAGTCCCATGGCCTACTGGTTGATGAAGTCCGAGCCCGATTCCTTTTCCATCGACGATCTGCAGCGCCGACCGAAAAAGATCGAGGCCTGGGACGGGGTGCGCAACTACCAGGCGCGCAATTTCATGCGCCAGATGAAGCTCGGCGACCAGGCCTTTTTCTACCACTCCAGCTGCGAGGTGCCGGGCATCGTCGGCCTGATGAAGGTGACGGCCGAGGCCTACCCGGATCCGACCCAGTTCGAGCCCAAGCATCATCACTACGACCCGGCGAGCAAGCCCGAAGAGCCGCGCTGGTCGCTGGTGGACATGAAGTTCGAGCGCAAGCTCAAGCGCGTCATCACCCTGACGGAACTGCGCGAGCATGAAAGCAAGCTGTCGAATTTCAGGTTGCTGGCCCGCGGCACGCGCCTGTCGGTGCTGCCGGTAACGCCGGCGCAGTGGGATTACATCCTCAAGCTGGAATGACACCGCTGCCTGCGTCCTGAGGGACGCGGCCGCGCCGCCTAGCTGTTGGCGACGCGCAGGCGGTGCAGGCCCGTGTCCTGCGGCCCCTTGAAGATCTGCGGGTTTTCCCAGGGCTCGACTTCGCCGTAGCGGTAGTCCAGCGCCAGCAGGTCGTCGACGGTGCCGCCCCGGCCGAAGCGGAAACCCTGCCCCATGTCGCAATGACGCGCCCGCAGGAAATCGAACTGCTGCTCGGTTTCCACGCCTTCCCCCACCACCTTGATGCGCAGGCTGTGCGCCAGGGCGATGATGGTTTGCGCCACCGCCGCGTCGCCGGCGCTGTCGGGCAGGCGGCTGACGAAGGAGCGGTCGATCTTCAGCGTATCGATGGGGAAGCGGGTGATGTAGGACAGGCTGGAATAGCCGGTGCCGAAATCGTCCACCGCGAAGGCCAGGCCCAGGGCGCGCAGGCGTTGCAGGCGTTCGGCCAGTTCGTCGCTGCTGTCCATCAGCACGCCTTCGGTGATCTCCAGTTCCAGGTGCGCCGGGTCCAGCCCGCTGTCGGCCAGCGCCTGCTCGATCAGCGTCTGCAGATTGCCCTGGCGGAACTGGCGCGGCGACAAGTTCACCGCCAGGCGCACCGGCGCGCCGACCGCGCGCTGCAGCCGCACCGCATCGCGGCAGGCGGTGCGCAGCACCCAGGCGCCGAGCGGCACGATCAAGCCGGTTTCTTCCGCCACCGGGATGAAACGGCTCGGCGGCACCGCGCCATGCAGCGCGTCGTTCCAGCGCAGCAGGGCTTCGACGCCGACCACGCGGCCGCTGTTGAGGCAGACCTGCGGCTGGTAGTGCACCACGAATTCCTCGCGCTCCAGGGCGCGGCGCATCGCTGCTTCCAGCTCCAGCTTTTCCGCCGCGGCGCGCTCCATGGCGCTGCTGAAGATGCGGAAGCAGCGGCGGCCGGCCGCCTTGGCCTGGTACATCGCCATGTCCGCATGACGCAGCAGGGTGTGCACGTCGTGGCCGTCGGTGGGGAACACGCTGACGCCGACGCTGGGGGTGACATGCAGCTCATGGTGGCCGGCCATGATCGGCGCCGACACCCGCTCGACGATGGAGGCCGCGATGCGCTTGATGCCGTCCACATCGGTGATGTCCGGCAGCAGCACCACGAACTCGTCGCCGCCCATGCGCGCCACCGTGTCGCCGGCGCGCACGCAGGTGCCGAGACGCTCGGAAATCTTCGACAGCATCAGGTCGCCGATATGGTGGCCGAGCGAATCGTTGATGCGCTTGAAATGATCCAGATCAATCATCAGCACGCCCACTTGCGAACCGTCGCGGCGGCTGCGCTTCATCGCCATCTGCAGGCGATCCTGCAGCAGCACGCGGTTGGGCAGGCCGGTGACGGCATCGTGGTGGGCGATGTGCCGCGTGTAGTCGTCGCGGCGCTTGCGCTCGGTGATGTCGTAGGCGATGCCGAGGAAGCCGTTGAGCGCGCCGTTGCCGTCGCGCAGGCCGGTGACCGAGACATGCGCCGGCAGCGAGGAGCCGTCGCCGCACATCAGGTTCCACTCGCGTTCGTCGGTGAGGCCCTGCCGCGCCTTGTGGGCGAATACCTCGAAGCCCGGCGCCACGCGCGCGCCCGCTTCCAGCGACAGCTCGGCGGCGCGCGCCGCCACATCGGCCGGCTCGAACAGGGTGGCGAAGCGGGTCTGGTCCAGCAGGTCGTCGGCGGACTGGCCGAGCATGCGCTCCGCCGCCGGATTGACGCTGCGGATCACCCCTTCGGCATTGGTGGAGATGATGGCGAAGGGGGAGAAGTCGAGAATCGCCTGCTGCAGGCGGGTGGCCTGCGCCAGCTGCTGCTCCATCTCGCGGCGCTCGCTCAGGTCGCGCGACAGCTTGGAATAACCGATCAGGCCGCCATCGCTGCCGTAGAGCGCGGTGACCACCACGTTGCTCCAGTAGCGCGAGCCGTCCTTGCGCAGGCGCCAGCCCTCGTCCTCGAAGCGGCCTTCGGCCGCGGCCATGCGCAGGTCCATGTCGGGCTTGCCGTCGGCGACGTCTTCAGGCGGGTAGAACAGGGCGAT
>JAQGNS010000586.1 GCA_028291705.1 Nevskia sp.
CCACCGTCGGCGTGGACGGTTATGGAGACTTCGCCATCGCATGGGCACAGGGCAATCAGCTCGGCAATGGCTATGACGGTATTTACATGCGCCTATATAGCGGGCGTTGAGCGGAGCGAAGGCCGGGAGCGTGAGCCTGTCGTCGATCTGCATGAACATTGCTTGCTGCTCCGGTGTGAGTTTGACCATGCCTCGCTCAGCATTTGGATAGCCCAGACCTTCCCGCCTACCCGGAAATCAGAATGCCGCATATGCTCGCCCTCCACCGATTCCGGGAGCGTCAGCGCGATACGGCGGAATTGGTCGGGGGTCATGCGACCATATGGTGATCCAGCCGGGCAGCATTTTCTAGTGGCTGGCCGCCCAGCCGCCATCCGTCATTGCGGCGACCGCGATCGGGGAATCTTGGTCGCACGTCACCGGCCGGCACAAAGCAATCCGCCGGGATACGACGCGCCCAGTACCGTTGCGCGCAGCCTCGTGCTGTTTCGCGCTATGCCGTGGGGCGGCGCACGGTGCGCGAGGCGGGAAAAGCGATGATGTTGGAGCGGGACGGCGGAACGGCGGCCGGCTCCGATTCGGAATTCGATGTTCCGCCGCGATATAGGACCAGGCGGTCCTTGATGCAGTTGTGCTCGACGCCCAGCCTGCGGGCCTGAGCAAACGCCAGCACTTGGGTGACCAGTTCTGCAGCCAGGAGCTCGTCCTCGCAGTGGAGCTGTATGACAGTCATGGGTGGAATATTGCCCTGTGCTTTGCGTAAGGCGCCCGTTACCAGGCCACGTCGCAACGCTGCTGCAGGTACGCCACGATTTCCGTAACCTGACCGAGACATTGAGCCTCGCACTTGGAGTCGAACAGCTCGATGGCCCAGTTAGCCGGTCCGCTGGCCGGCAGCGGCAGAAGGTTCTTGACCCGGCAACCGCAGCACTGGGCATCGAGCTTTTCGGCCCTTTTCAGACGGGCATTGAGTTCTGCGAGCAGCCACACCCGTGTGACCTGACGCTTGCTTTCTGGCTTTTTCATCGCATTCCCAATCCTGTCGGCGGTTCCCGCCTTGTCGTAGGCAGATTGGATCGAACCGCCTGAACTGCGCCTGAATACCCGCTCTGGAATGTGCACTGCGTCACACTGCACCCATGGCCCCGGCACTGCCGCCTGCCGTCCTTGTAGCTATGGGACGCGGCGGCTTTGCTCAGTTCCGTTTTCCCGCCGCCAGTCGTTCCAAGGACACCGGCGAATAATCCGCGCACCCGGCAACCAATCCATTGGCCGCCTGCCTTAATGGACCCACATAAGCGAGCCGACGCGCCTGCAAGCTGCGGAGAAGCGTACCAAGAGGCCCGCGCGAAGAAGGATCGGAGAACACGTCGCCGCGCCGGGGGCTTCTTCGCAGCAGCAAGCTTGGGAAAGATCCAAGGCTGGATGGTTCGGGTTCGGGTTCGGGTTCGGGTTTGGTTCCGGTGCAGGGACAGGCATGCCCGGCCCGGGCGCCGGTTTTGGCTAACTCCGGAATCTCTGCACCGTGCGGACTTTAGGCGGGCGCCAGCTTGAGCAGGTTCTTGATGACCTGGATCCCGGCACAGCCGCGGACGATATCCAGCAAGCGACTTTTCTCCGGCTCCGAGTCGATGACGCCTTCCAGCGTTACGATTCCGTTCCGGACGCGGAACTGCAGGGCTGTGATGTCGATGCCGGATTCGGCAACGCGGCTCAGGACGTCGCCGCGAATTTCGCCGTCCGAACGATTCCCGCTGTCCTCGGCAGACATTTGATCATCGGATGCCGGTTCATCGACAGGGGCGCCAAGCAGAGCCTCGGCTTTGCGTATCGCAGCCTCGCCGTCATGCCCGCCACCGAGGGGATGGGCCGGCTGCGGGGAATTTCTCGCCGGATTGGAACGATCACGCTGTGAAATCATGGCGGCGGCCCTCCATAGGTAGGTGAAGCCGCAGGCCAGGCTCGTTCAACCGAGCGACGGCGCCGCGCTGCGGCGTCGCGGACGAATGTCTTCGATCGACAGGATGCCCACCAGGCGCTTTCTTCTGTCGACCACCGGCAGGCGCCGTACCAGCAACTGGTCCATGTTACTGGCGACGTGTGAGACGTCCTCGTCCTCGAAGCAGTACTTAACCAGAGGACTGATGATGTCTTCGACCTGCGTCCCGGCCGGGTCGCGCTGGCCCGCAATCAGGCGCACCACGATGTCGCGATCGGTGAGGATGCCGATGAGGCGGTCGTCCTTTTCCACCGGCAGCGCGCCGATGTCTTTGTCGGCGAGCCTCTTGGCCGCGCTCAGCACGTTTTCCCCCGCATTAATCACTTCGGGATTTTTGGTCATCACTTCAGAGACTTTCATTCTGCCCTCCTGGCTATGGCGTGGACGCACACCGCCCATCCTTGGCCGATTTGCGGGCCGCGGTGGCGATCAGTCCGGCGGACTGGCGCGTTTCATTGCCAATCGGCGCTGCGAAAGAAGACGCCCGCAACGGCTTGTCGGCGGGAGCCGCATTCCATTTCGCGCCTTTTTTACGGCAGCAAAAATCCGACAGGTTCAGAAGTCGATAGTTCAAGCCACCCGGCATGGACTGCGGTGGCTCCGCTGCCAGGCATTGTTTCCTACCATCTTCCTGGTTGGAGAAGCGGGTCCCTGGTGCATCCGCCCTCCCGCGCGGATCCCGCTGCTTGGCCGATTTTGCCACTACGACTCCAGACGCGGGGGCCAGGACCGGAATCAACCCCTCCTAGGATGCTTGCCTTACGTTTGCTCGGCGAGCCGGCTTCGCCGGAATCCTTGCCTGCTTCGCGTCGGCTGCTTTTTCGTCCGACCCGGACTGGCGATGCTTGTTGGCGCGCAACCAGACAGCGATGAAAAAAGCCTCGGCCTCCTCACGCGTGTTGAAGGTGTAGTCGCCCCGGTCCGTTTTGACGGTGTTGTGGATCAAGGTATGCATGTCGTCCCTCCGTGGACACCGGGTTTGATGGTGAACTTGTACCGTGCTCCGTTCAAGTGAAAAATTTTCTCCCAAGGCGCTGTGGCCGCTGCCTACAGCTGGCGCCGTCAACCCGCCTGCGTCAGAGGGAATATGACCGCTGGTCGGTGCGCCGCACAGGCGTTCGGAACGCTTTGCCGGCAACTCTGGCCCAAACAGACTGGAGGACGGAGTTCCACCTGCTGTGGCGGATTCCATTGGCAGGTCCGGTCATGAAAAGAAACGTCGCCTCGAAGAGGCATAGGTCCGCTTGATGTGCGTCAGGCGGATGATGGAGAGGTCATTTGTGCGCAGCGGCATGATCGCCAACATGGATTGTTGCGATGTTTCGCAGGGAGGTAGGCAATGTTGACGTACTACGACCATCGATTCGGGCGATCGCGCCTGAAGCGGCGTTATGTCTGGGCGACCAATGCCTTTGCCTGCGGCGTGCTGATGGGAATCGTCATTTCGCACGCATTCTGAATCCCGAAAGGCGCGACCGAACGGGATGCGGGCTATGTCCGGTCTGGTTCCGGAGGAGAAGCGGAATCGCGTTGTGCCAGCTCCGATACCTGAGTGGCTAGCTTGTGGTAAGCGTTTCCGCGGATGGTCGGTAGACTGGTCGGGTGGGTGGCCAGGAAGTCCTGGCGGGTATGCTCGGCGGAAGCATCCCCAGACTGCTCGACGCCACGTTGTTTGGCCAGTTTGTTGAACTGATCCGACGCAAGGTCAGACTCCTCGCGGACATAGATCACCTTATCGCCCTCGGTAATAGCGTAGTAAAGATGGTCTTCGACCGCTTCGGAGGCTTCCTTTCCCGCATGGATCCGCAGCAACGCCAGCGGACCATCGGCGCAAAGTATCTCCGCGTAGCCACGGGCAATCGATCCTGCCTCCACATGTTGCATATTGGACCTCCCGACCGCCGGCAGTTTCAGCAATGGGGGCGGTTCATTCTGGCCGTGTTTCGAATCCATTACCTATATGAACTCGTGCCGTGAAAGGGAGTTCCGTCGAATTGCGGCGGCAAGTCCTCCGGAGCGAAGGTTCTCCGGGAAGAAGTCTTGGCCGCCGCCTGTCAGGCCGATTACGTTGCGCCGGAACTCCCAGCGGTTTCCAGTTTGCCCCCGTCTTTGTTGGCAAGGGCAAATGCCAGGGTCGCCGCAGAAGGATTCATGCTGTCGACCAATGCGCTCGGCATCAGGATGGTGGCGCCTCTTTCTTTGGTGGTCTCGTAGATGATGTTCATCGCCCGCAGTTGCAGTGCCCCGGGATGACCGGCGTAAATATCGGCAGCTTCGACAAACTTGCCCGCGATGGCGGCCTCGGCCGATCCTAGAATCACCCGCGCCTGCTTTTCGCGCTCGGCCTGAGCCTGGCGGGACATAGCATCCTGCAGAGCCTCCGGGATGGCGACATCACGGATTTCCACCGAACTTACCGATACGCCCCAGGGGGCGGTTTTCTGGGCGATCTCGTTCTTCAGTTGCTCGTCGGCGTCCTTGCGGTCGGATAGCAGCGCCCCCAGCATCGAGGAGCCGATCATCTCGCGCAGCGAAGTCTGCGCGACGCGATCGATAGCCTCGCGGTAATTGGTGATCGCCAGGGCGGCCTTTTCGGCATTGTGGACGTGCCAGAAAATGATGGCGTCGACGTTGACTGGAACCGTGTCTCGGGTGAGGGCCTGTTCGGCATTGAAGGCCGTGGTCTGGATACGGCCGTCGATGACCGCGACCACGTTGTCGAGGATCGGGATGATGGCGAACAGACCCGCGCCCTTGACGCTCTGCAGTTTTCCCATCCGCAGGATGACGAACGTCTCCCAGGTGTTGGCCATCTTCAGCGACGTGGCGACGATGGCCGCGGCGGCGAAGAACAGCAGGGCGAAGGGCAGATTGATCCAGTAGGCAGTGGCGACGCCGGCGGCAATAAAGACAACCGTCAGAAATGTGGTGATGGGATTCATGTCGTAGCTCCATGCGCTTGGTGGCGGGTCTTTAAGACTACGCGCCATCGGCGGCTTTGTCCGCGCGCCGCGGTCAGCAATGGTTTCGCGTTATGCGGCCGGCCTAAATCAGCGACTCGTGCGGCTGCATGGTGCGCACCGGTCCCGCTACAAAATACCTTGTGCATGCCGCTACATGGGGCCAGTAGTTGCAAAAAGATCCCCAGCGAACGCGGATCGAACTGGCAGGCACCGTTCGTGTCGAAATATGGACGGGCGGCCCTCGACGTCGGCGCGGCGTTGCGGAGCCGCGGTGATGGCGTGAAGGAGCTCGGACACGGTAATGGTCAGTCATTCAGAGTCTGCCGCGGATATCCGTCCGGCCGACAAGGTGGCATGGAGAGGCATCGTCGAGAAATACCGGCAGCCTTCGACGATCCGCGCGCTGTGGCAACTCGCCAACACCTTTCTGCCCTACGCCCTGCTGTGGTATTTCATGTACCTCAGCCTGGCCGTATCGTGGTGGCTGGCGGGCCCGCTGGCGGTCCTGGCCGGCGCATTCCTCGTGCGTATCTTCATCATCTTCCACGATTGCGGGCATGGCTCCTATTTTAGATCACGCAGAGCCAACGACATTCTCGGCTTCGTTGCGGGCGTGCTGACGTTCACGCCTTACTATCACTGGCGCTGGGAGCATGCGATCCACCATGGCACCACGGGTCATCTCGATAAGCGCGGCACCGGCGACGTCTGGACCATGACGGTACAGGAGTATCTGGAGTCGTCACGCTGGAAACGCTTTGCCTATCGACTGGCCCGCAATCCGGTCGTGTTGTTCGTGCTGGCGCCGGTGTTCATGTTCGTCGTCATGCAACGGGTTCCGTCGCCGCGGGCGGACCCGCGCGAACGCCATTCCGTGTGGTGGACCAACCTGGCGATCCTGTGCCTCGCCATTGGCATGAACTGGATCTTCGGCTTTGTGGCTTACCTATTGTTACAGCTGACGGCTACCGCGGTAGCCGGCGCGGTCGGCGTATGGATGTTCTATGTGCAGCACCAATTCGAGGACGTCTACTGGGAACGGGGTGACGACTGGGATTACGTCGCGGCCGCCCTGCAAGGCAGTTCGTTCTACAAGCTACCGAAGATTCTGCAGTGGTTCTCGGGCAACATCGGCTTTCATCACATCCATCACCTCAGTGCACGCATTCCGAACTACAACCTGCAGAAATGTCATGAGGCAGACCCACTGTTCCAGCAGGTCAAACCCCTGACGTTCCTGGATAGCCTGAAGTCCTCGACCTTACGTCTGTGGGACGAGAAAGCCAGAAAGCTGGTCGGCTACAAGCGCGCGAAGCAAATCCGAAAGGAGCAGAAGGAGCGGGCCCGATCAGGCCCGCGACCGCCGTAGGCGTAAACTGGCCGGATGCTGCATGCGGTCCGATCTGGCGGATCATCGCCTGCATCTGCGCAGTCGCCACAGCCAAAGCTGTTGTCCAGGGAGAAGAGCCGGCGTCCGGGACTTCGACGGAGCCAGTCTGTTGCGGTTGCAGTATGCTTGCAAAAAAAAAGATCTGGACGCTTGCTGTCCGATGCACGGTAGCGCCAGGGCACTTCTGCCGCCGCCCCCATAGTGGAGCTGCGCCTGCGTACGCTGTAGATTTATCTATGAGTCAATCGGCAGCCTGTACTGTTGGAGGAAGTTCTTGATCCGCTTGCCGGCGACTTAAAATCCCTCGGCCGCAAGGCCATCCCGGTTCGAGTCCGGGTTCGGCACCAAGCTGTTTTTCCTCGGCAACTCGGCTTTGTTCCGCTTCTGGTGCGCGCTAGCTGGTAGGCGCATGGGACTAAAAGTCCCCTGCGTTTATAAATCAGTTTTTCCTTCAACAGCTTGTAAAGATCAATCTTCAAGTAGGCCTTACACATTTTTTTGAGGCGTTCTGCTGTAAACGCTTCAGCTGTGATGGCTGCGCTCCCTTCGGAGCGCTGACGCGAATCGTCTCCTATCAGGAATTCGCCGTGATGTCCGGTATATTTGAACCCGATGACCGCTATCGGGAACCGGACTCCATGTCCGCAATCGCGCCATTCCGGACAGTCACGAACGTCCGCCATCAGGCAACGTATTTGATGTCTCCTATGCGGCCCAAACCGGTCCCCGGCGAACAGCTGCTCTTGGAGAGGTCGATGATTGGGCGCTGTTGTCGGTGTAATGAAGAAAAACATCTGGCGTTTCTTCATCACTATGTTGGGACATTTGCTGATTTGGCAACACTTATAGTCCGAGGTCGATTCATCGGTGTCGCTCCACGGCATCGAAGCAGCTGGGAAGGACAGCGGCGTTTTCCTTTGAAAACATCTGGATGCGTGGAGATATTCGATGCGTGACCGCCGTTTCGTTGTGATGATCGTGGGTTGGCGCGCTAGTTGCGCTGCTGCTAGTGAAGCGTTTGCTGGAATCGAATCCATGGATTCGGCAAAGACCAGGTGATATCTGGGCTGCCCGCAACGCCTGCCAACAATCGCAAGCAGGAAACAATTCAAGACCATGATTTGCAAACCGACTCCCGCCCGCTGGATCGCCGCCACGAGTTCCGCTTTGATGCTGACCGCGACATTTTCCCTCACGGCCGCGGCACAGCAGGCCTCGGCGCCGTCTTCACCCGCGTTGCAGGCTATCAACGTGCGCAAGGCCATATTCACCCTGATCGGCAGCAACTTCAGGCCGGTGGGGGAAGTGCTCCAAGGGCGCGCCACCTACGAGTCTGTCGATTTGCCGAAGAGCGCGAACCGCGTGGCGTTTCTGGCGGGACTGTTGAACGACGCCTTTCCCGATAACTCGGCCGTGGGAGATACCAAAGCCCGACCGGAGATCTGGAGCAACCGTGCCGACTTCGACAAGCGGGTGAAGGACTTCCAGGATCACAGCGCGGCCCTGGTGCAGGTTGCCGCCGGGGAGAAAAGCGGGTCGGACGCCTTCAGGGCAGGCGCCGCGGCAGTGGGGCAGGACTGCAAGGGGTGCCACGAGAATTACAAGGTGAAATAGCGTGTCCGCGCTGCCTTCCAGCACACCTATCGGCCGTTCCCGGCGGGAAGCCGAAAACGCCGCCGACGCATCGGGCGCAACGGAGCACCGGCAAGTCTGGGACTTGCCGGTGAGGCTGTTCCACTGGAGCCTGGTTACGGCTTTCATCGCCAGTTACGTGACGAACAAACTGGGCGTCGCCTATTTCAAATACCACGTGTGGTGCGGCTATACCGTCATCGTCCTGATTTCCTTCCGCATCCTGTGGGGTATCGTCGGCACCCGGCACGCCCGTTTCCGCAACTTTGTGCGCGGGCCGGCTGCCACCGGCCGTTACCTGCTCAACCTGGTACGCGGCGGAGAGCAGCGCTATCCCGGCCATAATCCCCTGGGCGCGCTGATGGTGTTGTCGTTGCTGCTCACCCTCCTGGTGCAGGCGCTCACCGGCCTGTTCGCCAATGACGAGATCGTCAATACCGGTCCGCTCTATGGTTATGTGAGCAATGAGCGCAGCCTGTGGCTGACCTCGCTGCACCGCCTGCTGTTCGACTGGATCTTCGCGGCGGTGGTCATCCACGTATTGGCGGTTCTGGCACACCATATCGCCAGGAAAGAAAGGCTGGTGAGAGCGATGCTGACTGGGCGCAAGCCGGCGCACAGCGTGCCTGCCGACGAGGCGATTCAATCATCGCGACTATGGCTGGCGCTGCTGTTGATCGTTGCCCTGAGCGTTGCTCTGATCTGGATCGTCGCTACGGCGCCGGTTGCCGAAGCGCCGTTATTCTGAATCTGTTTCTCTGTGGATCGGCGCGCGGGTTGGCGCCGCTTTGAAACGCCGCGGCTAGTGGCCGCGCCAGGTTGAAGAGAACTGGCGAGTGCTTTACGCATGAGAATTGCCTGGTGCAATCGTCTCATTGCCGCGTGAGTTGTCGTGACGGGTTTCCATACTGCCGAATCCTCAACACCCTGTTGGTCCGTGTGCTCGGAAAACAACATTCGCGTTCCGAAGAAAGCCATAGGCGTACGCGATTTGTGCCATCCCAGGCAGTCGTTACCATGAAATTATCTTTCCATAAACATGCACTTACGTTCGCCGCTCCGCCGCTTTTCCGCGGCGCCGCGACCTTGGCTTGCTCGTTGCAATGTAGCCCGTGCGGAGCGGAAAACGCCATTGCTTCGCGACGCATGCGGATCAGTAATGAGCGGTACATCCGATGCGGATAAGGGAATGGCGGATACAACAGCAGATGGCGTTTTTCTGTGTGTGCGGGTTCATATTTTCGGGAATAGACGAATGAAGAATAAGCAGGCATACCTCGCATTTTTGATCGGACTGACGGCTGCGTCCGCCGCCTGGGCCGCGGATGATCAGCCCGCCGCGGTGACTGCCGCGCCAGCGGTAGCGGACGCAAAACCGGATGCGGCTGCAACCACGGTGTCGAGCACCGTTGCGGCACCGGCTGCAGACAGCAAGCCGGATGCCGGTGCGGCCAAGGCTCCGTCGGCCAGATCGCAGCTCTGGTCGTATCAGCCGGTGAAGAGTCCGGAGCCGCCCACGGTTCGGCAGAAGAAATGGGTGCGCACCCCCATCGACGCTTTCGTGCTGGCCAAGCTTGAGGCGAAAGGGCTCAAGCCCTCCGCCGATGCCGACCGCGCCGCCTTCGTGCGACGCGCGACGCTCGATGTCTGGGGCGTCATTCCCACGCCGGAGCAGGTCCAGGCCTTCGTCGGCGATCGTTCGCCGGACGCTTACGAGAAGCTGGTCGATGGCCTGCTGGCCTCTCCCCACTACGGTGAGCGCCAAGCGCGCCGCTGGCTCGATCTGGCGCGCTACGCCGACAGCACCGGGTTCCAGAACGACAAGACGCGGCCGAACATGTGGCGCTACCGCGACTACGTCATCAACGCGTTCAACCAGGACAAGCCTTACAACCAGTTCGTGAAGGAGCAGCTGGCCGGAGACGAACTGTCTCCTGATAACAAGGAAGCCCTGATCGCGACCGATTTTCTCGCCGGCTACCCGGACAACTACAACTCACGCGATCTGCTGCAAAGGAAGTACCAGATCACCACCGACATGACCGACACCGTGGGCCAGGTATTCCTGGCGCAGACCGTCGGCTGCTCGCGCTGCCACGATCACAAGTTCGACAAGATCTCGCAGAAGGAGTACTTCCAGTTTCAGGCGTTCTTCGCCAATACCAGTGAAGTCAACAACATCGCCGCCGACATCGGGCCACAGGAGGTCGCCTACGAGAAGGCCGACGCCAAGTGGAAGGAAGCCACCAAGGACATCCGGGCGCAGCAGAAGGCAATCCTCGAGCCGATCCGCGTGGCCGCGCTGAAGTATCACAAGGAGCGCTACCTGACCGATAGCCGCGACGCGATCTTCAAGCCGGAGAGCCAGTGGACCGCGCAGGATCGTTGGGTCAATCACCGTCTCGCCAACGTGACGAGCGAGGATGACTACGTCAGCTACCTGCGCTATGTCGGCGAGAACAAGGATGATCCCAGCTACACCCCGGAAAACGGCGAACGCTGGGAGCAATACAGGAAACTGACCGAGGAGCTGAAGCAGTTCGACAAGCTCAAGCCGGAGCGCGGCTCGGACAAGATCACCGCGATGACGGAACTCGGCCACGCCGACGCGCCGCCGACCTTCAAGCTGTTCGGCGGCAGCCAGGAGCGCCCGCTGGAAGAAGTGCAGCCGGGTTTCCCGGCGGCAATGGCCAACGGCGAGAAGCCGAACATCGTGCCGACTGCGACTTCGTCCGGCCGCCGCACCGCCCTGGCCGACTGGATCGCCAGCCCGCAGAACCCCTTGACGGCACGGGTCTACGTCAATCGCGTCTGGAGCCAGTACTTCGGCACCGGCATCGTCAGGTCGGTCAGCGATTTCGGCCGTGCCGGCGAAAAGCCGAGCAACCCGGAGCTGCTCGACTACCTGGCCGGCAACTTCATCGAACAGGGCTGGAGCGCGAAGAAGCTGCAGCGCGAAATCCTCCTGTCCAGCGTCTACCGGCAATCCTCCGAGTACCGTGAAGATGCCTACAAGGCCGATCCCGAGAACAAGTTGCTGGCGGTATTCCCGCGGCGTCGCCTGGATGCCGAGGAGATCCGCGACTCGCTGCTGCTGGCTTCCGGCAAGCTCAACGACACCGTTGGTGGCCCCAGCGTGTTTCCGCCGGTGCCCAAGGGCCTCAACGCCGGCAACCTGTGGAAGGTATCCAAAGACCAGGACGACTGGAACCGGCGCAGCTTGTACATCTTCACTCGGCGCAGCGTCGCCTATCCGATGCTGGATACCTTCGACATGGCCTCCGCGCAGCAGGTGCACAGCAAGCGCGACGTCACCACCACACCGCTGCAGGCGTTGACGCTGTACAACAGCGACCTGGTGTTCCAGTGGTCGCAGGCTCTCGCGGGCAGGGTGATCCGCGAAGCGGGTGACAAGCAATCCGCGCAGGTGAACCGGCTCTACCAGATCTTGTTCGCACGCAACCCCGACAAGTTCGAAAAGACCACCTTGCAGGCTTTCCTGATCAGCCACGAGAAGGTCATCGCCGACAAGGCCACCGACGGCAAGTTCGCCATCGCCCTGCCGGTCGGCCTGAAGAGTTCGGGAACGGCCAATCCGATACGCGAGGCGGCCTTCGTCGACCTCGTGCACACCGTCGTGAATTCAAACGAATTCAACTACAAGTTCTGATTTTTAAAATCCCACTTATCCGAAGGAAGCAGATCATGAATTTCAATACATCGCGGCGTGACCTCCTGGTCAATGCGGGACTCGGCCTCGGCGGCCTGGCGTTGGGCGGCCTGTTACCGGGCGGATTGTCGGTGGCACGCGCTGCGGATCTGCTCGATCCGCTGGCGCCGAAGCAGCCGCACTTCCCGGCCAAGGCCAAGTCGGTCATCTGGCTGCATCAGAACGGCGCCCCCAGCACCCTCGACCTGTACGACTACAAGCCCGAGCTGGTCAGGCTGGCCGGCGAGGAAGTACCGGAATCCTTCCTCAAAGGGATCAAGACCAGCACCCAGGGCGGCGTCGGCAAGCTGTTCGCGTCGAAGCGCAGCTGGAAGCAGTACGGCGACAGCGGCGCCTGGTTCTCCGACCTGCTGCCGAATCTGTCGCAGCACGCCGACAAGCTCGCCTTCATCAAGTCCAGCACCACCATCGGCGCCACCCACGATATTTCGATCCTCAAGCTCAACACCGGCGATCTCAATCCGGGCCGTCCCACCCTCGGTGCCTGGGTAGTGTACGCGCTGGGCGCGGCGAACCAGGATTTGCCGGCCTATGTCGTGCTTTACGGCGGCACCAAGGAGCCGAGTGCCGGCGCGGTCAACTGGAGTTCGGGCTTCCTGCCCGCCGTATACCAGGGCACGCCGTTCCGTCCCGGCGCTTCGCCCATCCTCAACCTGGATCGCCCGGAGCTGGACTCGGCGCAGCAGCAGCGCGACAACCTCGACCTGCTGAAGCGCCTGAATACGCACAAGGGCTCGCGCTACCCGCAGGACAGCGAGCTGCAGGCGCGTCTCAATTCCTACGAGCTGGCCTACCGCATGGAGTCTTCCGCACCGGAAGCGGTCGACCTCAGCAAGGAAACGGAAGCCACCCGTACCTTGTACGGCATCAACGATGCCGACGCCAACGTCAAGGATTACGGCACCAACCTGCTCAAGGCGCGCCGCCTGGTGGAACGCGGCGTGCGCTTCGTGCAGGTGATCACCGGCCCGGTCGATGTGAATGGCGAGGAAATCTCCTGGGACGCGCACAAGGAGCTGGAGAAAAACCACACCGCCAATGCGCGCATGGTGGACAAGCCCATTGCCGGGCTGCTGGCCGACCTGCAGTCGCGAGGCCTGCTCGATTCGACCCTGGTGGTGTGGACCTCGGAATTCGGCCGCACTTCCTACGGCGAGAGTGGCAACGGCCGCGACCACAATCCCTGGGGCTATACCCAGTGGCTGGCGGGCGGCGGCTCCAAGGCCGGCAGCACCTTCGGCCAGACCGACGAGATCGGTCTGAAGTCGGTGGGCAAGTCGGTCGACACCTACGACCTGCAAGCCACCGTTCTCAACCTGATGGGCCTGGACCATCTGAAGGTCACCTATCTGAACAACGGTCGTTCCGAGCGTCCCACCGTCGTTTTCGGTGAAGTGGTGAAGGAACTGATCGCTTAGGCCTCGGCCAGTATCCACCTGGCGGACAGTTCGTGCCCGGGGGGCTTTCCTCCCGGGCTTTTTTCGCAGACCCGATTTTACTTTTCGATCCGGTGCACATGGTGCACGGCCGCGAGGCCGTGGCTGCGGACGCCGCAGGTCAATCGCATCCCATGGAGCACATGCTGTGACGTTGATTCCCGTTCGATCCCTCTTG
>JAQGNS010000588.1 GCA_028291705.1 Nevskia sp.
GCGAACGCCAGTGGCTGGTGAATGACCTCGGCGCGAAGCACGATCTGCTCAGGGGAGGCTTGTGCTGGGGGCACATGCCGCGTCATATGGTTGCGGAAGACCTCGCGAATGCAACACTCGTCGAACTCCAACGGCGCGCATGGCACATGCGCCCCCTCACCTTCATGATCTCGCAGCGGCGCGGGTACTCGTTTTCCGAATGCGAGACACGGCTGGTCGAGCTCCTTGGCGATCCTCAGCGCTTCCCAAGGGGTACCAGCCAGCGCCCCGTCTCACGCAAAGGCAAAAAACCCTGAAGGCCCGCCATGCGTGAGCAACAGCCAGTACGGCCTGCCGCTCCTCGACGGATGTCACGCGGGGCGTGAAGATTATGGGGAATTATCGCTCTGGCCCATGTTTTGTGGCGGTGATCTCTTCAGGCACCCCTAAATGCACGACGCCATGCCAAGTAGCTCCGTTTAATGTCTGAGGTCAACGGCTGCTTTGTGGCGCTTCCGGACATGGTCATGTCCCGAGAAGCCTGAAGCGGACGCGATGGGGCGCCAGATTTCGAGTGGCTGCTCTCTGCGCCGCTGCTTCATCCCGGCACTTGATGACGGGTCCAAGGTGCGATCCGGACAGTGAGCCTCCCTGCCGCGAATGCAACGGGTTCGACGCGGCCTGAACCGCCAACGACGCTACTTCCCCAACTCCGCCGGTGCATGCGTTTCCCACGGTCCCATGCCATGCGCCTGGATCACCACTGCTTCTTTGGTGTACCCGAAGTGCAGGGTCTTCGGCTGAATCACCGCCGCCGAACCAGGTGGCAGCGTTACCGCGGCGGCCGTATCGCTGCCGTCGCCCGCACCCACGTAAAACGTGCCGGAGATCACCGTGACATGCTCGATCCCCGGATGCCAGTGCGCCGCCAGCTTGTAGTTCGCGGGAAAGCTGATGCGCGCGGTGAAGGGCGCGGCCTTCTTCATGTCGCCTTCGATCATCGCCAGCTTCACGCCGGGCCGGCCGGGGAAGTCGATCCACTTGAGTTGATCCGGCGTCAGTGCCACGAAGGCGGCCGGCTGATCCGCCGGCTGCGCGCTGGCCGCGGGAGACCCCAGGATCATCATGCCGCAGACGAGGACGGAACCGAGTATCGCTTTCATGGATGCCTCCGCTAGCTGACGCTGATGCTGCAGTCTATTCCTTATCCACCGGCAGCGATCCCCAGCGCCGGCAACAGTTCCTCCAGCCGCCGCAGGATGCGCACGCCCTCCGGAATCTGCGGATCGACCGCTTCCGGCTGGTAGGCATACACCGTCATTCCCGCGGCGATGCCGGCCTGCACGCCCACCAGGCTGTCCTCCACCACCACGCAGTCTGCCGGCTTCACGCCCATGGCTTGCGCGGCATGCAGGAACAATCCCGGATCGGGCTTCCAGCTGCCCACCTCGTAGCCGCTGAAGATGTGATCCTTGAAGTAAGGCAGCAGCCCGGTCAACGACAGACTCAGCTCGATCTTCTCGCGCGGCCCGCTGGAAGCCACGCACATCGGCAGGTGATGCAATGCCCGCACGACTTTCAGCGCGCCGGGAACCGGTTGCAGCCTGGCTTTGAAAACCTCCTGCGTGCGCGTCCGTACCTGGGCGACGAAGTCGCCCGGCAATTCGCGCCCGAGCCAGATCCGGATTTGTTCCACGCACTGGTCCAGCTTCCAGCCGCGGAAGTAGGCGTTGGTCTCGTGCAGCGGCAGGTTCAAACCCAGTTCGGCCGCCATCTCCAGCAGCACGCTGGTACCCAGCTCCTCGCTGTCGACCAGGGTGCCGTCGCAATCGAAAAGGATCAGTCCGGGGTTCATGCCGCGTCGCGCCATCAGGCGCGCGCGGCGGCCGGGCTCTTCGCCGCCGCGGAGACCGCCGGCGCCTTGTAGCGGAGGAAGGGCAGCAGCTTGCCCAGCCAGGCTAGCGCGCCATGCTCGTTCATCCACAGGGCGTAGGCGACGTAGTCCGGATCGCGCAGGCTCAGGTGGTTTTCCTCGGTGCGCGCGCGCAGGTAATAGATCAGGTTGAGCAGCCCGAGCAGGCAGCAGTTGCGCAGCCACTCGAAGCCGTGCGCGTTGCTGATCCAGGGCACCGAGATCAGCCACCAGCTCAGGTTTTTCGACAGGTAGGCCGGGTGCTTGGTATAGCGATAAGGCCCGCTGGTGATGACGCCGCGGTAGGTCAGGTTGGAGAAGCGCAGGCCGAAGGCGACGGTCGACAGGCCGTAGACGAACAGCAGCGCGATGATGACCCCGGCCCACAGGTTTTTCAGCGGCGGGATGGCCGAGAGCCAGTTGTCCCAGAAGATGCTGTCGTCATAGTGCAGGTACATGCTGCCGATGACCGAATAGAACGGCTGGTAGCAGAGCAGGGCGATGAGCCAGCCGAAGGCGGTAGGCTCGGTGCTGCGGATATGCGAGTCGAACAGGCGCAGCGTGACGGTATAGCCCACCACGCAGAACAGCAGGTCCACGGTATACGACAGGTCGTAGAGGAACTGGTAGCCGCCGCCGTTCGGGTTGGCGATGAAACCCGTCAGGGAATTGCCCAGTGCGCGGACTTCGCCGCTGAGGTAATTCATCATCAGCGGCAGGAAGAAGGCTTTCACCGCCCAGCCCATGAAATGCGACTTCAGCGCCGGCCGGTCGATCTCGTCCAGGCTGCGACCGCTCAGCAGCAGCACCGGCACCATGCCCAGGTGCCAGTAGCTGTCGTGCGGATCGGCCAGCCGCATATCGGTCCAGACGAAGTAGGGGATGACCAGCAGGCCCATCGGGATCGCCACCGCCTGCAGGAAATCCCAGAACGGCTGGTAGAAGCTGCCGTGGTACTCCGGAAACAGCCAGTACGGCACCGCGATGATGCCGAAGGTCAGCAGCAGGCCCAGCAGGCGCACCGCCACGCGCTTGAAATCCGGGCTGCGCAGGTTCTTTCCCGCAAGCCCGGTGGCCGGGTTCAGGTAGGTGCGCACCCCCAGCAGCTCGACGCCGCCGATGATGAGGAACACTGCCAGGCAGCCCGCCAGACCCACCAGCAGGTGGTTGCTGACCACGCTGCCCATCTGCCAGGGCAGCGGTCCGAGCAGCGCGTCGAGGGCGGGGCCCCAGTAGATCAGCCCGAGGATGGTGCCGAGGCCGCCGGCAAGGGCCAGCAGGTTGAGGCCGAAATTGGCGGCGGAGCGGGGCACTTCCTGCGCCGGGACCGGCACAGGCTTCCGTTTGTTGGGGGCGGGCATGCGGTGCGGTGAGTCCTTGGTGATTTTGGGCGCGCGGCCGTGCCGCGGGCCAGGAGGCCGCTAGTTTTGCACGCGGCCCCACCTTTCTTCAAAAGGCCCCCCAAAAGGCCGCGATAAGACCCGCCAGGCCGGAAATCGCCATGGCCACTATTACAACCTGATGTCCACGGTCCGCTACGGTTGTCGGGGACCACCCGGAGAGTCTGCCGGCGTGCATTTCGGGTCCATCCGGAACCCCCGCTCACCGCATGCGTGCCAACAAAAACCCTTGGCACGCATGGCACGCATGGTGAAAAACGGCCGATTTCGGCCGTCGGACTGATCGGGCAGGTATCGCTTATTGCGGCTCGGCGGCGATCGCCCGGGCCGGGTCGAACTGCAGTTTCACCCCGGAAAGCTGCGCCCGGAGCATGGCCCGGATCAGGGCCGCCAGTTGCAGCGCCGCCTCGCCGTAAGCCAGGCCCTGCGGCCGGATATTGGAAATGCAGTTGCGCTCGGCGTCGTTGCGGCCGACCTTGGGCGCATAGGTCAGGTAGGCCCCCAGGCTGTCCGGCGAGGACAGGCCCGGCCGCTCCCCGATCAGGCTCACCACGATGCACGCGCCGAGCTGTTCTCCCACTTCGTCGGCCAAGGCGACGCGGGCATGGGTGGCGATGACGACCGGGGCTACGGCCAGCCCTTCCGGCAGCAGGGGCCGAAGCGCCCGCAGCAACGGCGCCGCGTTCTGCTGCACGGCGGTGGAGGAGAGCCCGTCGCTGACCACCAGGACCAGGTCGGCCTTGTCGATCCCGAGCGCGTCCAGTGCAGCCAGTGAATCGACATGCAGGCGCCGCCCCCAGTCTGGACGCGCCAGGTAGGCCGCCTGGTCGGGCGCGCCGCTGCGCACCTCGGCGACCTTCCAGCCATCGGCTTCGAGTGCCTGCCGCAAGGCCGGTACGTCGAGCGCGGTGAGCACCGCATCGCGCGCCTGCGCATGCGCCAGTTCGAAAGCCAGCACTTCACGCGTCGGCAGGCTGGCGCCGCTGCGGCCCAGGGCGATGCGCGCGTCGGTATGTCGGCGCA
>JAQGNS010000289.1 GCA_028291705.1 Nevskia sp.
ACCGTGCCGTCTTCGCCGCCGGTGCCGTGCAGCACGTTGAAGGCGCGGGCATAGCCCTGCTGGCCCAGGTTCAGGATCAGTTCGCGGGTGGCATCCACCGCGACGGCATCGACGCCGCGGCGCAGCAACGCCTCGAGCACGCCCTGCCCGCTCCACAGCGACACTTCACGCTCGGCCGACCAGCCGCCCATCAATACGGCGACACGGCCGAAGTCTTTAGGATTGGAAGTCAGCCTACGCATGGGCGGCCTCCCCCACGACCCTGATCTCGGGCTCCAGTTCGATGCCGCTGTCCTGCTTCACGGTGGTACGGATCATTTGAATCAGCTGTTCGACGTCGGCCGCCTTGGCGCCCTCGTCGGTGAGAATGAAATTGGCATGCAGCTCGGACACCACGGCGCCACCGATGCGCCGGCCTTTCAGGCCGCTGCTCTCGATCAGGCGCGCGGCGTGGTCGCCGGGCGGATTGCGGAAAGTGCTGCCGGCGCTGGGCTTGCCCACCGGCTGCGTCGCCTTGCGCTTGGCCAGCGACTCGCGCGTCGCCTTGGCGTGGCTGCCGTCGTCCGACGCAACCCGCAGGCGCGCCGCGAGGAAGCCGAGGAAACCGCGCGGCGGCACCACCGTGCGATAGGACACGCCGAAATGCTCGGCGCCGAGCCAGGCGCAATGACCGTCGCGGAAGATCGCCTCCGCCTCCAGCACCGCGCGCCAGGTCTCGCCGCCCCAGGCGCCGGCGTTCATCGCCAGCGCGCCGCCGACGGTGCCGGGGATGCCGGCCATGAAGCCCAGTCCCGCCAGGTGCTGCTGCTGGGTGAACTTGGCCAGCCGCGCGCAATGCACGCCGGCCTCGGCCCACACCGTGTTCTCGCTGTCGCGCGAGAGGCCATCCAGAGCGCCATGCAGGGCGATCACGGTGCCGCGGAATCCGCCGTCGCGCACCAGCAGGTTGCTGCCCAGCCCCAGCCACAGCACCGGCTCGGACTCCGGCAATTGCTGCACGAAGGCGATCAGGTCGGCGCGGTCGGCCGGCTCGAAATAGCGATCAGCCGGACCGCCGACGCGCCAGCTGGTATGCCGCGCCAGCGGCTCGTCCAGCCGCAGCGTGCCGCGCAGTTTGGTCAACCCGGGTTCGGCCATCACGCGCTCGCCTCCCCGGACTGTTGCTCCAGCAGGCCAGGCAGGCCGCCGATATCGCCCGCGCCCAGGGTCAGCAGCACATCGCCGTCGCGCACGATGGCGGACAAGGCGGCCGGCGCTTCCGCCACGCTGTTGACGAAGATCGGCTCGACCCGCCCACGGGCGCGGATGCCGCGCGCCAGGGCGCGGCCATCAGCGTCCGGCAACGGCGCTTCGCCAGCGGCATAGACCTCGGTCAGCAGCAGCACGTCGACTTCGGACAATACCGCGCAGAAATCGTCGAACAAGTCGCGCGTGCGCGAATAGCGATGCGGCTGGAACGCCACTACCAGGCGCCGTCCCGGATAGGCGCCGCGCATCGCCGACAGCGTCGCCGCGATCTCGCGCGGATGGTGGCCATAGTCATCCACCACCCGCACCAGCGCCCGCCCCTTGCGCGTCTTGATGGCGAGATCGCCATGCGACTCGCAGCGGCGGCCGACACCCTCGAATTCGGTCAGGGCCTTGCGTACCGCGCTCATGCTCACACCCAGTTCATGAGCGATGGCGACGGCGGCCAGCGCGTTCTGCACGTTGTGCCGGCCCGGCAGGTTCAAATGCAATTCCTCGCGCGTGCCGTCCGGCAGCACCGCGGTGAAGTGGGCGCCGGAAGCCTCGAATCGGATGTTCTCGGCGCGCAGGTCGGCCGCCTCGTCGACGCCGTAGGTCAGCACCGGCCGGCCCACGTCCTGCAGGATCTCGCGCACCACCGGGTCGTCGGCGCACAGCACCGCCAGGCCGTAGAACGGCAGGCGCTGCAGGAACTCGACGAAGGTTGCGCGCAGGCGGCGGAAATCGCCGCCGTAGGTTTCCAGGTGATCGGCGTCGATGTTGGTCACCACCGCGATCATCGGCGTCAGATGCAGGAACGAGGCGTCGCTCTCGTCCGCCTCCGCCACCAGGTAGGCGCCGCTGCCCAGGCGCGCATTGGCGCCGGCGCTCTTCAGGCGGCCGCCGACGACGAAGGTCGGATCGAGTCCACCCTCGGCCAGCACGCTCGCCACCAGGCTGGTGGTGGTGGTCTTGCCGTGTGTGCCGGCGATGGCCACGCCGTAACGGAAGCGCATCAGCTCGGCCAGCATCTCGGCGCGGCGCACCACCGGGATACGCGCCTCGCGTGCCGCCACCAGCTCGGGGTTGTCCGCCTTCACCGCGGTGGACACCACGATCACGTCGGCGCCCGCGACGCGGCCCGCGTCGTGACCGAACT
This sequence comes from Nevskia sp., assembly GCA_028291705.1. Taxonomy (GTDB): domain Bacteria; phylum Pseudomonadota; class Gammaproteobacteria; order Nevskiales; family Nevskiaceae; genus Nevskia. The sequence continues at coordinate 2,387 of JAQGNS010000289.1, forward strand.
CGACCGTCGCGCCCAGCCCCTGCAGGCGGCGCGTCGCCGCGCTCTCCTTCAGGTCGGAGCCGGACACGGTATAACCGAGATTCAACAGCACCTCGGCGATGCCGGCCATGCCGGAACCGCCGATGCCGAGCAAATGAATACGGCGCACGCGGCGCATCCACTTCTGCGCAAGCTGGGGCTGGCCGGTCACGGTCATCATGCCGCTGCCGCCTGCAGACAAGCGTCCGCAATCACGTTCACCGCATTCGGCCAGGCCGCCTTGCGCGCCGCCTGCGCCATCGTCACCAGTTGCTCGCGCCGCTCCAGCATGCCGCTCAGCATCTGCGCCAGCAGGTCCGGCGACAGTAACTCTTCCGGCACCATCAACGCGGCGCCGGCATCGACCAGGTACTGGCCGTTGCGCGTCTGGTGATCGTCCACCGCATGCGGATACGGTACCAGCAGCGCGGCGCAACCCGCCGCCGCCAGCTCGGCCACGGTGGAGGCGCCGGCGCGGCAGATCACCAGGTCGGCCCAGCCGTAAGCGGCGACCATGTCGTCGATGAAAGCCGTCACTTCGCCGCTGACGCCGTGCTTCGCATACGCCGCCTGCGCCGCTTCCAGCGTGCGCCCACCCTGGTGTCGCACCAACGGACGCTGCTCTGCCGGAATCAGCGCCAGCGCGGCCGGCACCATTTCGTTCAGAGCCTTGGCGCCGAGGCTGCCGCCGATGACCAGCACCTGCGCCGGTGTGCCGCGCGCGCCAAGGCGCTGCGCCGGATCGGCCAGTTCGGCAAAGCCCGGGCGCACCGGGTTGCCCACCGTCTCGGCGCCGGCGAAGGTCTTCGGAAAAGCTTCCAGCACGCGGCGCGCAATGCGTGCCAGCAGCTTGTTGGTCAGGCCGGCGATGGAATTCTGTTCGTGGATCACCAGCGGCCGCCGCGTCAGCCAGGCGGCGAGTCCGCCGGGGCCGGCGGCAAAACCGCCCATGCCGAGCAGCACGTCGGGCTTCTCGCTGCGGACGACGGCCAGCGCATCGCGCAGCGCGCGCAGCAGGCGCAGCGGCGCGCCGAGCCAGCTCAGCGTGCCCTTGCCGCGCAGGCCCTTCACGCGCACGAAGCGCACCTCGATGCCGTGCTTGGGCACGGTGCGCGCCTCGAAGCTGTCGGGCGTACCCATCCACACCACCTCGTGCCCGCGCGTTCGCAACACTGCCGCGACGGCGAGACCGGGAAACACATGCCCGCCGGTTCCGCCGGCCGCGATCATGATTTTCATGGCCGGCCTCCCGCTTCGGGATGGCCGGCTTCGATCAGGCGGTTCTCGTGATCGACGCGCAGAATCAGCGCCAGCATCACCAAGACCGTGATCAGGCTGCTGCCGCCGTAGCTGACAAAGGGCAGGGTCAGGCCCTTGGTCGGCAGCATGCCCATGTTCACCGCCATGTTGATCATCGCCTGCAGGCCCAGCCAGCTCGACAGGCCGTAGCAGAGGAAGGCCTTGAACAGGCAGTTGAGCTTCTCGGCGTTGTGGCCGATGACGAAGCCGCGCCAGACGATCACGCCGAACAGCGCCAGTAAGGCCGCGACGCCGAGCAGGCCGAACTCCTCGGCGAGGATGGCGAAGATGAAATCGGTGTGCATTTCCGGCAGGTACAGCAGCTTCTGCACGCTGTTGCCCAGGCCCACGCCGGCGACTTCGCCCCGCCCGACCGCGATCAGCGACTGCGTCAGCTGCCAGCCGGCATGCTCGGCATCGGCCCAGGGATCGGTGAAGGTGAGCAGGCGCTTCATGCGATAGGCCGCGGTCCACACCAGCAGGGCCAGGGTGGTGCCGACGATGGTGAACAGGCCGCCGAGATAGTTGAGCTTGGCGCCGCCGAGGAACAGCATCAGCATCGCCACCGCGATGAGGATGGCGGTTGCGCCGAAATCCGGCTCGGCCAGCAGCAGCAGGCTCACCAGCCCCAGCGGAATGAACGGCATGGCCAGGCCCGGCAGACTGGTCTGCAGGCGCAATTGCCGTCGCACGATGTAACCGGCCAGGTAGAGAATCATGGCCAGTCGCGCCGGCTCCGAGGCCTGCAGGCGGAACAGGCCGAAGTCGAGCCAGCGCCGCGCGCTGTTGACGCGCACGCCGACGTGAGGAATCAGCACCAGCACCAGCAGGAACAAGGCCAGTGCCAGCAGCAGCGGCCCGCTGTTCTCCCAGCTCTTCATCGGCACCGCGAAGGTCATCATGCCGCAGACGCAGCCGATGACCACGAACACCAGCTGGCGCTCGAAGAAATACAACGGCGAGCCGGACATCTTCTCGCCGATCGCCACCGAGGCCGAGGCGACCATCACCAGGCCCCAGCCGAGCAGCACCGCCACCGCCAGGCACAGCGTGCCGTCGAGGCCGTAGCGGGCGCGCGGTAGGCCCAGCGACAGATTGCCTTGCGTATTGATGCGCTGGGCGCTCATGCGGCGACCGCCTCCGCGCGTACCAGCGCGGCGAAGCGCGCACCGCGCTCCTCGTAATTGCGGAACTGGTCGAGGCTGGCGCAGGCCGGCGACAGCAGCACGCGGTCGCCGGCCTGCGCCAGCTTGCGCGCCGCGTCCACCGCGGCGGCGAGGTCGGCCACACGCTGCACCGGCAGGGCGCCGCCGAGATCGCGCTCGATACGCATGGCGTCCTCGCCGAAGACGATGGCGCCGCGCGCCTTCTCCTTCAGCGGACCGCGCAGCGCGGTGAAATCCTGGCCCTTGCCCTGGCCGCCGCCGAGCCACACCAGCGGACCGGAGAAACCCTGCAAGGCAGCCAGGCTGGCGCCGACATTGGTGCCCTTGGAATCGTTGATCCAGGTCACGCCGCCGAGCTCGGCCACCCACTCGCAGCGATGCGGCAGACCTTTGAACGCGGTCATGGCGCGCAGGCTGCCCGCGCGCGGAATGCCCGCCGCGTCGGCCAGCGCCAGCGCGGCCAGCGCGTTGGCGGCGTTGTGCAGGCCCTGAATCTTGAGCGCGGACAGCGGCAGCAGCGCCGCGGGCTGGAAGCGCGAAGACGAGGCCTGCAGCCGCGCCCCGTCGGCACTCACGCCGCTGCCTTCCGGCGGCGCCGCCAGCCACAACGCGCCATCCTGTTCGATCAGGCCGTAATGTCCCGGCGCTGGCGGCTCCAGGCCAAAGCTGACGATATTGCGCGCCAAGTGCGCGCCGGTATGCGTGGCGCGGTCGTCGCGGTTGACCACCGCGGTCTGCGCATGCGCATAGATGCGCGCCTTGGCCGCGGTGTAGCGCTCGACCGAGCCATGGCGGTCGAGATGATCCGGCGAGACGTTGAGTATCGTCGCCGCGACCAGCTTGAGCGTCTCGGTGGTTTCGAGCTGGAAGCTCGACAGCTCCAGCACATAGAGCTGGGCCTGCGCATCGAGCAGGTCCAGCGCCGGCGTGCCGAGGTTGCCGCCGACGCCGGCGCGCAGGCCGGCCGCCGCGGCCATCTCGCCGACCAGGGTGGTGACGGTGCTCTTGCCGTTGCTGCCGGTGATGCCGATCACCGGCGCGGCGGCGGCACGCGCGAACAATTCGACGTCGCCGATGACTTCGATTTTTGCCTGGCGCAGCGCCGCGATGAACGGATCATCCAGCGGCACGCCCGGCGAGATCACCGCGAAGGCGAACTGCGACCAGGGCTGCGGCGCATGGAACGCGCCGAGGTGGAACTCGCCTTGCGGCACGGCCGCGCGCACCTGCTCGATGCCGCCCGGCGCCTCGCGCGAATCGGTCAACACCAGCGCGGCCCCGGCGCCCGCCAGGTAGCGCGCGGTGGCGGCGCCGGACTTGCCCAGTCCGACCACCAGCACCTTGCTGCCCTGGAAGGATTCACCCATCAGCGCACCTTCAGCGTGGACAGGCCGACCAGCACCAGGATCAGGGTGATGATCCAGAAGCGCACGATGATCTTCGGCTCCGGCCAGCCCTTCAGCTCGTAATGGTGATGCAGCGGCGCCATGCGGAAAATGCGCTTGCCGCCGCTGTATTTGAAATACAGCACCTGCAGGGCCACCGACACCGTCTCGGCGACGAACACGCCGCCCATGATGGCCAGCACGATCTCCTGCCGCACCAGCACCGCCACCACGCCGAGCGCGGCGCCCAGCGCCAGCGCGCCGACGTCGCCCATGAAGACCTGGGCCGGGTAGGCGTTGAACCAGAGGAAGCCGAGGCCGGCGCCGGCGATGGCGGTGCAGAAAATGGTCAGCTCGCCCACGCCCGCGACATAGGGAATGCCGAGGTAACTGGCGAACTTGACGTTGCCGGTGGTGTAGGCAAACAGGGCCAGCGCCGAGGCCACCAGCACGGTCGGCATGATGGCCAGGCCGTCGAGGCCGTCGGTGAGATTGACCGCATTGCTGGAGCCGACGATGACCAGGTAGCTCCAGGGGATGAACCACAGGCCCAGCTGCAGCGTCACTTCCTTGACCAGCGGCAGGATCAGCGTGGTCTCGGCCGGCGTCTTGGTGGTGAGGTAGATGCCGATGGACGTGGCGAAGCCGGCCAGTGACAGCCAGAAATACTTCTTCTTCGCCGACAGGCCCTTGGGCGACTTGTGCTTGATCTTGAGCCAGTCGTCGGCGAAGCCGACGGCGCCAAAGGACAGCGTGACGAACAGCGCGAACCAGATGAAGCGGCTGCTCAGGTCGGCCCACAGCAGGGTGGCGATGGCGATGGCGCCAAGGATCATGGCGCCGCCCATGGTCGGCGTGCCGGTCTTGGCCAGGTGGCTCTGCGGCCCGTCGCGGCGGATCACCTGGCCGAACTTGAGTATCTGCAGGCGGCGAATGATCAGCGGCCCGAAGACGAAGCAGAAGATCAACGCGGTGAGGATGCCCAGGATGGCGCGCACCGACAGGTAGCCGAACAGGCGGAAGCCGCCGACGTAGTGCTGCAGGTATTCGGCCAGTGCGTAGAGCATCAGTGGGCCTCGGCCACGGTGGTGCCGGTCAGCGCGGCGACGACGCGCTCCATGCGGGAGGAACGCGAACCCTTGACCAGCAGCGCGACCTTGGTGGCGTCGGCCGCGGCAAGCTCGTCCCGCAGCGCCTCGATCAAGGCTTCGGCGGTGGAAAAGTGATACGCCTGCGCGCCGAAGCCCGCCGCCGCGTGCTGCGCCAGCGCGCCGACGGTATAGAGCCGGTCGATGCCCAGGGTGCGCGCGGTGCGGCCGGCCTCTTCGTGGATCGCCGCCTCGTCGCCGCCCAGCTCGCGCATATCGCCCAGTACCAGCCAGCGGCTGCCGGGCAAGCCGGCCAGCAGGTCGAGCGCGGCGCGCAGGCTGGTCGGGTTGGCGTTGTAACTGTCGTCGAGCAGGCGCGCGCCCTGCGGCGTGTCCAGCCAGTTGAGACGGCCGGCCACCGGGCGCACCTCGGCGAGGCCGGCGGCGATCGCCGCGACATCGAGCCCCAGCGCCAGGCCGGCGGCGGCGGCGCTCAGCGCATTGAACACGTTATGACGCCCCGGTAGCGGCAGCTCGACGCGGGCGCGGCCCTGCGGCGTGATCAGGGTGAAGACGCTGACAGCCGGCGCGTGCGCCGGCTCGCCATGGATGTTCTCGGCGCGCACATCGGCCTGCGGCGACAGGCCGAAGCTGAGCACGGTGCTGGCGCCGGCCAGTTCGCGCCACAGCTCGAAATAGGCATCGTCGCGATTGATCACCGCGACGCCGCGGCCACCGAGCGCGGTGAACAGCTCGCCCTTGCCGCGCGCCACGCCCTCGCGCGAGCCGAAGCCTTCCAGGTGCGCGTCGCCGGCCTGGGTGACGATGCCGATATCCGGCCGCGCCAGGTCGGCCAGCAGCGCAATCTCGCCGCCGGCGCTGGCGCCCATCTCGATCACCGCGCTGCGGTATTCATCACGCAGCCGCAGCAGGGTCAGGGGCAGGCCGATGTGATTGTTGAGGTTGCCCTCGGTGGCCAGCACCGGCCCGCGCGCGGCGCAGACCGAGGCCAGCATCTGCTTGGTGGTGGTCTTGCCGCTGCTGCCGGTGACGCCGATCACCGGCAGCGTGAAATCCGCGCGCCAACTCTTCGCATACGCCTGCAGCGCGCCCAGGGTATCGGCGGCCAGCACCTGCGACGGGGCGCCCGAAACCGCCTGCGACACCAGCGCGCCGGTGGCGCCGAGGCTGGCGGCGCGCAGCACGTAGTCATGGCCATCGAAGCGCTCGCCCTTCAGCGCCACGAACAGGTCGCCCTGCCGCAACTGGCGCGTGTCGGTGACGACACGCGCGAAGGACGCATCCTCGCCCAGCAGGCTGCCGCCGACACGGCGCGCCAGGCCAGACAGCTGTTCCATGGGGCTTGCGCTCTGCATGGCCGCGCTCATGCGCGCACCTCCATGCCGAGCAGTCCGGCCACGAAAGCGCGGTCGGAAAAATCGCGCCGTTCGCTGCCGTAGATCTGGTAGTCCTCGTGGCCCTTGCCGGCAATCAGCACCACGTCGCCGGCACCAGCGCCGCGCACCGCGCGTTCGATGGCGCGCGCGCGGTCATGCTCGACGCTGACGCGATCCATCATCGCGGCCGGAATGCCGCCGAGGATTTCCGCCACGATGTCGGCCGCATTCTCGCCGCGCGGATTGTCGTCGGTGACGATGACGACATCGGCCAGTTCCGCCGCGGCCACGCCCATCAGCGGGCGCTTGCCGCGGTCGCGGTCGCCGCCGCAACCGAACACGCAATGCAGCCTGCCGGCGGTGTGCGCGCGCAGCGCCTGCAGCACCTGGGTCAGCGCCTGCGGCGTATGGGCGTAATCCACCACCACCAACGGCGCCTCATCCGCGGGCGCACGGAAACCTTCGATGCGGCCCGGCACGGTGCCGCAGGCGGCCAGCGCGGCGGCCGCGTCCTGCAGGGTCACGCCCTGGTGCAGCAGGCTGGCCAGCGCGGCCAGCAGGTTGTAGACGTTGAAGCGGCCGAGCAGGCGGCTGTCGATGCGCGCCTCGCCCCAGGAACTGCGCACGTCGAAGCGCAGCCCAGCGCCGTGCAGTGCCACGTCGGCGGCCAGCACGTAACGCCCGCGCGCGGGCACTTCGCCGCCGATGCCGTACAGCGTCACTTCGGCATCGCCCGTCAGGGTGCGCGCCCACTCGGCGGCATACGCATCGTCGCGGTTCAGCACCGCGGCCTTCAGGCCCGGCCACGCGAACAGGCGCCGCTTGGCCGCCGCGTAGTTCTCGATGGTGCCGTGGTAGTCCAGGTGGTCGCGGCCGACATTGGTCAGCACCGCCACGTCGAATTCGACGCCGGTGACGCGACCCTGGTCGAGCGCATGCGAGGACACTTCCATGGCGCAGGCGCGCGCGCCGGCCTCGCGCTGTTCCGCCAGCAGGCGCTGCAGGCGCACCGGGTCGGGCGTGGTATGCGTGGCGTCGATGAGGCGGCCGAGACGGCCGTAGCCGAGCGTGCCGAAATAGGCGCAGGGCGAGCCGAGGCGATCCAGCGCCTGCGCCAACAGGTGCGCGGTGGAAGTCTTGCCGTCGGTGCCGGTGACGCCGATCGTGAACAGCTCGTGGCTGGGATGGCGCCAGAAGCGCGCGGCGATCTCGCCGGCCTGCGCGCCAAGGCCCACAACCGGCACAGTCGCCACCTCGTACTGCGGCGCCTCGACCTCGTCGGTCGGCTCCCAGGCGATGGCGATGGCGCCGCGCTTGAGCGCTTCGCCGGCGAAGGCCAGGCCGTGGCGGGCCTGCCCGCGCGCCGCCAGGAACAGGCTGCCGGGAATGACACGGCGGCTGTCCAGCTCGACGCCGGTCACCGCCATGTCGGGCACGGCGTCGGCCAGGCCCTGCAGCAGGCCGCGCAAGGGGCGTGTCACCAGGGCCGCGTTCACGGACGCACCCCTGTGCTCAGCGCGATGCCCGGCGCGGCGGTCATCGCCGCGGCGCCAGCGGTCTGCAACTGCGGCGTCTGTGGCGACATGTCGGGCGGAATTTGGAGCAGGCGCGCGGCGCCGGCCATGACCCGCGCGAACACCGGCGCCGACACCGCGCCGCCGTAGTAATCGTCGCCGCTGGGATCGTCGATCATCACCAGGCTGACCAGGCGCGGATGCTCGGCCGGCAACATGCCGATGAACACCGCCTGGTGGTGGCCTTCGATGTAGCTGCCGTTGGCGTTCTTGCGCACCGTGCCGGTCTTGCCGGCGACGCGGTAGCCGGCAACCATGCCGCGCACGGCGGAGCCGCCCTTGTTGACCACGCCCTCGAGCAACTGGCGCACGGTGCGCGCGGTCTGCGCGGAGATGACGCGCTGCGCCGGGATCTCGTGGTCACGATGCAGGATCGACAGCTGCGGCATCAGGCCGTCGTTGGCGATGCCGGTATAGGCGCGCACCAGCTGCAGGGCGTTGACGGTGAGGCCATAGCCGTAGGAGGCGGTTGCGGTGGCGATCTGCCCCCAGTCGTTGTACTTGCGCAGCACGCCGCTGGCTTCGCCCGGCAGGCCCGAGCCGACGGGCTCGCCGATGCCGAACTTCTGGTAGCCGGTCCACACCGACTCGGGGCCCATGATCAGTCCGACCTTGGCGGCGCCGACGTTGCTCGACTTGGCCAGCAGCAGGGCCAGGTCAATTTCGCCTTCGGGATGCACGTCGTGCACGGTCAGCGCGCCGACCTTGAAGTAGCCCGGACCGGTGTCGATGTGGATGTCGGCGGGGATGGCGCGGGTTTCCAGCGCCTGCGAGATCAGCAGCGGCTTGATGGTCGAGCCCGGCTCGAAGCTGTCCACCACCGCGCGGTTGCGCAAGCCGGTGGAATCGCGGTCGTCGGCGCGGTTGGGGTTGTAGCCCGGCTGGCTGGCCAGGGCCAGGATGTCGCCGCTGCGCGCATCCGCCACCACGATCAGGCCGCCCTTGGCCTGGTTCGATTCCACCGCGCTCTTCAGCTCGCGGTAGGCCAGGTATTGCAGGCGCAGGTCCAGCGTCAGGTTGACGTCCTGGCCCGGCTGCGCCTGGGTGTAGTCGTCGGTGTCCTCGATGACGTGGCCGGCGCGGTCGCGGATCACGCGGCGCGAACCCGGCGTGCCGCGCATCGCCGCATCCTGTGCCGCCTCGATGCCTTCCTGACCCTTGCCGTCGATGTCGCAGAAGCCGACCACGTGCGCCGCCACTTCACCCGCCGGGTAGTAGCGGCGGTACTCGCGCTGCGAGAACACGCCGGGCGCGCCGAGCGCCATGAAGCGCTTGGCCTCGTCCGGGTCGATCTGGCGCTTGAGGTAGACGAACTGGCGGTCGGAGCGCCCGCGCAGGAAGCCTTCGAGTTCGCGCGAGGACACGCCGAGCAGCTTGGACATGGCCACCACGTAGGGCGGCGCGTCGAGCAGGTCGGACGGCACCACCCAGATCGAGTCGACCGGCGCCGACAGCGCCAACGGCTCGCCATTGCGGTCGCGCACAGCGCCGCGATTGGCCTGCAACGCCACCGTGCGCACCTGGCGCCTGTTGCCCTCGCGGGTGAGGAAATCGTTCTCCACCACCTGGAGATAGAAGGCACGGCCCAGCACCGCCACGGCGAACACCGCCATCAGGCCCAGCGCCGCCTGGCGGCGCCAGTTGCCCGGCTTGTCGGGGCGCAGCTTGAAGGCGGCGCTCACTGCGGCTTCCCCATGACCGTGGGCGCGCCCGCGGCCGGCGCCTCGGAGACGATCTGGTAATCGAGCGGGTCGACCATGCCGAACTGGCTGCGCGCCAGCTCGTCGACGCGGCCATGCTGCGCCAGCGTGGCCTGCTCCAGCTGCAGCTGCGCCCATTCCAGTTGCAGGCGCTCGCGCTCCTGGCGCTGGCCGTCGAGGCGCGTGGTCAGGTTGCGGCTGTGCTGCTTGACCTGCACCACCGCCACGGCGGAAATCATCACCAGTACGCCGAGCAGCAGGGGCGTGAAGGTGCCGCCGCCGCTGCTGCCGCCGTTGCGGTTGTTGGGCGAGGCGCTCAAGACAGGCGCTCCGCCACGCGCAGCACCGCGCTGCGCGCGCGGGGATTGACGGCGATTTCCTGGTCCGTCGGCATCTGCGCCCGGCCCAGCAGCTTGAACTCCGGCGCGTCGCCGCGCGCATGGTCGCGCAGGAAGCGCTTGACCATGCGGTCTTCCAGCGAATGGAAGCTGATCACCGCGATGCGGCCGCCCGGCGCCAGCAGTGCGGGCGACGCCGCCAGCGCCGCTTCGAGCGCCGACAGCTCGCCGTTGATATGGATGCGGATGGCCTGGAAGCTGCGCGTGGCCGGGTGGATCTTGTGGCTGCGCGGACCGGGCACCGTGGCGATCAGCGCCGCCAGTTGCGCGGTGCCGGTGATCGGCGTCTCGCCGCGCGTGTCGACGATGCGGCGCGCGATGCGGCGGCTGTTGCGCTCGTCGCCGAAGCGCCACAGCACGTCGGCGATCTCCTCGTCCTTGGCGCGGGCCAGCCACTGCGCGGCGGATTCGCCGGACTGCGGGTCCATCCGCATGTCGAGGGGGCCGTCATTGGCGAAGCTGAAGCCGCGCGTGGCGTCGTCGAATTGCGGGCTGGAGACGCCCAGGTCGAGCAGCAGGCCGTCGATGTGGCCAACGAGGTCCAGCTCGGACGCCAGCGACTGCACTTCGGCGAAATTGCGCGCGTGGATGCGAAAATTCGGGGCGCCCGCATGCTGCTTCCAGGCTTCCGCGGTGGCCGCCGGATCGCGGTCCATGGCGTGCAGCATGCCGCTGCCCTGCAGCGCGTCGAGGATGGCGCCGCTATGGCCGCCGCGGCCATAGGTGCCGTCCACGTAAATTCCCCCGGCGTGGATGGCGAGTCCGGCCAGGGCTTCCTCGAGCATCACTGGCCGGTGACTGAGCATCCGGCTAGTGCCCCGTGCTTGTGGCGCAACGGGCAATGCGCTTTGCACGGCGCGGCCCCATTACAGGTTCAGCGCCGCGTAGGCGTCGGCATAGCTCGCCTGCGCCTCGCTGGTCGACGCGGTCCACTGCGCTTCGGACCATAATTCGAAATGGTCGATCTGCCCCACCAGCACCACGTCCGAGCCGAGCTGCTTCAGCTCGCGCAGGATGTTCGGCACCACCACCCGGCCCTGCGCATCCGGCTCGACTTCCACCGCATAGCCGACGAACAGGCGCTGCATCAGCATGCGCTTGGCGCGGTCCTGGATCTTCGGAATGGCTTCGGCGATGCGGCGGAACACCGGCGCCGGGTACACCTCGATGCACTCCGGCCCGAGGGTGATGGCGATCTGCTTGCCGTATTCGTCAGCCAGCTGCGTGCGCAGACGGGCGGGGACCGCGAGGCGGCCCTTATCGTCTATCGTCAGCTTGTTGGAACCGGCAAACATTGCGCGCTGGTGTGCCCCAAAATGGTCAATAGGCGCCCAAGATCAATCCACTGGACTCCCTCACACCCCACTATAATCCACTAAAAACCACCCGGCAAGAATTATTTCCTGTCTGGACAAGGGCTTACGTGCGAATGCCCAGTGCGGACACAATGCTGTAAAAACAGCTACTTAGAAAAGTTACTTAAAGTAACTACGGGCTCCGGATGCACGGTTCCGGGCAGCCGCAGGGCGACTTTCGTCACGATTGGATTACCGTCGGAAAGGGCGGCTACCCCACTTTGCGGGGTAAAACCTGGTGCAAATCTCGCCCGGACGGCGAAAAAGCGGCGGCGCGGCGCTGCTGCGCCGCCCGCGGTGGGAAGAAGTGGGGAGCCAACCTATAAGCCGGGTTCTGTCTAGCGGCCTTGCGGCGCCGAGACAACCATTCCTCTAGGACGGCGGTCACCCGACGTCTCCAGCAGCCTACCCGGAAGGCGCGCGGGCCGCGCGTCGGGTCGCGCATTGCTGCGGCGAGCCCACCTTCCCTATTTGGCCTTGCTCCGTGTGGGGTTTTCCGTGCCGCCCCTGTTACCAGGGACGCGGTGCGCTCTTACCGCACCTTTTCACCCTTGCCGGCCCCTTGCGGGACTTAGGCGGTTCGTTCTCTGTGGCACTTTCCGTCGGCTCGCGCCGCCCAGCCGTTAACTGGCACACTGCCCTGCGGAGCCCGGACTTTCCTCTCCCGCTTCACGTCGAAACGCTGGCGGCGGCGGTTGTCTGGTTGGCTCCCCGGGGTATTGTACGCCCTGCACCGCACTAGCCCCGGATTTATCGGGCCAAACGGCAACAGAACCCCCATAGGACCCCGATGCGGCTGTTCTCCCATACCTGCTCGAATACCGAAATCGTCTGCGCCCTGGGCTGCGCGGACCTGCTGATCGGCATCGACACCGATTCGGACTACCCGCCCGCCGTGGTCGCCGGCCTGCCCAAGCTGGGCCGCGACCTGGACCTGGACGTGGCCGGCGTGATCGCGCTGCAGCCGGACCTGGTGCTGACCTCGCTGACCGTGCCCGGCCACGAGCGCATCGTCGCCGAACTGGAAGCCGCCGGCCTGCGCACCCTCACCTGCGATCCGCTGGGCCTGGAGGACATCTACGGTGACATCCGCCGCATCGCGCAAGCCCTGGGCGTGACGGAGCGCGGAGAAAAGCTGGTGGCGGAGATGCGCGCGGCGATGCCGGAAGTGACGCTGCCGCATGCGCCGAAGATCCTGATCGAATGGTGGCCCAAGCCGGTGATCGCCCCGGCGCGGCAGTCCTGGGCCACCGACCTCGTCGCGCTGGCCGGCGGCATCAACCCCTGGGGCGCTGTGGAGGCGAAGAGCGCGCCACTGACGGATGAGCAGATCATCGCCGCCGCGCCGGATGTGGTGGTGATGTCCTGGTGCGGGGTGAAGGAAGAGAACTACCGCGTGGAAATCGTGCGGCGGCGGCCGGGTTGGGAGCAGGTGCCAGCGCTGCGGCACGAGTGCATCGTACCGATCACCGAAGCCTGGCTGGGGCGTCCCGGCCCGCGCCTGGTGGAAGGCTACCGCGCGCTGCGGCGCGTCATCGACGCAGCCGCAGCGGAACTGGGTGAAGCAGGGACGGGCTAGGCCTTCTTCGCCCCCATATCGACGTTTTTCGCTTCCGGCCCCAGCATGGTCACGGTGGCCAGCACCAGGGCGACGATGCCGATGGTCCAGGCCAGCATGGTGGCGAAGTCATTGCCGTTCTGTTCGGCGATGCCCGCCTGGATCGGCGAGAGCAGGGACATGATGAAATTGCCGAACTGGTAGGCGAAGCCGGGCAGGATGGCGCGCACCGCGGTGGGTGCCAGCTCGTTGATGTGCGCCGGCACGATGCCCCAGGCGCCCTGCACCATGAACTGCATCAGGAAGCCGCCCAGGGCCAGCATCACCGGTGTGGCGGAGAACGCCCACAGCGGAATCATCGGCAGGGCCAGCAGCGCCGCCAGCGCAATGGTTCGCTTGCGGCCGAGCTTTTCCGAGAAGGCGCCGAAGAAGATGCCGCCGAGCAGGGCGCCGACGTTCATCACGATCACCAGGGTGTCGCTGATCTGCGGCGTGAAGCCGTGTTGCTTGAGCAGGAAGGGCTTGTACAGGTCCTGCGAGCCGTGCGAGAAGGCATTGAAGCAGGCCATCAGCAGGATCATGTAGAACAGCAGCGGCAGATGCGCCCTCACCACCGTCCACAACTCGCCGATGGAGGCGCGCTTGGCGTGCTGGCCGGCAAGCCAGGCCGGCGACTCCGGCACATTGCGGCGGATGTAGAACACCAGCAGGGCCGGCATGGCGCCGATGATGAACATGCCGCGCCAGCCGACATATTCGAAGGCGAACCTGGAAACGACCGAAGCCGCCAGGAAGCCGATGACATAGCCTTCCTGCAGCAGGCCGGAGAAGAAGCCGCGGCCCTTGGCCGGCAGGGTCTCCAGCGCCAGCGCCGCGCCGACGCCCCACTCGCCACCCATGGCGAAGCCGAACAGGGCGCGCAGCACCAGCAGGGTAGTCAGGTTGGGGGCGAAGGCCGAGGCCAGCTCGAACACCGAGTAGCTGACCACGTTGAGCATCAGGATCGGACGGCGGCCGTATTTCTCCGCCAGCCAGCCGAAGAACAGTGCGCCGAGCGGCCGCATCGCCAGGGTCAGCGAGATGCCGAAGGCGACATCGTGGATCTTGACGTGGAAGTCGTCGCTGATCGCCGACAGGCACAGGACGAAGATGAAGAAATCGAAGGCGTCGAGCGACCAGCCGGCAAGCGAGGCGAAGAACGTATGCCGTTGCGGCGAGGTCAAATCACTGAATGGTCCCAGCAAGGCCATCGGTATTCCTCCCTGTTTATCACGCGAAGATAGCACGCGATCCGGTGAGGCAGTCACCTCTACGACTTTGGTATTAGGGGAGAGATATGTGCATCCTGCACAAGATACGCACGCGCGGCGTCTTATGAATCTGCTCGCCGGCTATCCATGACGCGACTGTCCGATCAGGATCGGTCGCGCGCGCTGGCGGCGTGGGCCTGCAGGCCCTCGGCGTCGGCCAGGCGGCCGGCGATCGCAGCGAGCTGCCGTGCGCCCTCGGGCGAGCACTCGATCAGGCTGCTGCGCTTCTGGAATTCGTAGACGCCGAGCGGGTTGGAGAACCGCGCCGCGCGGCTGGTAGGCAGCACGTGATTCGGCCCGGCGCAGTAATCGCCGAAGGCCTCCGGCGTGTGGCGGCCGAGGAACACGGCGCCGGCGTGGCGCACTTTCTGCAGCCACAGGCGCGGCTCGGCCACCGACAGCTCCAGGTGTTCCGGCGCGATGCGATTGGACAGTTCGATGGCCTCGTCCAGGTCGCGTACCGCGATGAGGGCGCCGCGTCCGGCCAGCGAGGCGCGCACGATCTCGGCCCTCGGCAACTCGGCCATGCGCTCGCCCATGGCGGCGGCGACGCGCTGCAGGAAATCGCGGTCCGGCGAAATCAGGATCGACTGCGCCAGCTCGTCGTGTTCGGCCTGGGAGAACAGGTCCATGGCGATCCAGCGCGGATCGGTCAGGCCGTCGCAGACCACCACGATCTCCGACGGCCCGGCGATGGAGTCGATGCCGACGCGGCCGAACACCAGGCGCTTGGCCGCCGCGACATAGGCATTGCCCGGGCCGACGATCTTGTCCACCGGCGGCACCGCCACGGTGCCGTAGGCCAGGGCGGCGACAGCCTGCGCGCCGCCGATGGTGAACAGGCGATCGACGCCGGCCAGGTGCGCCGCGCCCAGCACCACCGGGTTCAGCTCGCCGCCCGGCGCCGGCACCACCATGACGATCTCGCCGACGCCGGCCACCTTGGCCGGGATCGCGTTCATCAACACGCTGGAGGGATAGGCCGCCTTGCCGCCCGGCACGTAGATGCCGACGCGGTCCATCGGCGTCACCCGCTGGCCCAGGGTATTGCCGAAGGCGTCGCCGAATTCCCAGCCTTGCAGCGCCTGCCGCTCGGCATAGACGCGGATGCGCGCCGCCGCCGTGTCCAGCGCCTCGCGCAGGTCGGCCGGCAGGGAGTTCCAGGCCGCCTCACGCTGCGCGGGGCCGACTTCCAGCTCCGCCGCGGCGGTGACGCTGCGGCGGTCGAAACGATTGGTATATTCCAGCAGCGCCGCATCGCCGCGCGCGCGCACCGCCGCGATGATCTCGGTGACGCTGGCCGTGACCTGCGGGTCGGCCTCGGGCGCGCGGTCCAGCAGCTCCGTCAGCCGCGCCTCGAAATCGGCGTCGCCGCTGTCGAGCCGGCTGATCTGCGGCGCTTCAGACATTGCCGACCGCCAGGGTGAAGCGGTCCAGCAGGGCGCGGATCGCCGCGTGCTTCATCTTCATTGCCGCCTTGTTCACCACCAGGCGCGCGCTGGATTCGCAGATGGTCACGATCTCGACCAGGCCATTGGCGCGCAGGGTGTTGCCGGTGGCGACGAGGTCGACGATCACGTCGGACAGGCCGACCAGGGGCGCCAGCTCCATCGAGCCGTACAGCTTGATGATCTCCACCTGCTGGCCGCGCGCCGAGAAATAGCGCCGCGCCATTTCCGGGTACTTCGTCGCCACCCGCAGCCGCCGCGAACCCGCCGCGTCGAGGCCGCCCTTCACCAGCGGCGAATCCTTCTGCGTCGCCACCGACAGGCGGCAGCGCGCGATGCCCAGGTCCAGCGGCTCGTACAGCGCCTCCCCGCCATGCTCCAGCAGGATGTCCTTGCCGACGATGCCCAGGTCCGCCGCGCCGTACTCGACATACGTCGGCACGTCGGTCGGCCGGATCACCAGCAACTCGACGTTGGCGTCCTGCGTCGGCAGCCGCAACAGCCGCGAGGCGTCGCCCGCGGGGGCGATGCCCACCGCCGTCAGCAGGGGGGTGCAGTCTTCGAGGATGCGGCCCTTGGAGAGGGCCAGGGTCAGGGCTGTCATGGCGGGCAGGATTTTACCCGTCTGGGAGGGGGATTGCTGTTCCGGACCGGGATTTGGGAGTGGCTCCCTGGGAAATTGATCCGATCCTGAAACTTCGCGGCTCTGAAACCTTTGCGTACGCGCTTGCACGCGGGTCATTGACCGCGCTTGGTGAAAGTTCGGTTCCGCCCTGAAGGCGGGTTACTTTTCTTTGGGTTTCGCCCAAAGAAAAGTAACCAAAAGAAATGCGACCCGATGTCTGCGCCCATCAATCACCTGTCGGTGATTGATGGGTCCCCTGCGCTTCTCGGCCAAGGT
>JAQGNS010000296.1 GCA_028291705.1 Nevskia sp.
GCTTGGGCAGGGACGAATCCGGCTGGATCTGACCTGGCAACATTGGTCCCATCGGGTACTTCTTGCGGAAGGTGGCGTCGAACACCAACCAGCACGGCACGGCGCCGCCGCTGCGCGCCTGCTCGTCGTACATGGCGTAGACGAACTCGGTGTAGGGCGCGGCCTCATTGACGAAGCGCTTGCCCAGCTTGTTGACCACCACGCTGCCCGGCAGGGCGCGCTCGACGAAGATGCCGCAGGCCGGCCCCTTGCCGGTGACGACGGTGGGCGAGCCCCAGGTGAGGTTCATGAAATCGGTGGCGGCGCCCAGCGCCTGGCCGGCGCGGATGCCCTCACCGTGGTTGATCGGTGGCGCCGCGGTCCATTCCACACTGGTCGGCTTGGGCAGGTACTGCTCGCGCATCTGCTGGTTGGCCTCGAAGCCGCCGCTGGCCATGATCACGCCGCGCCGCGCGGTGAGGCGCAGGCGCTGGCCGTTCTTCGTCACTTCGACGCCGCTGACGCGGCCGTTCTCCACCACCAGGGATTCAAAACCCGTCTCCAGCCACAGCGGCACCTTCTGCTCCAGCATGGCCTGCCGCAGCGAAGCGACCAGCCCCTGCCCCAGCACCAGGCGGCGGTCGCGCTGGGTGCGGCGGCGCCAGCGCAGGTCGAACCAGTAGCGGCCCATCATGCGCAGCATCAGCCAGATCCAGCCCGGCGCGCGGGTGAAGAGGATATGCGCCTCGACCTGGTCCATCGAGATGCGGCCC
Source organism: Nevskia sp. (assembly GCA_028291705.1). Taxonomy (GTDB): domain Bacteria; phylum Pseudomonadota; class Gammaproteobacteria; order Nevskiales; family Nevskiaceae; genus Nevskia. Next base: position 753 of record JAQGNS010000296.1, read on the forward strand.
ATCAGCTGCGTGCCCTTGTAGGGCCCGCGCATGCGGTCGAACTCGGCACCGAGCCGGGACGCGTCGAAATCCACCGGCTCCATGGTGCGGTAGCCCGGCTTGCCGCCGGGCGCGTCCGGAAAATAATCGGGGTATTTCTTCACCGCGCGGAAGGCGATGCCGAAGCGCTCCTTGAGGAAGCGCACCATGGCCGGCGCCTGGCGCAGGTAGGCCTCGATACGGCTCTGCGGTACCGCCTCGCCGATCAGGCCCTTGAGGTAGGTCAGCGCCTCCTCGAAGGAGTCGGTGCCGCCGACCTTGGGAATGTCCTCGTTGCAGGGTATCCAGATGCCGCCGCCGGACACCGCACTGGTGCCGCCGTAGACATCCTGCTTCTCGACCACCAGCGCCGACAAGCCCTGCGCCTGGCAGCACAGCGCGGCGGTCATGCCGCCGGCGCCGGAACCGACCACGATGACGTCGTACTGCGTGGCGAGAGGTGGCTCGTTCATGCCCATGCCCATCCCACAACTCATAGAAAATAATCGTTGTTGTCGCGACCCAGCAGCACACTGCCGTAGTTGCGGCCGAACTGTTCCGGATTGTTGGCGTAATGGCCGCGCGCGGCGTAGATGTCGTGCATGTAGCGGTGCAACGGGAAGTCGGTGAAGATACCGCGGCCGCCGCAGGCCGAGAACAGCTGGTAGGCGTGGCGCGCGCAGCGGTCCACCACCTGCGCCGCCTGGAAGCGGAAGTGCGAGCGCTGGGTGATGTCGTCCAGCGGCTGGTTCGCGCGGATCTTGCCCATCAGCACGTCGAAGTTGCGGTGCAGCACCAGCTTCATCTCGTCGATGGCCAGTGCCGCTTCGGCGGCCGCCAGCTGCGCCGGCGCCTGCTCCGAAGTCTTGTTGCCCATGTCGCCGACGCGCACCTTGGCGAAATCGAGGAAGGTGTTGAGCGCGCCCTGCAGGCCGCCGATCGCCGCCGAGGACACGGCGCGGACGAAGATCTGGCCGAAGGGCAGCTTGTACAGGTCGGCGGTGAAGGTGTGGCGGCCCGGGTTGGTGCCCATGAAGCCGTCGGTGGCCTTGTGCGTGCGGTACTCCGGCACGAACACGTCCTTGACCACGATGTCCTTGCTGCCGGTGCCCTTGAGGCCCATGACGTGCCAGGTGTCGATGACTTCGAAATCCTTGCGCGGCAGCAGGAAGGTGCGGTATTCCGGCGGGCCCTTGCCGTCGGCCGGGAAGATCAGGCCGCCGAGCAGCACCCACTGGGCGTGGTCGATGCCGCTGGAGAAGCCCCAGCGACCGCTGAACTGGAAGCCGCCCTCGACCGGCTTGACCTGCCCCTTGGGCATGTAGGTCGAGGCCACCAGCACCGAGGTGTCTTTGCCCCACACGTCTTCGGAAGCGCGTGGGTCGAAGCAGGCCAGCTGCCAGTTGTGCACGCCGATGACGCCGTAGATCCAGGCGGTGGACATGCAGCCCTCGGCCAGGGTCATGCAGATGTCGTAGAACACCTGCGGGTCCATCTCGTAGCCGCCGTACTGCTTGGCCTGCAGCACGCGGAAGAAGCCGGCCGCCTGCATCTCGGCCACGGTCTCGTCCGGCACGCGACGCAGCTCTTCGGTCTTCTTGGCGCGCGAAGCCAGCACCGGCACCATCTCGCGGGCGCGCTGCAGCAGGATCTCGGGGCTGACCAGCGGCGTGGCGTTATGGGCTTGGGTGGGCACAGCGTCCTCCTGAAACTCAAAGAATTCGATCGGTTTTTTGAACCCGGTTCCGGCGTGGAAACAAGGAGCGCGGAAACCGGCTTTTGTCGTTGATCTTTTTCACAGAAAACGGGGAATGCGTCATCGTCCGAAATGACTAGTGATGCATTGCGGCAAGGCATTCGGGGCGCATTTCGACCCAGTCAGGCATGCATGTGCGCCATCCGCACCCGTGCTGGAAAGTGGCGTATATGGCATGCATGGCGGCATGCATGGCTCACCTGGGCGGTTGCCGGACTGTTTGAAGAAGCCGCGATTCATCAACACAGCCAACATCCCCACCACTTCACCCTACACAAGCTGCTGCTACCCCCTACTACTACGTCTTACTACTACTGCTTACTGTCCACTTGGCAATACCTGCTGTTATCACCGCTGTGCGTGCTTTCGCCTCCGTCGACTCGTCCCCTCACCTGCTCTCCATGCATGCCATGTACGCCACTTTCCGGGACGGGAAGGCAATGGCATACAAGCGGAACCGGCAAAGAAGACAATGCACCGCTTCAGAGCATTTCCATGTCGCCCGGCCCCCAGAAAGCCCGCATCGAAGTGAATTTGCCGTCCCCGTTGAAGGTCATCACGTCGATGACCCGGATCACCGCCTTGCCCTGCGGCATGTTGAGCTGCACGTCGAAGGCCATGGCGGCGGAATTGCCGTGGGAGGCACGGATCGGCGCCGCCAGGGCCAGGCGGGCGCCGGTGGCGATGGACATCTTGTAGAAGGCGGCGATTTTCGCCTTGCCGACCATCACGTCCTTGCCGACGGGGTCTTCCACGGTGGCGTCGTCGGCATACAGGGCGGCGACGCCATCGGCGTCCGAGCGGTTGAAGGCGTCGATATAGGCCTGCATCCCCTGTTTCATCAGTTTTTCGCTGGGCATCCGGATTTCCGTCGGTCAGTGGAAGGCTGCCGTCAAGGGCCGCAAAACGGCCCTGCTGGCGGCAAATGTCAATGCGCAATGGTCCGCCTGCCGGCTATCCTCCAGAATCGTCCGTTCGGGTTATACACTGGCATATACTTAGGCCATTGAGAGCAGGCTGACTCCGGTCGGCCGTCTTACGGTACGAGGACCGACCAACAGAACCGACCGAAAATTTCAGGCTTCACCCGCGGCGTTCATACCAAAACCCAAAAACGCCGGGGATGGAGTTCGGCATGACAGAGTGAGGAGGGTCAATGCCTTTGGTAGCGAAGTCGACATTTACCGACAATGAAGGGTCCATCGGCCGCAACGGCGGCAAGTTTTCCCTGGACAACCTGGCGGAAGCCGTGGGCCTGGCCCCACTGGACCGCCTGATCGGCGCCATCTACGAGGGCGCGATGGAATCGCCGCCGTGGCAGGCCGCGCTGCAACTGATGCGCGACAGCCTGCAGGCCGCCCACGTCACCCTGATGCTGCGGCCGCCGTCCTCGGAAAACGCCGGGGTGATGATCAACACCGGCACCGTCACCAAGCAGGGCATCGAGTCCTACGAAACCCACTTCTTCTCCATGGATCCCTTCGTGCGCCTGGCCGAGGGCGAGGTGGTCACGGCGGAAGAGCTGATCGGCAAACAGTGGCTGCAAAGCACGGTGTACCAGGAATACTTGCGCCCGCTGGGCGTGCGCCACCTGCTCGGCGCGGATATCTACACCAAGGAAGGCATCGAGTGCCGCCTGCGCGTCACCCGCTCGCATGAGGCCCAGCCCTTCAGCAGCGAGGACAAGGCGCTGGTGCGCTTCCTGCTACCGCATCTGAAACGCTCCATCCAGTTGCATGCCCGCCTGGATTTCCTCGAGTGCGAACGGCAGCTCTTCGCCGGTACCGTCAACCGCATGCAGCTGGGCATCATCAGCTTCTCGCAGAACGGCGCCATCCTCGAAACCAACCAGGAAGCGCGCCGCATCCTGTCGGAGAAGGACGGCATCTGGCTCAGCGGCAACAACCTGTCGGTGGAAGTGACCCAGGAAGGGCGCGAGCTGCAGCGCATGGTACGCCAGGCGCTCAGCGGCACCGTCGCCGACAAGGGTCCTCCAGCGGTGGTCGAAGCCATGTCCGTCACCCGCCCCTCCGGCCGCGCCAAGCTCGGCGTGCTGGTGCGGCAGATCCCGCTCGGCACCTGGTCGGAAAGCCGCCAGCGCCCCGCCGTCGCCGTATTCCTGCGCGATCCCGAATCCAGCGCCGCCCAGCCCTCGCACGAACTGGTGCGCCGCCTGTTCGGCCTGACCCGCATGGAAGCCGCCCTGGCCTTGCTGCTGGCCGAGGGCCTGACCCTGGATGAAGCGGCGGAAAAGATGGACGTGCGCCGCAATACCGCCCGTACCCATCTGCGCTCGATCTTCTGCAAGACCGGGGTGACGCGGCAGACCATGCTGGTACGCTTGCTGCTGAACAGCGTCATCACGCTGGGCTGATCCAACGCGTGGCACCGGTAGCCCGGGAAGCGCGTAGCGCTACCCGGGCTACGTTCGCTACACCGGCTGATCGCCTTATGTCCGCAGCGAGATTCCGATGAACTTGCGCGCAGTCCTGCGCCTCTCCGCCTGCCTTGTGCTGGCCTGTCCCTGGGCAGCAAGCCAGGCCGCGCCATCCGTAACGCATCCCAGATCCTGCACCGGCCATGGCGTCGAACTGCAAGTACTGGGATCGGGCGGCCCCGAAATGGAGGACCGCCGCGCCTCGACCAGTTACCTGGTGTGGCTGAACGGCCATCCGCGCGTATTGATCGACAGCGGCGGCGGCAGCGCCCTGCGCTTCGGCCAGGCTGGAGCCAAGGTGTCGCAACTCGATGCCGTCCTCTTCTCGCATCTGCACATCGACCACACGGCCGATTTCCCGGCCCTGATGAAGTCGGCCTATTTCGAGGATCGGCAGCGGCCGCTGCCGGTCTACGGCCCTGCCGGCAACGATGCCTTTCCCGCCACCACGGAATTCGTCGCCGACCTGTTCGATCCCAAGCGCGGGGCTTACCGTTACCTGGGAGATTTCCTCAACGGCGAGGAGTCGGGCTTCAAACTGGAAGCACACGACGTCGCCCCGCAGGCGCACGAAATCCAG
>JAQGNS010000009.1 GCA_028291705.1 Nevskia sp.
ATCGAGTATGAAATGTGCCGTTACCCGACGCTTCCGTTTTACCTGCGCGCCAGGTTCTTCCATGTTGACGCCGGACAGTTCCACCCATTGCCGGACGCGTCGCCGTATCGCAGCAGGATCATCAATCACATTACCGGCCTCGTCTTCGAGCGTCAGCTTGCCGTGCCGGCGGATGTAGTGGGAGTGATCGATAACCTTGTATCCGCCGTGGCCATAGCGCGTGATCTTGAGGATGGCCTGTGGTCGCAGTTGGGCGATGCGCAGGCTCCGGCCCAATGTGGCATTTCCTCCTCCGCCAGGGCGCCGATAGCCGCTGCCGGGACCGAGCAAGCGACCTGATTTTCCCTTCCGCCCACGGGGTTGGTGACGTAGCAACTCCTCGCCGTCGTGCCGATCAGTCATGGCCGTACTCCGGCACCGCGCGAGTGCGTGCCATCACCACCAGGCCACGCCAGTGATCCTCGCTTTCCATCACCGCTGATTGCAGTCGCTCGTTCTCTTGCCTCACCTGCACCAGAGTATCGCGATCGCCGGCGAGCTGGTTCATGCGCTTGGCGATCTGGTTCAGGTTGATGCCGATCAGCCGCAACTGGCGGGCCACTTCCAGCGCCGCCAATTGCTCGCGCTCAAGCAGATGCACGCCGCCGGTAATGAGTTCTCGCAGGGCTTTGCGGGCCAGCTTGGACCGTGGGATACCGGTGCGTCGTGCAAGGTCCAGCAGACCGTCGTGTTCGTGGTCGGTCAGCCGCACGCGGAAGGTTTCACTGCGTTTCTGGTGGCGGAGGGCGGGCATGCTTCACCGGCTTTGCTGTCTCGGTGCGTAGCACCGGCGAGCGTACGGGAACCGTGCGCAGGCGCCGCCGGAGTGCCCTGCACTCCAACCAAAATGTCCCACATTTTGCGAATCGGCGCCTTCACGCTTTTCCCCGCTTTTGGCCCGCCTCTCCGCTGGCAGCCTATTCCGCTTCTGCCAAACTTGGTCTAGCATCGCTGCCCCCGGGTCCAAGACCTTCGCCCGCTGAACCAAGTACCACGTTTATGGACCGCCTGACCGCATTCGGATTGTTCGCCGTTACCGCCATGCTGCTGTGCTATGCGCTGGAGCATCGCAGCCGCAGTTATATCCTCGGCTTCGCCGGCTCCTGTGCCCTGGGGTCGGTGTACGGCTTCCTGCAAGGGGCCTGGCCTTTTGGCGTGGTCGAGGCGATCTGGTCGCTGGTGGCACTGCACCGCTGGCGCAAAGCGGTCCAGCCCTCTGCATTGACGGTCTAGCGTTCGGTCCCCTCGCCTTTCCAAGCAGCACAAGGAGTGTGCGCCATGCCGAAGTCGATTCTCGTCACCAAAGCCAAGACCGCCATCATCCACTGCCATATCAGCGAGGAGCTGCATGAGCGCATCCGCGACGTGCAAGCCAAGCTCAAGGCTCTGGGCAACGACGCGATGTTTCCCCTGGACCAGATCGTGGAAGATGCCTTGCAGCGCGCCACGCGGCTGGCCGAAGCGGAGTTGTCTCGGCGCACGCCCAAGACCAACCCTCCGCCCATAGCCAACTGAGTGCGCGACCGCTTCGCGTTTCATGCGCGCGTTCTCACTTGATAGCCGTGGCTCGACAGCACTTGGAGCATATTGGCCCCCTCCCAACTACCGGGACGCCGCCAGGCGAGCGCGGCATCTTCCAGCAGCAAGCCGGCGAGCACCTGCAAGTCCAGCTTGCCGTGGGTGTTGAACTCGTCCACTGCAAATGAGTCCAGCAGTTGCTGAATGAGCTTTACGTCCTCGTCGGATATGTCAACCATGATCTGCACCGGATTGTCTCCTGTCGGGGATAGGAAGGTGCGGCGCCTGTTCAGGCATCGGTCCTTGTCACAAGTTTTGCGGTGCCGGATGCCTTGGCAGGCGCACGCCGCTGCGCGGCCCGCGCGTTTCGCGTCGGTGCCCGCCGCTTCCGAGCGCGCCGTCGCGCGCTCATGGCAGTCGTTGCCCGGACTGACGCCGGTAGCCCGCCCAGATCTGTTCGGCGTAGACGCGATTGAGCTGCGGCGTATGCGAGTGGTAGTCACCGACGGCGCGCCAAAATGCCAATGGGTTCGCATCAATCCGGTTCCAGGCTCCATGGGTCGAAAGTGCGTGTGCCATGATCCAGGAGGCTGCGGCGATGGATGCGCAAGTGTCGTAAGTCAGCGCAGCCGCCGTATAGCCCTCGGGCGCGAGCACCGGCAGCCAAATAGAATTGATCTGCATCACGCCGTAGTCGAACGAGCCGTCGGCATTGCGGCGCCAAGCTCCGACGCGTCCGCCCTCTTGCTGGCGCACCGCTAACAGAAGTGCGGGCGGCAGCGCGTTGAAGCGCGCCGATGCCTCGATACAGCGCAGCTCATTGGGATCGAGTGGCACACCTGCATGTGTCACGGACGACAGACAAAGGCCGACTCCGAATAACGCTCCGTATCGATTCATGGCAGCAATCCTTGCAATCCAGGAATGATCCGTACCGCGCGGGACGCTTATGGTCAACGCAAACAGACGGGAGGAGTTTCTACCTGTAGGCATCAATTGAATAAAGCGATGGCCTTTCCACTGGAATTCATCTTTGCGGAAAGCCTAGATTCGGCTTGCCGGCGCGAGAGCCGGCCGTACTGGAGAACAGGCTCATGAAGCCAAGGAAGGCGAATGCGGCAACCGTATATTGGGTAGCGTTGACACTCGCTTACATCCCGTTGCTGGCTCAGGCGCAGGACATCGCCCCGATCAGCAGCACGCTCACCGCCATCCTCTCCTTCCTGCAGGGTACGATGAGCCGCACCCTGGCGGGCATTGCCGTGGCCTGCCTCGGCATCCTTGCAATGATGGGCCGCATGCGGTGGGCCTGGGCAGGATCGATCATCGGCGGCATTGTGCTGATCTTTGGCGCCGCGGCATTCGTGTCGTTCTTCACGACTTCGGCCGGCAGTTGAGATGGATGCTGCCCATACCGAACGCGATCCCCTGGTAGTCGGCATGACCCGGCCGCTGATGATGTTCGGGGTGACCTACAGCTATTTCGTCGTCGAGGGCATGACGGCGGCGATCCTGTTCCTGATGGGCAACAACCTGCTCTACCTGCTCATCATCATCCCCCTGCACGTACTCGGCGTGGTGTTGTGCAAATGGGATGCGCGCTTCTTCGACATCCTGTTCCGGGTGGCGCAGCGTGCCCGGCCGGTTCGCAACCGGCCGCGGCATCGCTGCAACCTGTACCTGCCCCACTAAGCCGCCATGAACCGCCGCGCCGCGATCCTAAAAGCCGCGGCAAGGCGCAGCCCGGCGGCGCAAGTTTCCGCAAGAGAAGCCAGCAGCGCGCAACACATCCCCTATATCCGCAAAGTCGATCCTTGGACCCTGGAAACGCGCAACGGCGACCTGGTCCAGATGCTCAAGCTCGAAGGCAAGAGCTTCGAGACCGAGGACGCCAACGAACTGGACCGGCTCAAGACCACCCGTAATACCCTGCTCCGCGCACTCGCCGGCGGCGAATACGCACTGTGGCAGCACATCGTCCGCCGCCGGGTGCAGCCCACAGTCGGCGGCAAGATCCCGCCCGGCTTCGCCGCCGATCTCGACCGCAAGTGGTTCGGCCGGTTGGGTGAGCGCAAGCTGTACGTCAACGACCTGTACGTGAGCCTGGTCCGCCGCGCCCCCAAGGGCGCCGCCGGACTGGCGGTGCGGCTGTCGCGGGCACTGTCCCCGGCCAAGGATCGGGAGCAAGGCCAGCACGAACGTTCGCAGGCTCTAAAGGAACTGCACCAGCAGGCCGAAAACCTGGGGGCGAAGCTGGCACCCTACGGCGCGCGCCGGCTCGGCACCGTCGAAACCGACTTTGGCCTGCTCTCGGAGCCGCTGCGCTTCATCCATCACCTGCTGACCGGACGCGACCGTCCGGTGGCGCTGCCGGGCGAGTCGCTGGATGGCTACCTGGGGACGACCGTGCCGGCCATATCGCTTGACGCCTATCTATCCGGCTCGACAGATTCTCTCGGCAGCGAAGCCTTCGAGATGCGCGGACCGGGCTGGTCTCGTTTCGGCGCGGCGCTCACGATCAAGGACTATGGGGCTCAAACCCATGCCGGAATGCTGGATGCGCTGTACACACTGCCGTGTGAGGCCATCGTCACGCAGTCCTTCGCCTTCATCGGCAGGGCCACCGCGCTGGAGGCCCTGGCCAAGCAGGCCCGGATCATGGAAAACATCGACGATCCGGCCCTGTCGCAGATCGATGAGATCGAGGAGGCCCGCGACGACCTGGCGAGCGGCCGTCTGGTATACGGCAGTCACCACTTTTCGGTCGTTCCGATCGTCGAGCGCGCGGACGAGCTGGACCGGGCCTGCAACGAGGTGGACAAGCGCCTGTCCGATCTGGGCCTGATCACCGTCCGGGAATCCGGCGGTGCGATGGAGCTGGCCCGCTGGGCCCAGCTCCCCGCCAACTTCGCCTACATCGCCAGGCCGGCGCCGATCTCCAGTAAAAACTTCGCCGCCTTCGCTTCCCTGCACAACTACGCCTACGGCAAGCCGGCCGGGAATCAATGGGGTCCGGCCATCACCATCCTGGAAACGGTCAGCGGCACCCCGTACTTTTTCAACTTCCACGACGGCGACAACGGCAACACCATCATCGTGGGCGCCAGCGGCAGCGGCAAGACGGCACTGATGACCTTCCTTCTCAGCCAGGCCCTGCGCACCGGTGCCCGCATCATCTATTTCGACAAGGACCGCGGAGCGGACTTGTTCATCCGGGCGGTGGGCGGTCGCTATAGCGTCATCCGCCAGGGTCAGCCCACGGGGTTCAACCCCCTGCGCCTGCCGGAGTCGCCGGTGACCCGGGCCTTCCTCACCAACTGGCTGGGAACCCTGCTGACCGCACGCGGCGAAGGGCTCTCGGCGCAGGAATCGCAGTTGGTGCGGCAGGCCGTAAATGACACGTTCAGGCTGCCGGAAGCGGAACGGCGCCTGGCTGTCATCGCTGCCTTCATCCCGCGCATCAGTGCCGGCGGCCTGATGGAGCGCCTGCAGCCCTGGCATGGCGAAGGGCAATACGCCTGGCTGTTCGACAACGAGGACGACCGGCTGACACTGGATCAGCAGGTGATCGGCTTCGACCTGACCGAAGTCCTGAGCGATCCGATCATCCGGGTGCCGGCGCTGTATTACATGCTGGAACGGGTAGACCGGGTGCTATCCGAGGGACAGCCCACCATCATCGTCATCGACGAAGGCTGGGCGGTGGTGGCCGATCCGGTCATGGCGCCCCTAGTCGAAAACTGGGAACGCACCATCCGCAAGCGCGGCGGCCTGGTGGTGTTCGCCTCGCAGTCGCCGGAGTCGATTACCAGCAGCGCGGTGGGCGGCGTCATCGTCAGCCAGTCGCCGACGCACATCTTTATGCCCAACCCGAACAGCGAAGCCAAGAAGTTCGAGGGCTACAACCTGTCACGGCGCGAGCTGGAACTGGTTCTGACCCTGGACAAGGAAAGCCGCTGCTTCCTGGTCAAGCACGGCCAGCATAGCGTGATCTGCAAGCTCGATCTGGGCGGCATGGCCGATGAGATCGCCATCCTGTCCGGTCGTCAGAACACCGTGGAACTGCTGGACAAGATTCTCGCCGAAGTCGGCGAAGACCCACCGGCTTGGATGCCGGTGTTTCATCAACGGAGGAAGTCCCCATGAAAGCGAAGCGAGTATTCCTGTCCGTCCTGTTGGCCATCACGGTCGCCATCGGCGCACCCGCCCGGGCCGATTACCCGGTGATCGACATCGCCAACCTGGCACAGGCCCTTGAGGCATTCATGCAACTCACGGCCCAACTGCAACAGTTGGAGCGCCAGTACACGCAGATGCAGCAGCAATATCAGTCCCTGACTGGCAGCCGCAACATGGGCGGGTTGTTCAATGCCAGCTCTGACCAGCAGATGCGGATGTACGCACCCGGCTCCTGGCAGCAGTCCTTGCAGGTGCTTCAGCAAGGCGGTCTGCCCGGCAATGCCGCCGATGTGCAGCGCGCATCCCAATCTTTCGCCCAGACGCAGGGCATCACGCAATCCGGATCGCAGGTCTTTCCGGGCAATACCGCCAATGCGCAGGCATATACCGCCAGCACTGGTGCCACCGCCGCGGCGGCAGGCCTGGGTCAGGCCGCCTACAACCAGACCCAGGCCAGGATGCAGCGGGTACAGCAATACCTGAGCCAGATCAACGGCACCAATGACCTGAAAGCCTCCATCGACCTCAACGCCCGCCTGCTGGCAGAAGTGAACGAAGCGCTGACGCAGATGATCCAGCTTCAGGCGGCGCAGATCCAGGTGCAAGGGTCCGCCAACGCCGCGCAGTTGCGCGGCAAGGTACAGGAGGCGGCGTTCGTGCCGTACCAGGTCCAATGATGCGCCTGGCCGTGGTGCTGACGCTGGCTTGGGCGCTGGTGGGCTGCGCCCACGAGGATTTGAAAGCGCCGTGCCAGCATCCCTCGTTTTTGGACGAGGGATGCGGTCCCCTGAATTCCATTCCGTAACGCAGTTCAAGGAGGTTGTATGGCAAGGATGCCACTACATCTCGCTCTGCCCCTGCTGGCGACCATGGTCGCCGGCTGTGGGCATGGCGATGCTTCGCAGGACAAGCTGGTGCAGGCGATGGATGCTGCCCGGCAGCAGTCCGAACAACAGGCCACAGCCGATCCGGCACGGCAGCCACACCCGGACGATCCCAACCCGCTACGGCGCAAGCTGGGTGATCTGCAAATCCGGGAGCTGTTTTTCGGGGTAACACAGACGCAAGGCGATTGGATCGCCTATCTGCCCTGTTCACAGGACAAGTTCGGCCTGCCGGTCGCCGGCTCCAACCGCATCTATCTGAACCGCTGTACATCCCTGGAGCAATATCTGCTGGACAAGGCACACGGCGCCGGCTTCGCCGACGCCACGGTCCGCGACGTTCTCGATCCTAGAATCAGCCATGCCGCGCACGAGGGGCCGCGGCCATGAGCACGGTCTTTACGGATTTCCTCAACAATGTCGATCTGGCGGTCAACAGCTTCCTGATCACAGGGTATGACCGCGTGCGCGATGCCGTGGTGACGCCGCTGCGCCTGTGCCTGAGCATCTTCGTGGCGGTGTACGGCGTACTGATGCTGACCGGGCACGCCACGCTGTCGGTGCGTGGAGCCTTCGGACGGCTTGCCATCATGCTGTTTGTCTACGTCCTGGCGACGAACGCGGATTTCTATACCAACTATATCGAGCAATTGTTCGTCCAGGCGCCGGCTTCCATTGGCAACGTACTGGTGGGCGGTGGCGGCACCGGCAGCCAGAACACGGCGATGGATCAGTTCTACACCACCGGTATGGATGCAGGCGACAAGTTGTGGAGCCGAGGCAATCTGTACACGCTGTCGCCGCTGTTTGCTGCCGTCGTGGTTTATGCCATTACACTGGGTGTTGCCGCCTATGCCGCCTTCCTGCTGGCCCTGGCCATGATCGGGCTTGCGGTTCTGCTGATCCTGACGCCGCTGTTCGCGCTGTGCTACCTGTTTGGACACACGCGCAGATTGTTTGAAGGCTGGCTTGGCCAGGTGATTCACTATGCCCTGGTGCCGGTCCTGGTCTACGGCGTGCTGGCGCTGATTCTGTCGATTGCGCAGACCCAGGTGCAGCAGATCGACGCCAACGCCGAGACGGCGACGTTCCCGCAGGTGCTCGAACTGGCCCTGGCCGGTCTGGTGGCCATTCTGCTGCTGTCGCAGATCGTGGGCGTAGCCAGCGCCATAGCCGGCGGCATCTCGCTGAGCACGATGGGGGCTTTCAGGGATTCGGTGAGCCGGGGCGGCGCGCTTGCCGGACGCCGCGCCATGCAATGGGCGCGGTTCCTGGTTCGGCCGCCGCAGGGGCCGACCAGGCAGGGGAATCGTCGTGGGCGCTGACAGGCCGGTACAAGACTTCGACGGCTACTTCAAAGCCGCCGAGGATTTCTACGAGGAGGGCTATCGCCGGGTCAAGGCTTCGCGCGACCGCGCCTGGATCGTGGCGGCGGGGTTCGGCGTTCTGGCGGGCCTCGCGATGCTCGCGGTGGCATTCCTTGCCCCGCTGAAGCGGACGGACGTGGTTCCCGTGGTTGTCGACCGAAGCACCGGGGAGGCCCATATAGAAACGCAATTGACAGGACAGACCATAAGCCAGCAGGAGGCAGTACGCAAGGCCGATCTGGCGACCTATGTTATTGCTCGGGAATCCTTCGACCGCCCGCTCGTCAACCAGTATTACGGCGCGGTGCAGGGCCGGTCTACTGAGGCCGTGCTCAAGCCCTGGTTGGCCCAGTTTCAGCCAGGCACCCCAGATTCGATCTATACAAAATATGCGGGCGCTATACGAAATATCGACGTGCATAGCGTTGTTCTATTAAGCGACGCGTTGGGCCAAGTGCATTTCACCGCGACCGTGACCAAGGCCACTGCCGTAACGACCGAAAACTTCATCGCCACTGTCGAATTCCGCTATTCCGCCGAAGGGATGGGCTTCTCCCAGCGCCTGCGCAATCCGCTCGGCTTCGTCGTCACGGCCTACCGCGTCGATCAGGAGTCTTTGCCCAAGGAGAGAACACCATGAAATGGATTGCCGTATTGATGCTGCTGGCTGGCTCCGCCGCCGCGGCGGAGCTGCCCGAGTCCGGCCCAGAAGATCCCCGCATCCGCACCCTCGTCTATGACCCCTCCCAAGTGGTCGTTATCAAGGGTCATGCCGGCTTCCAGCAGATGATCCAATTCGGCGAGGGCGAGAAAATCGAATCGCTGTCAATCGGCGATTCCCTGGCCTGGCAGGTGGTGCCGAACAAAGACGGAAACCTGCTGTTTCTCAAGCCGGTGGAGCCCAAGGCCCACACCAACCTGGCGGTGGTCTCGAACCGCCGCAGCTACGCCTTCGAGCTGATCGCGGTCAACCTCATCGCCGAGGTCGGCGACATGAGCTACATCGTGCGCTTCAAATACCCGCAGGAAGAGGACGCCAAAGTGCAGGCCCAGCTCGCCGCGGTCGCGCATGACAAGCAGCAGGAAGTCGTGCCCGACCGCAAGCTTGATCCATCGGCCTGGAATCTGGATTACACCTTTCAGGGCAAACCCGAGCTGGCGCCGCTGCATGCGTTCGACGACGGGACGTTTACCTACTTCCAATTCAAAGAGCGGCAGGACGTGCCGGCGATCTTCTTGGTCATGGACGGCAAAAACGAATCCCTGTTGAATTACCACGTCTCCGGCAAGTACGTGGTAGTCGAGCGTACAGGCAAGCAATTCACCTTGCGCAGCCGCGAGGGCGATGTTTGCGTCTATAACGAGGCCGCATTCAAAGCCGCACCGGCGGCAGTTGCCTCGAAGCCCGAGCCCATCGAACAGGCCACGCCCGCACCCTCAACCGCAACGGAGCCTTGAGTCATGGCCACGCCGAACGACGAAGGCCAGCAATACCCCGAGGACGAGGAGCGCCGCGCGCGGGGCGTCAGCCCCGTGGTCGAGGGCCGCAACCGCAACAAGCTCGGCATGGTTGCCGGCGCGCTGGTGATTCTGCTGGTGGTGGGCTTTCTGTTCGTCAGCGGCGCGAAGAGCAGTAAGCCCCAGGCGGCGACCAAGGCGCCGGCCATCGCCAATTCGCCGGGGCTGCCACCGGCAGCGCCGGCTCCGCCCCCCTTGCCGCCGTTGACGCCCGAGGAAGCGGCGGCAGGGTTTCCGCCACCTCCTGTACCGGGGCAGAACAGGACGCCGCAGTCCGGCGAAGCGGCCGAGTCGGCGCGTCAGAAGGAGGAAGCACGGCTGCGTTCGCCGATGCTGATTTATGACGGCTCTGGACATGAGGACCAGACGCCGCCGGCCAAGTCCCCTGCCCCGGACGCTCTAACTTCGTTACTCGCCACCCACTTGCAGAGCGCAAACGCGGCCACATCGTCGGACCAGCAGCGCCAAGACCGCAGCACACCGGCTGAAGGTTATGCCGAGCGCACGCAGGCTTTCGCAAAGGCCGCCTCCGATAAGCAAGCCGAGGTTGCCGCGGCGCATCGCATATCGATGAACGACCGCATCGCCGAAGGCAAGATGCTGGCGGCCACGCTGGAGACGGCCATCAGCTCCGATCTGCCCGGCAAGCTGCGCGCGGTCGTCACCTCGGACGTATGGAGTGAGGACGGCGGCCGGCGGTTGATCCGCAGAGGGTCACGCCTGATCGGCGAATATCGCTCCGGCCTGGTGCGCGGCCAGACGCGGGTGTTCGTGATCTGGACGCGGCTGCTGGAGCCGGACGGGACGGACGTGGCTATCGGTTCACCGGGGACCGACGATATTGGCCGGGCGGGACTCACTGGCACTATCGACCGCCATTTTGTAGAGCGCTTCGGCGCCGCGTTCCTGCTGTCGCTGATTGGCTCAGCAACGACCGCCAGCCAGGGCGGCAATACCTTTGTTATCAATACCTCGCAGGGCTTCGGCCAGGTGGCTCAGGGGTCCCTGCAGGACAGCATCAACATCCCGCCGACCGTCTACGTGGACCAGGGCGCGCAGGTGCAGGTGTTTGTGGCGCGAGACCTGGTCTTCGATCCTATTTCGGCAACGGCGCAGCGATGAACGCCAAGGTCGCGAAGCTCGATCCGGCCGGGGCAGCGCTGCGGACCTTCCTGGGTCCGCTGGCGGCATTGCTAGCGCGGCCAGAGATCAATGAAGTGTCGATCAACCGGCCGGGGGAAGTATTCGTGGACGACGCCGGCAGCATGCAGCGACTCCCAATCCCGGAGCTGAGCTACGAACATCTGCAGCGTTTGGCTTCGCTGATTGCCTACGAGACGCATCAAATCATCAATGAGGAGCGTCCGCTGCTATCGGCTTGGCTGCCGACCGGCCAGCGCGTACAGGTGGTGATGCCGCCGGCCTGCGAGGCCGGAACGGTGGTGATGTCGTTCCGGCGACAAGCCGAGCGGCAGTACACGTTGGAAGACTACGAAGCATCCGGCATGTTTGAACACGTTGAGGTGGTGCAAGACGACGCACTCAGCCCCGAAGACATCGAGTTGCGTGATCTTCTCGCCTCGTATCGACTGAAAGAGTTTCTGCGGCAGGCGGTGCGCTGCCGCCGAAATATCGTGGTATCGGGCTCAACCAATAGCGGCAAGACCACTTTCCTCAACACCCTATTGCGCGAAGTGCCCCAGGACGAGCGCCTGTTGACCATCGAGGACGTGCGCGAGCTGCGAACCAGCGTTCCGAACACTGCGCATCTGCTCGCCAGCAAGGGAGGTCAGGGCGTGGCCAAAGTCACGATACAAGACTTGCTCGAAGCCTGCCTGCGTCTGCGCCCGGACCGCATCATCCTGGGCGAGCTGCGCGGCGCGGAAGCCGGCAGCTTTCTGCACGCGGTCAACAGCGGCCATCCCGGATCGCTGACCAGCGTGCACGCCGACTCGCCGGCGCTGGCCTTCGAGCGCTTGGCGCTGATGGTGATGCAGGGCAATGCCTCGTTGACCCGCGAACAGATTCTGGCCTACCTGCGCGGCGTGGTGGACATCGTGGTGCAGGTGCGGAAGATCAAAGATCGCCGTAAGGTTTCTGCGATTTTCTACAAGCACGCCAAAGCCGCATCATCTACATGAGCGAGCCAGTCCGCGTCGAGCCGCATGAAAGCCAGGCGCTCGCCAATGCGCTGCTGCACTTCCTGGCCGAACGCATCGACGCCGGCCGGACCGAGTTGGAACAGGTGGGCAACGAGGCGCTGGCACGCGTTTATACTTCAGCTCTGCGCCTCGGTATCGAGGCCCACGCGCTGGCGACACGACGACACAGCGCCCAGAACCCATCACCACACCCCAGAGGGAGTCAAAGATGACAAAAGACGATTTGCTCGCCAGCCTGAGCGAGAAGTTTGGAATTCCGAAGACCCAGGCCAGCGAGCTTGTCAGTTCGTTGTTCGACCAGATCGGCGCCGCTCTGGAGAAGGGCGAGCGCGTGGCCTTCCCAGGTTTCGGTGCGTTCACTGTCGCTGACCGCGCCGCACGCACCGGTCGCAATCCGGGCACCGGTGCGCCGATCAACATCCCGGCCAAGCGCGTAGTGAAGTTTGCCCCCGCGTCTGCGTTAGAGCAGTCCGTCAACGCCAAATAGAAATTACCCCTGACCTTGCGCATAGGCGTTCACCAAATCTGTTGATCACCTGTTAGACCACAGCCCCCAAGACGTACTTGGGGGCTTTTTTCTTGGCGGAAAGCGCCACCCGATCCATCTGGGAGTCGGTGTTAGCGCAAAAAGCCTCCGCCGCAACAATCTTTTCCAGAGATTTTTTAGTATGTTGTGTGGGGTGGCGCACACAGCGAGCGGAGACAGGAATATTCTCCGTCAAACAGGGAGTTATTTCCCGCCGGTTTCACGCAAACGGTGGTTGATATGGCCGAGACGCCCACCCCGCAACAAAATCATCTTCTGGCTGCATTGCCTGCCGAAGTTCAGAACCGCCTGTTCCCGCATCTGCAACTGATGCCGCTTCCGCTCGGCAAGGTCTTGTATGAATCCGGGGACACCTTGCGACACGTCTATTTTCCGACCGACTCCATCGTGTCGCTGCTCTTCGTGATGGAAAACGGCGCGTCGGCGGAAATCTCGGTGGTGGGCAACGAGGGTCTTGTCGGCATCTCCTTGTTCATGGGCGGCGAAAGCACCCCGAGCCGTGCCATCGTGCAGAGCGCCGGCTCTGCCTACCAGTTGCCGGGACAACGACTCAAGGACGAGTTCAATCGCCACGGCGAGATGCTGCTGCTGATGCTGCGCTACACACAGTCGCTCATCACACAAATGTCCCAGACTGCGGTCTGCAACCGGCATCACACCGTGGACCAGCAACTGTGTCGCTGGCTGCTGCTCTCTCTGGATCGCCTGCCGAGCAACCGATTGACCATGACCCAGGAACTGATCGCCAACATGCTGGGCGTGCGCCGCGAAGGTGTCACCGATGCCGCCGGCAAGTTGCAGAAGCAAGGCGTGATCGAATACCGCCGTGGACACATCACCGTGCTGGACCGGACCAAACTGGAGGCGCTCAGTTGCGAGTGTTACGCCGTGGTCAAGAAGGAAACTGATCGCCTACTCCACTACGTTCCCTCGCGCCAGTCCAATTGAGTGGCAAGTCGGTTCACCAGCACTCGGAGCGAGCGCTGTTTGCCGAATCCTCACGGCACCGCGTTGCAGGATGGTCCAGGGCGGTGGCACCGGCTCGTCAGTTCCGTAGCAGGCATCGAACAGAGCGCAAAGCCGGCGCAGCAACCGTTGAGCATCCGAGCATAGTGCTACCGTCTGAAGGCATATAGCGGGAGCCCGCTCTTCGGGTTGCACATCAGCATGCCTTCGGTGATTTCCAGCTCCAGATGTTCGGGTGCCAAGCCACTTTGCTTTAATGTTTCCCGCACCATTTCGAGTCAGTCCTGCTGTTGAAATTGACGCGGCGAGACGTTTACCGCCATTACCAAAGGCTGGTCCGTGTCACGCTGGATGCGGGCCGCTTCGAGGCAGGCGGTTTTCAGCGTCCATTGACCAAGCGAGATAATTTCGCCGGTCTCTTCCGCCACCGGAATGAAACGGTTTGGCGCGATGAAGCCGCGCTCCGGGTGTTTCCAACGCATCAGTGCTTCCATGCCCACCACGCGTCCGGACTTCAGGCAGATCTACGGCTGGTAGTGCAGCGACAGCTCCTGGTTCTCCACGGCGTGGCGGAGGGCGCTGCCGAGGGCGAGGCGATCAACGGTTTCCTGCAGCATCGCCTCGGTGAACCACTGGATGTTGCCGCGGCCGGCGGCCTCGGCGTGCCCCATGGCGACATCGGCGTGGCGTGACGGTCTTCGCGTATCGTTCGGGCCAGCCGCCCACCTTCTGAGTGCCCTGGCGGCGACTCCAGTAATCCAAGCCGCACTTATGGAGACGCTGGTGGAGGTGGTGTGCAGTCCGGCTCATGACGACATCAGAGCGTCGCCCGCGCCCGACGCTACCACTCCATCGCAGGCAGCTCGTGGAAGAGCTTTCGCGTGCCGACGATCCATTCATTCCTGAGCTTCTCGAAGTAAACGTCTCCGGCGTCGAAGCGGCGCTTCATCGTGATCTCCAGGCTGTCGCGAGCGTAGCAGAGCAAGTCGATCGGCATGCCCACCGAGAGATTGCTGAGCATTGTCGAGTCGAACGAGACCAATACGCACTTGGTCGCATCCTCGAGGGTCGCGCTCGGTGTCCCCGCGAGGTCGAGGATCGGTTTGCCGTACTTGGCCTCGCCGGTCTGCAGAAAGCTGGTGTCCGGGCCCGCTTCGATGAAATTACCTTCTGCGTAGATGCGGAACAGCCGCGGGTCCTCCCCGGTGAGCTGACCGCCGAGGATGAAAGAGGCGTTGAACTTCAGACCGCCGCTTTCGAGAAATGGGCCATCGCGACGCTCGATGTCACGCATCGCGTCGGCTACCAGATTGGCCACATCGAACATCGAGGTGACTGTCCAGATGTGGGGCGGCTTGGCGCTGGCGCGCTGGCGCAATATACTGATTACCGCCTGGGTGGCCGCAAGGCCGCCGGAGCTGAGCAGCACCAGCACGCGATCTCCAGCCCGCTCGAACACGGTCATCTTGCAGAACTTTGCGTAGTTGTCCACGCCGGCGTGAGTGCGCGAGTCGCTGGCGAAGATCAACCCTTCTTCGAGCTTGACGCCTACGCAATAGGTCATGGCGGCGGACTGCCGGTTGGCCAGTGGAGTCGATGCTGTCGGTGCGAAGGCATTCAGGCTCCCGCGATCTCGTCGGTCCAGACCTTGAAGCTCTGCAAGGCCCCCGGGCCGAAAGTGCTGGCCAACGCGACGTCGCAGGCGTCGCGGCCCTGTGCAATAAGGACACGCCCGATACGGGGCGTGTTGTTGCGCGGATCGAAGGTGTACCAGCGGTTGCCGAGATAGGCCTCGAACCAGGCCGCGAAGTCCATCGGCCCGTAGGGTGGCTCCGTGCCCATATCGCCGAGATACCCGGTGCAATAGCGCGCCGGTATATTCATGCAGCGGCAGAACGCGATCGCCAGATGGGCATAGTCGCGGCACACGCCTCGGCGCTCGTTGTACGCCTCCCTCGCGGTGCGGGTTGAGCGGGCGTGCTGGTAGCCGAATTCGATGTGCCGGTGCACGAAATCGCAGATTGCTTGCACGCGCGCCCAGCCGGTCGGTCCCGATCCGAACCGCTGCCAGGCGATCTCGGAGAGCTGGTCGGTTTCGCAATAGCGGCTGCCGAGGAGGTAAACCAGCGTCGATTCCGGCAGGCGCTCAATCGATGTCTGCGTGACCCCGGAGGCGACGACGTCAAGTGCCCCGGTGTCGTTGACCAATGCGTTAGTGCTCAGGACGAAACGGCCCGTCGGCGCGACGAGGACGCTGCACCAGTTGCCGAACAGATCGCGGTAAGCGGCGACCGGCACAGAAGGGCTGGTCACCAGAAGATCGGGGCGCACTAGATCGGACGCACGCGAGTCGTGGATGCTCAACGCCAGGATCATCGGCGTGGGCTGAGGGAATTGATACACCATTTCGAACCCAACGCGGATCTGCATGGCCTGCTTCTGCCCCGGTTGCATTGTATTCACGGCATCTTCCTGCACGGGCGCTTGTTGGTTCATTGTCAATCCCGAATCCGGTCCAACACACTACGTGCCACGAACCACGGCTGAATCGCGAGAAGCGTACAGCGGCGGACCTTCGGGGTCGGTGCGGCGGCGCGCTTTCCGGGAAGCCGTATGGAGGCTTGGCACTGATTCGTACAGAAAATTAAAAACTGCGACCTAACTAATTGATTTGTCGGATTGAATTGATGGTCCAACCCTTCTGAGCTTCAGATGCCCGGCATCCCTGCGTTTTGCCTGATCTGCCCCGCGTAGCGACTCCGCAACTCCGGCAATCGCCGTTCGACGCTTTCGTGTTTCTTGTTCGGGGTTATCAGGTACTAGGAGGAATTTGGCGTAAAACCTCAATCCGCCCTTTCTAAATAGACAGTTACTGTTCGGAGGCTGAACCACTTCCCCCAAAAGCTGGTACGAATGTCTGAAAGTTCTGAGTCGTGCCCACCTGACTCCCAGTTTCTTGGCGCGGCCGGTAGTCTTTAGGGCGAGCATACCCCCGCTAAAAGGAAGCTGCGGATGTTGATCTGGCAGGATAGATTCCTCGGGCTGACCCGCCCGCCCGATGACCTCTGTTACCGCGCTCCAGCGATTTGGCTCCGCCGCTCAAGGCGACGGTCTCCTATATACAGCCGCATCGGGAGGTCCGCAATTGCGCAGTTTCGAACTTCTTGCTATGGCCCAGCCGCGCCGCGCGAAAATACAAACAGACCCGCAATGAACAGACATATAACCAATGCGGCGGCAGCGAGGGCGTAGCGCCGCAACCAGTGCTGGGCCTGTGCATGCCATTTCGCCACATTTGCGGGATTTCCAGATTCCGCGGCGTTTTCGCGCCGCTGCATCGACTTGATGAATAACACGATGCCCGCGGCCACGAGGGCCAGGGGCAACAATACGGCTACGTCGATGAATTGGAGTTGCGGAACATTCATTGTCTTTGGAAACAGCAGCGGAAGAGCCTAGAAGGGCACAATGTTCCCTACGACCTACTGTAAAGACCCCAAGGAACCAACAGAATTCCGAACTGCCTGAATGAACGGAGCCGGTGGTTGTATGCCGGGGCGAATGCTTCTCCATTGACGCCGAGTGTGCGGAACCGCACAGAGCCCTTGCGGCATCTGGTATATCACTAGAGTCAGCGAGATTATCTCTACCGTGATAGTCGCGGTGCCGGCACTCCATCCTCACCGAGGAGCCTGAAACGTTGTCCACCCAGCCACAGAAAAATCGTCTCCTGGTCTGCCTGCCGGATGCGGAGCAGGAACGACTCTCTCCCCACCTCGAATTGGTGTCGATGAAGCTCGGCCAAGTGGTGTACGAGGCCGGCGATACCTTGCTATATGCCTACTTTCCCATCGACTGCATCATCTCGTTGCTATACGTAATGGAAGACGGCGATGCGGCCGAGACCGCGATGGTGGGCAACGAGGGCATCGTCGGCGTCTCCCTGTTCATGGGCGGCGAAGCTACGACAGGAAGGGCGATCGTGCAGAACAATGGCCATGCCTTCCGGCTGAAGGCGCAGGTGCTGAAGAAGGAATTCGAGCGCGCAGGTCCCTTGCGGCATCTGCTGCTGCGCTATACCCAGGCTCTCATGACGCAGATGACGCAAACGGCGGTATGCAACAAGCATCATTCCGTGCCGCAGCAGTTAAGCCGCTGGCTGTTGTTCGGCCTCGATCGGCTGCCCAACAACAAAATCAAGATGACCCAGGGTTTGGTCGCCAATATGCTCGGCGTGCGCCGCGAAGGCGTCACCGACGCGACGGGCGTGCTGCAGTCAGCCGGCCTGATCAGCTACAGCCAAGGGAAATTCATGGTGCTTGACCGGCCTCGACTGGAGCAGGAAGTCTGCGAATGCTATGCCGTGGTCAAACGTGAATTCGACCGCCTGTTGCCCGATGTGATGGCGATCTAGCGGCCATAGGGACAGTACGTCGAGGCGGAGATTTCCGGATCGCGCTCGTCATGCTTCTGCTCCCAGCCTCATGACCGCCGTATCGGATGTCACCGCACCGATCTGCTCCAGCAGCTGCCGGTTATCGTGCTGCCAAGGGTGGAAGGAGCGCTTGAAGTAGTCCAGCCAGGCCGGCAGGCTGGCGCGAAACATTCCCTGCTTTCCAAACAGGAAGTTCGCCAGATCGAGATAGCCGCGAGGCCGGCGGCGCGTTTCGGGGTCGGTTTCGATCATCCGGATGCTGAACTCTGCCACCAGGGTCCAGAATGCCAGCGAGGTAAATACCATGGATACGCTGCGAACCAGGTAAGGGACGCTGCCCGAGCCTATCGCTTCGTTCCAGACATCGTAGGCCACGGCCTTATGCTCGGTTTCTTCCAGCGCATGCCATTGCCAGAGGCGCCTGAAGGCCGGATCCGACCCAGCCAGCAGATCGGGATTGCTCAGCAGTAGATCGGCGATGAGGGCCGTGTGGTGCTCCAGCGCGAGGGTGGTGGCGAGCTGCCACGACCGCGGCGTGAGCTTCCGCGCGATACCTAGCACGCGAATTACCAGTTTCTCCATGTCCTGCACCGGCATGCCATCGGCCTGGAGCAGTCGGTTGTAGCGTTCGTGCTCGCGACCGTGCATCGCTTCCTGTCCGATAAAGGCGACTACAGCCTTCTTCAAACCCGGATCGGTGACCTGATCGCGGTAGTTGCGGACGCTGGCGATGAAGAAACGCTCGCCGACCGGGAAGAACACCGATAGCGCGTTGAAAAAGTGGGTGACCTGCGGACCATGCGAGTGCCAGTCGTGGATACGGGCCGCGGGTAGCTTGAATCGTATGTCACGTCGAATGGGCATCATGCCGTGAACCTCCTTGAATCCCGAATAAATGTCGCACTGCAACATTCATTGGGCAAAGCCAATCGGGCGAAGTTCCGCCCTCTTGGCGGCCTGCCGCAAACCCTTGCGGCAGGCTGGGATCAGGGTCGAAGCTACCTCAGCTCGCGACGGCTTCCTTCTTGGCCTTGTAGCTGTTGCGCAGGTCGCGGATCAGGTCGTGGTTGCGAACGGCGCCGTCATGCTGGCGCTGCACCACGGTGCGAACCTGCGGCGGCAGCGTGGCCGCCTTGGCCTTGAGTATGTCGTCAAGATCGCGATGAAGCCGGTCTCCGAGGCGCTGATGCGACTGACTGACGCGCCGCTGGACGTGAGCGGCAAGCCGGACGGCCTGCGCGAAGCCATGATCGAGCACTTCCGCACTCAGGGGGCGTCTGGGATGTGCAGGTGCAACTGTGTACCGATCTCCAGTCGATGCCGATCGAAGATGCTTCCGTGCCCTGGCCGGAGAAGAAGAGTCCTTACATCACCATGGCGAAAATCACGATAACGCCTCAGGAGGCCTGGAGCGAGGCGCGCGCGGCCTCCATTGAGCAGGGCCTTGCCTTCAGCCCCTTGGCACGGCTTGGCCGCGCACCAGCCGCTAGGCTGCTCGATTATGCGGGCGCGCAAGCCGGCGTACGAGATGTCCGCGAGCTTCCGCGCCGACCAAGGCAACCAGGCTATCGCCGAGCCGGTCAAGCTAGAGCCGGCAAAGTAAGGCAAAACCGGCTTCAACGAAGGTAGAGGGCGAAAGGTGCGAGACCGGTGCAAGGCCGGTTTGGCCGCTGCATGGACCGCGAATGCTCTAACAATAGCGATCGGCCACCCGATCCAGCGGATCAATCAACGAAATGAAGGGCTATGTTCGGTACCCCACAGATGGCGGTCTGATCCCAAACCTACACTTAACTCGAAATAGGCCATTTGGATCTATTTGCGCTTTCTCCTCGCTGTGAAACGTGATCATCCGATTGCCATGCTGACTTATGCGCGAATTCGTATTTGACCCATTAGCGCCATCGGTCGCTCCAGCGGGCTTCCTGTTTCAGGCATCGGCGGGACCGCAAGAGGGTCGAAGCCACCCAGCGCAAGCACCCGACCAAAACCCCCAATCAGATCCTGGAGCAAAACTCAGCGCGATCATGAATGCAGCCGCCGGGAAGCAGTTGTGACCCAGGGCTCTCGATCCGGTGCCTTGCGGGTTCTGTGGGTCGATGACGACTATGACCTCACCCATGGCCTCATCCAGTATTTCTCCAGCCAGGGTTACCTGCTGGATTGCGTCGAGGACCTGGCCAGCGCAACCAGGCAGTTGGGCAAAGCCGATTACGACCTGGTGCTGGTCGATCTGGATTTGCCCGACGGCAGTGGGCTTACGCTGATCCGCGATGCAGTCCACAGCCAGGGACGCGAGTTCGTCATCATCACCGGCCACAGCAGTGTCATGACCGCGGTGGAAGCCCTGCGTTACCAGGTGTTCGACTACCTGGTGAAGCCCGTGCAACTGGCCGAACTCGACAACCTGCTGGCGCGCATCGGCAGCGCACGCAAAACACCGGGCGCGCCCCGGAAAGCAGCCGCGGGAGCGCTTCGCAGCGCCTCGGGTGCGACGCCCGCCGGCATCCGGCTGATCGGCGACTCGCCGGCGATCAAGCATGCGGAGAATCTGTTGACCCGCGCCGCGGCCACCGACATCACCGTATTGCTCCAGGGGGAGAGCGGCACCGGCAAGGAAGTCGCCGCCAGCCTCGTCCACCGGCTGTCCCATCGCGCCGCCGGCCCTTTCGTCGCGTACAACTGTGCGGCCATCTCGCCGGCGCTGATCGCCAGCGAGCTGTTCGGGCATGAAAAAGGCAGTTTCACCGGCGCCTCCGGCACCCACAAGGGGATTTTCGAACGCGCCGAAGGGGGCACCCTGCTGCTCGACGAAATCACCGAGATGCCGCTCGAATTGCAGGTCTCGCTGCTGCGTGTCCTGGAAACCGGCACCGTGATGCGCGTCGGCGGCGACAATGAGATCCGGGTGAATGTGCGGATCGTCGCCGCCACCAATCGCGACCCCATGCTCTACGTCAAGGACGGTAAATTCCGCCTCGACCTGTACTATCGCCTGCAAGTCTTTCCGGTCGCGATGCCCCCGCTGCGCTCGCGGCTGCAGGACTTGCCGCTGCTGGTCGAATATTTCCTGGGGCATTCCGCTGCGACGGCCCAGAGGAAATATGCCATCTCGCCCGCCGCCACGGCCCGGTTACAGAGCCACCACTGGCCCGGAAACGTACGTGAATTGCGCAATGTGATGGAGCGGGCCTGCCTGCTCAGCGGCGGAACGATCGAACCCGAACACCTGCTGCTACCCGACCTGGGTGTACTGGATGAACCCCTTCCGGGCGAAAACAAACCGCGGCCTGGAAGCGGCAGCAAGGGCACGCTGCTACGGGACGCCGAGTACGTCATGGTGTTGCAGGTACTTGCCGACTGCAACGGCAACAAGACACGCGCCGCGGCTAGATTGGGCATCAGCTTGAAGACTTTGTACAACAAGCTGAGGCGGTTCGATGGTGAGTTGCCGGAGCAACCGCATGATGTTGCCGGTGTTCGACCCGGGAATTGATGCTAACCGTCGATCTCACTCGACTGCCCGATCCGGAGCGTAATCGGATACTGGCCGCCGTTGCCGAATGAGTTTATCAGCTGAGCAGCCGCGTATAGTCGTCCACGACGATGCCGTAGCATTCGCATGTCGCAGCCTCGAGTCCTTCGCGGTCGAGAATGCTGATTTCGCCACGCCGATAACGAATCAACTTTTTCTTCTGCAGCACGCCGGCGGATATTGTGACGGCGCTCCGGCGCACGCCCAGCGTATCGGCCAGGAGTTCATGCGTGAGGTGGAAGTGATCGGTGTGCGCCCGGTCATGCATCATCAGCAGCCAGCGCGCCAGTCGTGCCTCGACTGCATGGAAGCAGCTGCAGGCGGCAATTTGCGACATCTGCGCCATCAATACATACATGTAGCGGTTGAGCGTGCGCAGCAGGTGCGGCGAAGTGCGCAAACTGCTTTTGAGATCCGATGCACTCATCCGCAGGGCGACACCAGGCCCCTGAACCACGCCGCGCAAGCGGGCAGCATCGACTCCCAAGGCCAATGTCACGCCGAGCATGCCCTCATTGCCGACCAAGCCAACTTCCAATGGCCTGTGATTGCCCACTGTTTCCACCAGCGAGACGAAAGCGGTCAGCGGGAAATAAACGTACTGGAAGGACTTGCCGGGTTCGCACAAAGTTGAACCGAACACCAAGTCCACTCTTTCGCAGTCTTCCAGAATCCGGTTGCGCTCGGCCCGCGGCAATCCGGCAATGAGGCGGTTGACCACCGGTCCCCGTGTTGCCATCGCCATCGAACCCTCCGCCAGCACTGTAAGGCCAGAGGAAATGGCACGGAAAAGGCGCTGAGGCTGTACCGATGCCTCATTATGACGAACTTGTTTCACATTGTCGTTACGCTGCCACACGGATAAACGCGAAATTTCGGGATCACAGCGGGTGCACCATATAGCCGGCTCAGGGGAGTGTTGGACGTTCTATTGTGAAAAGAGCTCGGACTTTGGGGGAAGAAGCCGATCGGTTTCAGCTTTGACCACCGCATAACACTCACAGCTCAGCTCTTCAAGTTTTGGGCGGTCCAGCACTGTAATGAGCCCCCGGTGATATTCAATCACGCCGAGGTTTTGCAGCCTGTTGGCCGCGGTGGTCACACCCTCACGGCGTACGCCGAGCATATTGGCAATCAGCGCCTGGGTCATTCTTAGCTCGTTTCCCGGCAAACGATCGAGGGACAGCAGCAGCCAGCGGCATAGTTGCTGGTGCACCGCGTGATGCCGGTTGCACACCGCGGTCTGAGACATCTGCGTGATCAGGGATTGCGTGTAGCGCAGCAGCAGCACCGACAACTCGCTGTGACGATTGAATTCTTCTTTAAGTATATGGCTGCGAAGGCGATATGCGGAGCCTGCACTCTGCACCACCGCCCGGTTCGGAGTGCTCTCACCGCCCATGAACAGGGAAATGCCGATCAGGCCATCATTGCCGACCACGGAGATTTCGGCCGAAGCCCCGCTTTCCATCACATAAAGTAGTGAGATGATGGAATCAGTCGGAAAGTAAGCATGGCCCAAGGTATTCCCTGACTCATATAGAACGTCACCCAACGTCAGGGTTATCAATTCAAGGTGTGGAAGCAACCTGCCCTGAACCTCCGCTGGCAACGCGGCCAGAATATGATTTTGCTGTGTGGAGGGTGTGTCGGGCATATCTGGGACCGTTTTTGGATAGGCGAACGAGAGCGACTTCTCCCTCCGACAGTAGGGCCGTGGATAGACTGGCTTGCGCCGTACTATGTACGGTAGAACACATAAATAACCCAATGGTTCCGTGGATCCGAGAACCTGGCATGGCTACGGCATTCTTGATCAAATGACTATGTGTGCAAGCATCCGTTGGGATACGCGGCAAAACCGCATGAGGGTGCGCCGCCGTAAGTGGACGAGGAGACCTATTCCGTTTTTTATTACCTGAAGAACGCTTTGATCTGCCTGTCAATGTCATCGCGCGTCATGGCATCGCGTTTCTGAACCAGGTCGGATCGGTTCTGTTTGCGGACTTTTGTCTTCGGAAATTCATCCCCGATCAAATTGTGCCGAATATTTTCCGTGCTCTCGAACCGCCGCTGCCATTTACCCATGATTTCATCCACGACGGCGCACCGGCCGTTCCTGTTCCTTGCTCATCAGATCATCGTCGCCCTTGGCTGCGCGCAGAGGCGTTTCGACGACGCTCTTGTCGGGAGGCGGTGCGGTTGGCTCCTTTTTGTCTGGATCTGGCTTTCCGTTGCCTGGGCGTGGCGTACGGGGCGATCCAGTCGTCGGCGCGGCGACAATCGTTGCGTTGTGCTTAATCGATTTGCTCATGGGATTCTCCGAATCCCGCGACGCGCGAGTTTGCGTGGCGCGGGCATGTGTGCATTTCACAAACTCTAGGCGAGCATGTTAGTAACGTCAGTGCGGCGCCGCTCTTGATGCAATCAAGGCCTCGGCGACGATCTGCAGATCCCCCGTTAAAAATGAGAGAGAGCTATTCAGCTCGGGCGCGGGCGGTTTCTGTTTGTTCATGGTCAATCCTCGTTTTGCAGCGGTTGAACGGCCCGGTGCGGTCTCGGCGGCCTCTTCATGGCGACAGCCACCTTTACCTCACTATCCTGCTGGGCAGCTTTTCCAGCAGCCGCTCCACCGCATTGAGCAAGCGCTCCTGCGCGCTGACGACTTCGCGAAAATGCGGACTGAGCGGTTGTTGCACGCCATCCAGCTCATCCTGGTTACTGTGCATGGCGATCTCGGAGAGATGCTCTGCGATGATCTGGCTTCTGCGAACAAACTTTTCAGTGGTCACAATGTGGTTCCTTCCATGATTTTTTGATCAAATGGCCCAGGTGCGGACCGACTCGCCGAGGTGAGCTGGACTCCATTCGGCGCCGCGTCCGGAGTCCGACCTCGGCAAGGCAACGATGACGCCCCCAGCACCTCGGCGCAGTCATCATGACCGTGAAGTGATTTGGCCATGTGCGACGGGGGTGCAAACGCTGGCTTTGGCAATGGTGTTTTGGCTTGCGTTTGCTGGGTGGGTCCGGCCGTTGCGTAGGTGCCGCCAAGTAGAATTCCACCTAGCACGGCGATGACGTACCTCTTCAGGGTCCGGATGTTGGTTGTGGTTTTTCCCGCTTGCGAATGGATCACAATGCTTACCTCGCGTTCCCTTACGCAGTTCTTTCGCGTAACGACGCACGCTCCCATGAATCGACGCTGGGGCACCGTGCGCTGGGACACTCACACGTCTCTGAAACTGTTGTCCGCTTAAACTCGGAGAAGCTCTGTGCGGTGCCCAACATAGCGATTTCGCTGTGAGGTAGCGCACCGACCTTGCGACCACACGGGTCCATCTTGTTGGCAGTTGGCCGGACTTTCCCGGCAGCCAATCAAGGAACAATCATGATCAATGACAACACCGTGAATGTGCTCAACGACCTGGTTCAGATCTCGGAGGACGGCAAGAAAGGCTTCACCGAAGCCGCCGAGGGCGTGACAGCACCCGAACTGAAAATCGTATTTCATCAACGCTCCCTCGATTGCGGAATAGCCGTGGTCGAATTGCAGGCGCTGGTGAACACCCTCGGCGGAACGCCGAAAGACAGCGGCACGATCGCCGGGGCCGCCCATCGCGGCTGGACCAAGGTGAAAACGACTGTTGGCGACGCCAACCTCGGTATGCTCGAAGAAATAGAGCGTGCTGAAGACACGGCCAAGGCGGCTTACACCAAGGCATTGAATGCCAAGCTGCCGCCGGAAGTTCGCACCGTAGTGCAGCGTCAACACGACGGCGCCGTCCGCAATCACGACCAGATTCGCGATCTGCGCAACAGCTACAAGGCCAGGAAGGAACCCGTCGCGGGCTGAGACCAGCTTCGACTCTGATCGCCGTCCGTCATAGCGCAGGCCAAGGCGGATGAGCGCGGACAACGAGGAGCTGACCTCGGTGATCTGCGCCGCCGTGGCGGTGGCGGCCGCCCGCCGGCACAATCCGGGCGGCGTCTTCACGGTCGCCGACAAGGTTTTTGGCGCACCCGCACGCTCGGACTGGTGCATGGCGCAGGAAATCCGGAGTCTGGCCGGCAAACGCCCGGTGGACCTGCTGGGCAGCGACGAGGGCGTGGAGCAGGTTCTGAACATCCTCTACCGGATCGAGTACGGGGTATTCGCGTATCTGGCGCGACTCGCGTCGCGGTCGCGCCGTCGGCAAACCGACTGCCCGCAGGGCCGGTAGCCGTCACAGCCCCGCCCGACCAGGGGCGAAGCCTCGTCGGCTGCGCGCTCCGCTCGTCGGTTCCCGACGAAGCGGATGCACCAGCGCAGGCGGCGAGCGGGGCTTGACGGGGGACGGCACTGCGGGCCGCCCGCGTGGAGCGCGGGCACCAGGTAGCCGCTGCCGCAGGCAGCTCCACCACGGCCACCGCAAGCATCGGCGGCCGTGGGCGGTGAGCGGAGCGCATAGAACGTAGTGCGCAGCTCCGATTAAAAGAGCGGTCCGCTCTCCGCCGTCGGCGCGCTTAGGTTGAGATGCGCCCAGCGCGCCTGAACCTGCGCCGGCTCAACAAACCCGCGGAGCGGCCATGGCGCGCAAGCTCAAGCGGACGCCCAATAGAAAAGGGCCCTCATCGAGGGCCCCGAAAGGAAGCTGCCGCTGCTATTCGGCGGTCTCGCCGGCCTGGTCCCGCTGCGTGCGGACACGCAGTTGATAGTCGTGGTCGGGCAGCAGGATGGCGCCGATCTTGGTCCGCACATTGACCGATCCATCGGCGTTTTCCCAACCGACCGCGATTTCGGTCCAGAACGGCTTTTTGCCCTTGCGCTCTTCGATGTGGAACAGAGAATGGGTGGGGGCCTTGGACTCGGTCGGGGCTTCGGGCTTGCGGGCTTCGTTGGACATGGCTTTGACTCCGGTTATGCGCGACGTGCGCGAACGTCCCTGGAAGGCCGGAGACGAGCGCCGCCCGCAGGGGGTGGAGCACGGCCGTTCGTCGGACCTGTCCGTCGAGACGGCGTGCGGAATCGAAGACTCGCCCTTGCGGTCGGCGCGCCGGCCTTCAGGGTTCGCACTGAGCACGTCAGTAACCGGAGCATCGTGTCCAACCCGCACGAAGCCCCACTGACAAGGCCCATACCGCTGACGCCACATTCCCAGCGCGAGGCCATTTACCTGGACTGAGGATCGGTTGGGAAAGCGGCCGCAGGCACATGCGAATCAAGCTCGGCGCTTCTGCTGGGACCTGCTGCGATTGTGACCACCACGGCGGCACGCGAGAATCCGAAACCCTGCACAGCAGCATCCTCAAGGCTCGATCGGGGTGCGCTTCTTCATCAGCGTACGCGACACGCTGACGACGCTGGGGATGTTGGCAATACGCTTGGCCATCCATTCCACCATCTCCATATCAAAGCCATCGAGTTCCATCACGATGCGGATGGCCTCCTGCCCCATAGGC
>JAQGNS010000096.1 GCA_028291705.1 Nevskia sp.
CGGGGCCGTCCCAGCTGACCTGGCCGCCGGCGGCGATGCGGATCGGATGCGCCTCGCCGCCGGCGGTGTCGTCCGCACCGGGATCGACGCGATAGACATCCACCTTGCCCTTGGTCACGGTGATCACCGCGCGCCCACCCGATTGGCGGACGTTGAAGGCGGTGCCGACGGCCCGCACGCGGATGTTGCCGGCGGCCACGACGAAGGGGCGCTCCTTGTTGGGCGCGACGGTGAAGTAGGCTTCGCCTTCGCGCAGCTCGATGCCGCGCCGGGCTTCGCTGTAATGCACGGCGACCACCGACTTCGCCGCCAGCTCCATTTTCGAACCGTCGGACAGCTCGGCCTCGTGCACGGGCTCGGAGGCGGCGGCAACGAGGTCGTCGTCTCCGGCCTGGTGCCGCCGCACGTAGAGCGCGGATGCCGCCGCGACCAGCATGAGCATGACCAGGATGTTTGCCGCGGCGAGCAGCAGCGGATGCCGGTAGCCGGCCCACGAAGCGCGCAGCCGATACCCGGCTTTGCGCGCCAGGCGGCCGAATCCGTCCGGACGGCGCGCGGCGGCCTCGACCTCCAGCAGATCGCCGTCCACCACTTCGTGCCCCAGGGCGCCGCTGACCTGCCACAGGTCGCGCACGCGGTCGAAGGCCTGCTGGTTGCGCGAATCGGCCTCGCACCACTGCACCCAGCGCACGATTTCATGCTCGCTGGCGGTGTCGTCGCGCAGGCGCAGCATCCAGTCCGTCGCCGTTTCCAGCCGCTGCGCGTCGCCCGCGCCGCCCGGCTTTTCCTCAGGGCTCATGGGAACACGCGCTCCTTCGCTTCCGCCTCGGTAAGGCCATCCATGCGCAGGCGGCAGTACGCCACGGCGCGCCGCAGATACAGGCGTGTCTGCGTGTCCTTGATACCCAATTCGCGTCCAATTTCCTCGGTGCTCTTCTCTTCGAAGCGGCTGAGCAGGAAGGCCCGGCGGTAGTTCGGCGGCAGTTCCAACAGGGCCCGGCGCACGACTTTCAGTTCATCGCGGGCCAGGACTTCGCGGTCCGGCCCGAGCTGGTTGGTCAGGTCGTCGGGGTCGTAGATCACGTCAAAGCGCTCGGAGCAGGCGCGATGGCGGATGCGGTCCAGAGCGATGTTGGCGGCGGTGCGGAACAGGTAGGCGCGCAGGAAGCTGACCGCTCCCGGTTCGTTCAACTGCAGCATGCGCACATAGGCTTCCTGGGCCACTTCCTTGGCTTCGGCCTCGTTGCCCATGCGGTTGGCCAGGAAGGCCACCAGGGTGCGGTTGTGCTGCTCGAACAGCTGCGACAACTCGGTCGCACGCGCGCTGCCGGGGCGGCCCGGCTGCGACTGGCCGCCGTGGTAGCGCTGTTTCTGATCGTCTCGCAAATGTTCGCCCATGAGGTTCTTGCGTCCCCGGTTGTCTATTCTCCTCTAATTACCTAGACGTATGAGCCGCGCCGGCCGGCGGTCGACCTCCTTCGGGCTCCCGGGCGCTATACGCCACGCGCCGTCAGCCAGGCGCTGAATTGGTCGGTCCAGCCGTCACTGTCGTTGCCGGCCTTGCGGATGCCGAAGCCGTGGCCTCCATGCTGGTAAATGTGCACCTCCACCGGCGCTCCGCCGGCCTTCCAGGCGGCGGCCATGGGAATGGTGGCAAGCGGCGTCAGGGGATCATCGGCCGCGGCCGCCGCGAACAGCGGCGGAGCGTCGGCCGGCACCTGGCCGAGGTCCAGGGGGCCGCTGTAGAGCGCGGCGGTGAAGTTCGGACGATCCCTTGGCTCGGGAGTCAGGGACGCGCCGATGGCCACCATGCCGCCGGCGGAAAAGCCGGCGATGCCGATCCGGTCGGGGGACAGGTGCCATGCTTCGGCATGGCTGCGGACGAAGCGGACCGCCTGCACGCCGTCGGCGATGGCCGGGGCGGCCAGGGGCTTCACCTCGTCGATCTTCCTGCCGCTGAGCAGGGGCGGCAGCACGAACAGCATTTCCGGGTAGAAAAACAGGCCCAGGCGCGGCGTCGGCTTCAAGCGGTAGCGCAGCATGAAGGCGGTAATGCCACGGGCATTGAGCCAGCGGGCGATCTGCTCGCCGCCATCCATGCTGAGGAAGCGGAAGGCGCCGCCCGAGCAGACGATCACGGCACCGCCATTGGCCCTGGAGGGCTCCGGCGGATACAGGTCCATCGAGGCCCGGGTGACGTTGCGCACGAAACGCTCGTGCCAGCTTGCCACCGATTCCTGGTCCGGCGACTCGACGCCTGCGATTGCATCCGGGGTGGAGGCCGGCCATATCAACAGTTTCTGCGGCGGGGCCGCGGCGGGCTGTTGCGCTGCCGGCGCGTCCGCTGCGGCGGCGTCCGCTGCGAACAGCAGCAGGGCCGGCCATACGAAGGCCTGGATGCGAGCTAGTCGCGACGAGGGTTCTGAACGTGCGTGCCTGGTACTCAAATCTCTGCTCCGCCTGGGAATGACTACAGTGGTTTCAGTGGGTTCTTTAGTGGGGCTTCTGGCCAAACCTATCGAGGTATCGCGCCGCCCCGATCAGGCCGGGATTTTCCGCCCGGATCACGTAGGTGGGAATCGCCGCGAGATAGGAGGCGAAACGGCCCTTGTCCTCGAAGCGTCGGCGGAACGCCGAAGCCGCGAGATAGGCGCCGAATCTCGGCACGATGCCGCCGCCGATGTAGACGCCGCCGCGGGCGCCCACGGTCAGGGCGAGGTTGGAGGCGACGGTGCCGAGCACGGCGCAGAACAGCTGCATGGCTTCGGCGCAGATGGCGCAGGTGGCGGCGATGCCGCGCGCGCTGATCTGCTCCGCCCGCAGGGGCTCGGCCTCCTGCCCGCGCCCGACGGACAGGAGGGCATACAACTCCTCCAGGCCGGGGCCCGACAGCACGCGCTCCGCCGATACATGGCCGTGGCGCTGGCGCAGGATACGGAACACATCGGCTTCCGCATCGTTGCAGGCCGCCAGGGTGACATGCCCGCCCTCCCCGGCCAGCGGGACGTAGCCGCTCGCGGTGGGCGCAAGGGTGGCGACGCCAAGCCCAGTGCCGGGACCGAGCAGCGCAAGCGGTGAGCCGGCCAGCGCCGCGCCGCCGCCGATCTGCTCGACGCCTGAGGCGCCCAGCGACGGAATCGCGCAGGCCATGGCCTCGAAGTCGTTGATCACGACCAGGCGCTCCAGCCTGAGGCCGCGACGCAGGCCTTCAACGGAGAAACGCCAGGGGTGGTTGATGAGCCGGACGTCGTCGCCGGTGACCGGAGTGGCCACACCGAGCACGGCCCGCAGCGGCGGCGGTGCGGACAAGCCGTGCAGATAATGCCCGATGGCCGCCGCGGGTCCGTCGAAGTGCGCGCACTCCAGGGTGCGCTGGAATTCCAGCGCCGCGCCGGGCCCGCGCACCAGGGCGAACCGCGCGTGGGTACCGCCGATGTCGCCGACCAGGCGCGGGTATGTCTTGCTGCCATCTTCCATGGGTACTGCCTCCTTGTAGTTCCATTCACCCCAGCTCAGGGTTTCAGGCGGCGCTCGCCGAGTTGCACTGTTGCAAGCGGGCCCAGGTCCGTCGCCGATGTGCCGAGCGCGAAGGTGTAGCTGCCCGCGCGGATCAGCCAGCCGTGCTGGTCCCAGTTGGCGAGCAGGCGGGGATCGACGCTCAGGCTCAGCTCGCGACTTTCGCCGCGCCTCAGGGCCAGCTTCTGGAATGCGGCCAGGCGCTTCACTGTCTTCCCCGCCGCATTGAGCAGGTAGAGTTGCGGCACGTCCTGGCCGTCGCGCTCGCCGCTGTTCCTGACGGTGAAGCTGGCGCTGACGCTGTCCCCGCCGCGGAGCTTGAGCGGACCGTGCTCGAAGCGGGTATAGCTGAGGCCGTAGCCGAAGGGGAACAGGGGCACCTGGCCTTGCGCGGCGAACCAGCGCTAGCCGGCGTCGGAGCCTTCCGGGTAGTCAGCCGTTCCCGGCACGTTCTTCAGGCGCGAGCCGTCCTCTTCACCCAGACCCGGCAGCGGGCCGCGCGGATTCTGGTCCTCGCGGGCGGGGAACGTGAGCGGCAAGCGGCCGGAGGGATTGACGGCGCCGGTGAGGACGGCGGCGATGGCTTCGCCGCCTTTCTGCCCCGGATACCAGGCTTCGAGCACGGCCTTGACGTCGGTGAGCCAGGGCATCAACACCGGGTTGCCGGTCTCGAGCACGACGATGGTGTTGTGGTTGGCCTTGGCCACGGCGCGGATGAGTTCGTCCTGGCCGCCCGGCAGTGACAGGTCGCCGGAGTCCATGCCTTCGGTTTGCCACTTGGTGGCGAAGACGATGGCGACATCGGCGCGCGCCGCGCGTGCGGCGGCGACGTCGGCGTCGTAGCCGGTATCCCAGGCGATGGACGCGGACGGCAACGCATCCTTCAGCGCCTTGACCGGGGAAGACGGAACGAGCAACTGGCCGACCGGCCGCTTCACCAGGCGATGCACGTCGGTGGGGATGATCGCCGCGGCGCCGCCGACCGGCGTGACCTGGCTGGAGCCGCCGCCGGACATGACGCCGGCGATGGCGTAGCCGCCGATCACCAGGATGGATTGCGAGGACGCGGCGAGCGGCAGCGCGCCTTCATTGCGCAGCAGGACGATGCCGTCGTCGGCGGCGGCTTGCGCCACCTTGGCGTGCGCGTCGTAGTCGATCACGGTCTTGGGCGAGGGCTGGTCGGCGCCGGTGGCATAGAGCGAGCGCAGGATGCGGCGCACGGCGTCCGACAGGCGCTCCTTCGACACTTTGCCGGCGGCGTAGTCGGCCTTGAGCGGCTCGTCCATCCAGACCTTCTTGTCGAGCTCGGCGCCGGACTGCTGGTCGAGGCCGGCGTTGAAGTAGCTCACGTCGTGGACCGCGGCCCAGTCCGACATGACCCAGCCCTTGTAGCCCCAGTCGCGCTTCAGCACCTGGTTGAGCAGGAAGTCGTTGTCGCAGGCATAGGCACCATTGACCTGGTTGTAGGCGCACATGACCGCGCCGGGCTGGCCCCGCTCGATACCGAGCTCGAAGGCGAGCAGATCGCTTTCGCGCAGGCCCGCTTCATCCATGCGTGCATCGACGGTGCGACGCTGGGTCTCCTGGTCGTTGAGCGCGAAATGCTTGATGGTGGAGACGACGCCGGCGCTCTGGATGCCGCGGCTGGCTTCGCCGCCCAGGGTGCCGGCGAGCAGGGGATCTTCACCGAGATATTCGAAGTTGCGGCCATTGCGCGGATCGCGCGTGAGGTTGACGCCCGGAGCGAGCAGGACGTTGAAGCCCTTGGCGCGTGCTTCCGCGCCGATCATGGCGCCGGAGCGGTAGGCCAGCGCGGGATCGAAGGTTGCCGCCAGCGCGAGACCCGCCGGCAGGGCGGTGGCGACGTCGCCCTCGCGCAACTCGAAGGGGTTGACCACGCCGAGGCTGGCGTCGCTCTCGGCGATGGTGGGGATGCCGAGGCGGTCGATGGCCGACACGTAGCCCGGAACGATGGGGGCGCCAGGAATAAGTTGCGAGGGCTTGCCGGCTTCGATGGTGATGGGCAGATGGCTGTGCAGCAGGTGGATGCGCTCCGCGTCCGTCATCCGCGCTTCGGTGGCGGCGGCGCGCTGATCGGGATCGGCGGGATTGGTGGGATCGGTGGATTGGGCGGCGACCACGCCGCTTGCACAGAGCAATACCACGGGCAACAGCCTGACCAGCTTCATCTGCCTCTCCATCAATGAGTCCTCAATCGGTTTGCGTGAGCAGTTGCACCGGGCCGATCAGGCCGGAGGGCAACAGCGGGGTGTCCCTGGTGTAGGGCAGCTTCACCAGGCTCGGTGCGTAGTAGTTGAAGGTCGAGTACGCGTATTTCTTCGCGACATCGGGCTGCAGGTCGCCGATGATGCGGTTGGGCCAGAGGTTGGCGACCTCGATGCGCAGTTCGTTGCGCCCCGGCTTGATCGCGCGGGTGACATCGACCCGGTAGGGCGGCATCCAGGCGATGCCGGTGTCGGTGCCGTTGACGAAGACCCGCGCTAGTTCGTGCACTTCGCCCAGGTCGAGCAGGATGCGGCGGCCGGCCTGGAGCCAATCGCGATCCACGTCAATCACCTTGGTGTAGGTGCCGGTGCCGGAGAAGTAACGGACTCCCGGATCGGTCTGCGCGGTCCACGAGGCCAGGCCATCCAGGTGCATCGACGGCGGCGCGCCGCGCTCCGGGGTGAAGGCGACATCCCAGCCGCCGCCCAGGGTGGCGAGCGGCGTGACGACCATCGCCGGCACTTCGCGCTCCAGCGACGCGGACGGCTTGCGCAATACGATAAATACCGACTGGTATGGTTCAAGCGCGAGCGGGACGACGGTGCGACCGGATTGCTGGTGGTAGGACGCCGCTTCGATGCGGCCGTCCTCGGCGTGCCAGAGTTCGGCCTCGCGGCCGGTGGCGCGCAGGTCCGCCGCAATCCTTACCGGCGCCGCGGACTGGTTGGCCATGAAATAGATCTCGCTGTCGTCGAGCCGGCGATGGATGGCGACGATATTGGCGGCGCCCTCGCCGCTCAGGCGGATGTCCGGGGCAAGATTTTCTTTCGCCAGCACGTCCGCCAGCGGCATGCCCCAGTAGACGCGGCCTTTGCCGAACACGTGGACGGTGCGCAGCTTGCCGTCGAGGTCACCCCACAGGTCGTCGGCGACTTGCATGACTTCGGCATCCGCGTCGGCCAGTCCCGGCGATCCGACCGGGCGCGGCCCCACCAGCACGGCACCGGCGGCAACCAGTTCGCGCAGGCGACGCAGCAGCGGCAGTGTGAGGCGCGTCGTAGCCGCGGGCAGCACCAGCAGCTTGTAGGTGATGCCGGAGGGCGCGACGATGCCGCCCTCGCCGGCCTGGAAATCGCCAAGGATCATGTCGCGGGAAACGAAGTCGTAGGCGTAACCCGCCGGAATCTGCGGATCGGTTTTGGCGTTGTCGGGCACCGTGGCGGGCGCGCCCTCACCGTAGAAGTAGGCGATGTCTTCGGCGGCGTGCCCTTCCTGCAGCAATTGCGAGGCGCGGGAGAGATAGCCGGTCCAGGCGCCGGCCTGTTCGGCCCAGGTCTCGTGGCGCGAAAAGTATTGGCCGAAGAAGCTGAGGGTGAACCCGGGCGCCTGCTCCAGCGGCTGGTGTACGGCGGCATGGAGGGAGAAGCGGTTCACGCCCTGCGCCAGGAAGCGGTCGGCGATGGGCTTGAGTTGCCGCGGTGTGGTGGCGTACGGGGCGGGAACGTTGGGCAGGGGGAACGAGGTGAACGATTCGGCGGCGACGATGTTCTGGCCGTAGACATGCGCCGCGGATACCGCCTCGCGGATATCGGCGATCTGCTTGGGGTCGCTGGGCTGGGCGGGATCGACCTGCCAGAACTCGCCCATCGGCACGGTGGTGTAGCGCTTGTCCTGGAGCCCGTCGCCCATGGTCGGAAGCCCGATGCCCATCGCCTCGCCCCAGTAACCCAGGCCGTGTTCGCTGGCGAAGTCGCCGATGGTCTTGTAGTGGCTCTCCGCCAGCAGGTCGGCCAGGGTGCGGCGGAAGTCCCACAGGAAGCGGTCGCTGGTCTCGGCGTTGCCGACGATGTAGTCGGCAAGTACCGGAAGGTACGGCCTCGGGTCGTAGCCGCGCCGCGCCTTGAATTCCTCGATCAGGGCCGGGGTCCAGTTCTCCTGGCCGGCTTCCCAGCTGTCGGTCAGGATGTCCTGGAAGCCGCGTGCGCCGCTGAGGCCGTCGAGCGCGGCGATGATGGAACCGTAGTAGCGCTCGAGATAATCGCGGACATCGCGCGCCGACAGCTTGTCGACCTCGAAGCCGGTTGCGGCATTGGTCGCCGGGCGGTTGATCTGCCCGGTGAGCGAGTAGCCGAAGCGCAGGACCTGCCATTCACCGGCGGGCGGCGTCCAGTCCAGGTGGCCGTCGGCGCGCAGGCGGTTCGTAAGGTCGATGACTTCGCCGCGGTCGATGACGGCGGCAGGATCAACCGCGGCGGTGCGCACCGCTTCATAGTCCGGTAGCAGTGCAAAGCCGGCCTTGGCTTCGTAGCGATCGGGACGGGCGATGGCCGAGAAGTCGAGTTCGGTGAAACGGAATTCGCTGACCGGCCGCGACAGGCCGGGGAAGCTGAAGCCGGCGTTGGGACGCACGGCAAGGCGGAAGTAGCGTGCCCGGGTCTCCGGCAGGGCCAGGGTGTAGACCGGCAGGTTGGCGGCAGTAGCGGGTGCGGGAAGCTCGGCGACTGGATGGAAGGCGATGCCGTCGTCGCTGGCGAGGATGGTGCCTTTAGACATGGCCGAAGCAACGCCTTCGGGCCAGGCGATGCCGAGGCGCAGGGAGCGGATGGTGACCGCGGCGCCGAAATCGAACTGGATCCAGCTGTCCTGGTCCGGGCCGGCCGAGGGCAGGATGAAGGCCTGGTCGAAGCGGCCATCGCGAAGCAAGGCAGCGTCCGGTGCACCGGCGCTGGCGGTGGCGCGCAGCGGCACCGGCGCGGCACGCATCGCGGAAGGCAGGCGAAAGGCGACGACGCGCGTATCAGCGTAGTACGTCGCGGTGGGATGCACCGGCCGACCCAGCGGCTCACCCTTGTATTCGAAGTCGGGGCGGACGGGCACGCCCTGCAAGGGGCCGCTGACCGAGGGGGGCGATGCGAGCTTGCCCTTGAAGCGCTTGCCACCGTGCAGGCGCATCTCGCTCCAGACGAGCTTCTTCATCGCCTGCTCCGGCCGTACCCAGGGGCC
>JAQGNS010000124.1 GCA_028291705.1 Nevskia sp.
CCGTCTCGAAGGCGTGGCCAGCAACCTGCACCTGCTGCAAAACCTGCTGCGCCTGCCCGAAGTGGCGGGCAACACTGTCAGCACCGCCTTCGTCGGGCAGCACCTCGAGCAACTCCTGGCGCCGCAGGCGCAAGCGCATCCACACCTGTACTTCGCCCAGGCGACCACATCGCAATCAACCGCCGCGCCGGTCGCCGATGCTCCGCCCGGCACCGTGGCGCTGAACGCACCCAACACCGGTGTGCTGGTGAGTGTGGCGGTGGGCGAGGGCGACGCCATCGCCGCCGGCCAGAGCGTCGCCGTGCTCGAAGCGATGAAGATGGAGTTCGTGGTCAAGGCCGCCGCCAGTGGCATCGTGCGCGCCATCGCCGCCGCACCCGGCGCCACCATCATCGAAGGCCAGCCGCTGTTCCACATCGAGCTGGCGGAGGTCGCCGGAGAAGCCGCGCTCAGCGAGCAGGAACACGACCTCGACCACATCCGCGCCGACCTCGCCGAAGTACTGCAACGCACCGCCGGCCTGATGGACGCCGCGCGGCCGGACGCGGTGGAGAAACGCCGCAAGCGCAAACAGCGCACCGCGCGCGAAAACATCGACGACCTCTGCGACCCCGGCAGCTTCAGCGAATACGGCGGCTTCGCCCTCGCGGCGCAGCGCCGCACCCAGACCGTCTCCACCCTGATCAAGACAAGTCCCGCCGATGGCTTCGTCTGCGGCACCGCCACCGTCAGCGCCGCCCACTTCGGCGCGGAGCAGGCCCGCGCCCTGGTCATGGCCTACGACTTCACCGTCTTCGCCGGCACCCAGGGCCTCACCAACCACCGCAAGCTCGATCGCATGCTCGGCCTCGCCGCGCAATGGCGCCTGCCCGTGGTGCTGTTCGCCGAGGGCGGCGGCGGCCGTCCCAACGACACCGATCTCAACGTCGTCGGCGGCCTCGACACGCCCAGCTTCAAGAACTACGCCGCCCTCAGCGGCGTCGCGCCCCTGGTCGGCATCGTCTCCGGCCGCTGCTTCGCCGGCAACGCGGCGCTGCTGGGTTGCAGTGACGTCATCATCGCCACCGAGGATTCCAACATCGGCATGGGCGGCCCCGCCATGATCGAAGGCGGCGGCCTCGGCAGCTTCCGGCCGGAGGAAGTCGGCCCCATCGCCGTGCAGAGCGCCAACGGCGTGGTCGACATCCGCGTCGCCGACGAAGCCGCCGCCGTTGCCGCGGCGAAGCAATACCTCAGCTACTTCCAGGGCCCGCTCAAGGACTGGAGCGCCGCCGACCAGCGCCTGCTGCGCCAGCGCATCCCCGAGAACCGCCGCCAGGCTTACGAAGTGCGCAGCGTCATCGAAACCCTGGCCGACACCGGCTCCGTGCTGGAGCTGCGCCGCGAGTTCGGGCAGGGCGTCGTCACCGCACTGATCCGCATCGAAGGCCGTCCCATGGGCCTCGTCGCCAGCAACCCCAGGCATCTCGGCGGCGCCATCGACGCGCCCGCCTCGGACAAGATGGCCCGCTTCCTCCAGCTCTGCGAAACCTACCGCCTGCCCATCGTCTCCCTCTGCGACACCCCCGGCTTCATGGTCGGCCCGGACTCGGAAAAGACCGCCATGGTCCGCCACGCCTCGCGCCTCTTCGTCATCGGCGCCAGCCTCACGGTTCCGTTCATGACCGTGGTCCTGCGCAAAGGCTACGGCCTCGGCGCCCAGGCCATGACCGGCGGCCATTTCCACTCCCCCTTGTTCACCGTCGCCTGGCCCACCGGAGAATTCGGAGCGATGGGTCTCGAAGGCGCGGTGCGTCTCGGCCTCGCCAAGCAACTCGAAGCCATCAAGGACCCCGAAGCAAGGGAGAAGATGTTCAAGCAAGCCGTCGCCGCCCTCTACGAACGCGGCAAGGCCCTCAGCACCGCCTCCTACCTGGAAATCGATAACGTCATCGACCCGGCGGATACGCGCAAATGGCTGCTGCGCGGTCTTTCGTCAGTGCCCGCCCCGGAATTGCGAGAAGGCAAGAAACGCTCGTACATCGACCCCTGGTAAAAATAGGCAGCTGATTTCACGTAGGGCGGGCTTTACGCTAAACAACGGCAAAGCAGATTTCCTTGGTGTGAACGTCGCGGTTCACGCTGTCACGGCCTTCCGGGCCGCCGCGAAGACGTCGCGTGCGGACGTCGTACCCGCTACGTGCTCCGTGCCCTCCACTCCGAGGTCCATCCATCCTGCGTTCACTGCCTCAAACATTTCTTCGGCAGGTCCGGTGTGGCCCTTCGGGATGCCGAATTGTTCGAACGCTTCCGCCCACCCCGCACGCGGGACCGCAAAGGCTTTCACGTCGAGATCCAGGACTTCACCCAATTGCTCCGCGACCTCATCCGCGCTGACCATCGAACCAAGCTCGACGAGGCGCTGTCCTGACCAGGCTGGCCCGGTCAAAAGGCTTGCGACTTCCGCGCCGATGTCATTCGTGGCGACCATGGTCGATTTCCGGTTGGTCGGATTGTAGTAGACCGGTAGCGTTCCGCCCTGGGCGACCTGCAAGCCATAGAGGAAGTTTTCGAAGAAGCCGCCGGCGCGCACAAATGCGACTGGCGATATCAAGTCGCGAAAACCTCGCTCCAGAAGCGACAAGGCCGTGATCATTCCAATCCCGTTGGTCCTGTTCGCACCCATCGACGAAAGCGCGACCACCCGCGGCGGCGCTGCCTTGGTGAGCGCCTCGACATAGTTCGCAATCACGCCCTTGGCTTCTTTGTAATCGGGCGAGGGCGTCCAGACAGCCGGCAACATGACGAACGCGCCTTCGACGCCTTTGAGCGCCCGCTCGATGGCCGCCGAATCATTCCAATCGCCGTCTACCAGCTCCACGCCCTGGTTCGCCCAGCCTGACGCCTTGTCGCGATTGCGGACGAGTGCGCGTACTTGCTTGCCGTGCGCCAGCAGATGTTCTGCCGTTGCGCCGCCCACTTTTCCCGTGATTCCCATTACTAAAAACATGCGTTTTCTCCTGATCGTGAAGGGCAGAGCACTGCCCTGGTTGGTTCAACGGATGAGCGGCAAAATCGCCCGGATACGGGGATCGCGCGCGTAGAGGCCGCCCCATGTCATCGCGCCCAGAAGCAGGGAAACGAGCTCCGGCGGCGACCCCAACTCACCAATGCGGACAGGGGCGCAGATGGCACCGCCCAAAAAGCCCGTCACCAGGATCGCTCCGAGGACGGCGGTGGCCGGGATGGCGTAAAGGATGGCGCAGGCAAGTACGATCGGACCCACCACACGGGTCAGGTCCATCGCGAACCCGGTTTCCTGCAACATGCTCGCGATCCGTGCTGGCGCGAAAAGCTGAATAGTGCCGTCTGCCAGCAGTGCGATAACGACAAACGCGCTCATCATCCGGCCGGCCCACAGGGCGCGATGCAAGGTCGTGGCTTCAGGCACCTGATGCAGATTCATGGTTTCGATCACTTGCTGTTCTCCGATGGGGGTCTCAATTTCGGAGCTTACTGTGTCTTTTGGGTATGATAAATGCTGATAAATGGAACGTACTGTTCTATTTATGGTGAACAATGCCGAGGCACGAAAATGCAGAATCTAGAACCCCTCCTCATCTTCATAACAGTGGCGGACATGGGGAGCTTCACCCTCGCCGCCGATAGCCTGGGCATCCAAAAAGGGAGGGTCTCAACGGCGGTCCGGAAGCTGGAAGAAGATATCGGTGTCAGGCTCCTGCACCGGACGACGCGCAGCGTGCAGTTGACGGAGGACGGGCGCGCATTTCATGCACGTGCCCGCGATCTGCTTTCTGACGCTGATGATCTGCGCTCAATGTTCGCGGGCGATCGCGTGGCACTTCGCGGGCGTTTACGCGTCGATCTTCCGACCGAGGTGGCGCGCATGACGATCATGCCGGCCTTGCCGGATTTCATGGCGACTCACCCCGAGTTGGAGCTGGAAGTGTCGAGTACTGATCGGCAAGTCGATCTGGTTCAAGAGGGGTTCGACTGCGTATTGCGGCTTGGTCCAATAAGGGACGAGACGCTGATTGCCCGCCCGCTGGGCAAGTTGCGCATGGCCAACGCCGCCAGTCCCGCCTATCTGGCGCGCTATGGCGTCCCTCGATCGCCGGAAGATCTCCGGCGTCAGGGGCATCAGGCAATTCATTTTTCGACGATGCTGGGCGCAAGGCCCTATGGATGGGAATATCCGGACGGCGACAGCTACGCCACGCTTCAATTGCCGGGTGCGCTACACGTCAACAGCGCCCAGACCTACGAAGCCGCTGCCCTCGCCGGCCTTGGCCTGATTCAGGCGCCGCTCTTGGGGATTGGCCGATACCTGGAGAGTGGAACGCTTGTGGAGATCATGCCCGATCTTCGTCGCCGGGCGCTCGCCGTATCTCTCGTCGTAGCACATCGGAGCAATCTGTCGCGCCGAGTCCGCGCATTCATGAAATGGATCGAAGAGGTGCTGACGCCCTATCTCGAATAGCACCTC
The DNA here is from genome assembly GCA_028291705.1 of Nevskia sp. Lineage (GTDB taxonomy): Bacteria > Pseudomonadota > Gammaproteobacteria > Nevskiales > Nevskiaceae > Nevskia. Next base: position 4,487 of record JAQGNS010000124.1, read on the forward strand.
TTGCTCGGGCTTGGCCCGAGCGCCCCATGCACGCGCGGCTTGTCATCGGTGCCTGCCGCGAATGCGCGGGAAAGGAAGCAGCGGTCTTATATCAACCCTTGGCAGGATGCAGTGCCGTATCGGGGCTGGCGTGATCTCGCCGACCCGCTGGATGGGATGTTCCGCAGTTGTGATGTTTTACTAAACGGCGACAAAGGCGCAACGCACACTGCAAAGGAACAGTCCTGCAACGACGCACCAGAACCCGAAGGGATTCTTCTTCCGCGAAAGCTCGAACTCCCGCACGTGAATGGCTCCGGTGTAAAGCGCATGTGCCGCGATGGAGCCGAAGAGTACAGCCGCGAGCGCAGC
>JAQGNS010000191.1 GCA_028291705.1 Nevskia sp.
CGACGCGGCCCTGCGCCAGCAGCTTTGCACCATTCTGGAGCGCCGCACCCGGCCCGGCAGATGAAATTTGCTGCGCTGCGGTGTATTCTCAGCGCCTTTCCGCAACCCGTGTCGCAGCATGCCCGTCAGCGCAACGCGTAGCGCCGCCCTCAGCCGCGATACTCGTGAGACCCAGATTACCGTCAAGCTGAACCTCGACGGTACGGGGGAATCGCGCTTTGCCACCGGCATCCCCTTTCTCGAGCACATGCTGGAGCAGGTGGCGCGCCACGGCCTGATCGACCTTGATGTCTCCGCCACCGGCGATGTGCACATCGACCATCACCACACGGTCGAGGACATCGGTATCACCCTGGGCCAGGCCTTCGACCAGGCCATCGGCGACAAGCGCGGCATCGTGCGCTACGGCCATGCCTACGTGCCGCTGGACGAATCCCTGTCCCGCGTGGTGCTGGACTGCTCCGGCCGCCCCGGCCTGGAATGGCATGTCGAATTCCCGCGCGCCCGCGTCGCCGATTTCGACGTGGACCTGTTCCGCGAATTCTTTCAGGGCTTCGTCAACCACGCCAAGGTGACGCTGCACGTCGACGCGCTGCGCGGCCGCAATGCGCACCACATCGCCGAAACCATCTTCAAGGCTTTCGGCCGCGCCCTGCGCATGGCCGCCGCTCCCGATGCACGACTTGGTGACGCCATGCCGTCAACCAAGGGCGTCCTCTAAACCGCCCGTTCCCGACCCCCCGATCCCAAAAGCCTCACCGCATCATGGAAACCATCGGGGTCATCGACTACGGCATGGGCAATCTGCACTCGCTGGCGAAATCGCTGGAGCGGGTGGCGGGCAACCAGCGCATCTTCGTCAGCTACGACACCAAGGCCCTGCTCGAGTGCGACCGCCTGGTACTGCCCGGCGTCGGCGGCGTGCGCGCCTGCATGGACGAGTTGCGCCGGCTGGAACTGGATCAGATGGTGCTCGAGGCGGCGCGCAAGCGGCCGCTGCTCGGCGTCTGCCTGGGCATGCAGGTGCTGCTGGAGCGCAGCGACGAAAACGGCGGGGTCAACGCGCTGGGCCTGATTCCGGGCTCGGTGGTGCGCTTCCCCGATCCCGCGCCCGAAACCGAGACGGAACCGCACCACGAGCGCCTCAAGGTGCCGCACATGGGCTGGAACCAGGTGCGGCAGACCCGCCCCCACCCGGTATGGGCCGGCGTGCCGGACGACAGCTGGTTCTATTTCGTGCACAGCTACCACGCCGCACCGCAAAACCCGGCGCACACCCTCGGCACCGCGGATTACCCGCAGCCGTTCGCCGCCGCGATAGCCCGCGACAATATCGTCGGCTTCCAATTCCACCCGGAAAAGAGCCAGGACGTCGGGCTGAAGCTGCTGGCCAATTTCGTCAATTGGAACGGAGAAGGGGCGTAGTGAATACGTACCGCCCGACCTCGCCCCCGGGCGTCCCTGGAATGACGGCAATGATGCGGCTTCCCCGGTTTTTTTCGCAGATGCTGCCTGCCGCTTGCCTTGCCCCGTGCTTTCCGGCACAGTTCAAGCAGGGAATTTCAGCAGCTGTTCCACCGATCCGCGAACCTTCGACCTAAACGAACGCCGCTCTGCCGGCCCGTCCGCCCCCAATGCTGCTTATCCCCGCTATCGATCTCAAGAACGGCCAATGCGTGCGCCTGCGTCAGGGCCGCATGGATGACGTCACCGTCTTTTCCACCGACCCGGTCAGCGTCGCCAAGCGCTGGGTCGACGAGGGCGCACAGCGCCTGCACGTGGTGGACCTGGACGGCGCGGTAAAAGGCTCGCCCGGCAACCTCAAGGCGCTGGAAAAGATCGTCGCCGCGGTCGGCGGCGTGCCGGTCCAGGCCGGCGGCGGCGTGCGCGACGAGGAGACGGTGCAGCACTACCTCGACGTCGGCGTCAGCTTCATCATCATCGGCACCAAGGCGGTGAATACGCCGCACTTCCTGCGCGACCTGTGCCTGGAATACCCGCGCCACATCTTCGTCGGGCTCGACGCCAAGGACGGGCGCGTCGCCATCGACGGCTGGAACAAGCTGTCGCACCACGACGTGGTGGAGATGGCGCAGCACTGCGAGCGCGACGGCGTCGAAGCGATCATCTACACCGACATCGGCCGCGACGGCATGATGCAGGGCTTCAACGTCGAGGCCACGCGCGCGCTGGCCAAAGCGGTCAACACCCCGGTCATCGCCTCCGGCGGCGTCTCCTCGCTGGAAGACCTGCGCAGCCTCGGCAGCTTGCGCGAGGACGGCGTGGTGGGCGCGGTGATCGGACGCGCCCTGTACGAGGGCGGCCTGCAGTTCAAGGACTGTCTCAAGGCCGTCACCACGGCCTGATTCTCAACCGCGAAGTTTCCCCATGCTTGCCAAGCGCGTCATCCCCTGTCTCGACATCGACGCCGGCCGCGTGGTCAAGGGCGTCAAGTTCGAGCAACTGCGCGACGCCGGCGACCCGGTGGAAGTGGCGCGCCGCTACGACCTGCAGGGCGCCGACGAACTGGTGTTTCTCGACATCACCGCCAGCGCAGACGACCGCCCGACCCTGTTCAAAACGGTGGAGCAGGTGGCGCGTGAGATCTACATCCCGCTCACCGTGGGCGGCGGCGTACGCACCTCCGCCGACGTGCGGGCCCTGCTCTCGGCCGGCGCTGACAAAGTCTCGATCAACACCGCCGCGGTGCTGAATCCCGATTTCGTGCACGAGGCGGCCGAGCGTTTCGGCGTGCAGTGCATCGTCGTCGCCATCGACGCCAAGCGGGTCAAGCCGCGCAAGAAGGACGCCGACGAGGCGCCGCGCTGGCAGGTCTTCACCCACGGCGGGCGCAAGAGCACCGGTCTCGACGCCATCGAATGGGCCAAGACCATGGTGGAAAAAGGCGCGGGTGAACTGCTGGTGACCAGCATGGACCGCGACGGCACCAAGGCCGGCTACGACGTCGAGCTGCTGCGCGCGATCAGCGACGCGGTGCCGGTGCCGGTGGTGGCCAGCGGCGGCGTCGGTACCCTGGAACACCTGGAACAGGGCTTCAGCGAGGGTGGTGCCGACGCGGTGCTCGCCGCCAGTATTTTTCACAACGGCACGTTCACCGTGGCCCAGGCCAAGCAGTACCTGGCCGAGCACGGCGTGCGGGTGCGGCGGTGAGCACGCCGGCCGGCGCCGACGCGGTGCTGGCGCAGCTCTACGCCACCCTGCAACAGCGCAAGAGCGCCGATCCGAAGCAGTCCTATGTCGCCGGGCTGTATGCCAAGGGCGTGGACGCGATCCTCAAGAAAGTGGCCGAGGAAGCCGGCGAAACCCTGATCGCGGCGAAGAATCTGCCGCTGTCCGGCGGCACGCCGGAGGATCAGGCGGCGCTGGCCCACGAGCTGGCGGACCTGTGGTTTCACACCCTGGTGCTGCTGGCGGCGTATGATCTCCCCCTGAGCGTCCTGACCGACGAGCTGGCGCGGCGTATGGGCCGCTCCGGCCTCGAAGAAAAGGCCGCCCGTACCAACAACTGACCTGTAATCAGGCAGTAGCGAGGAATTCAAATGTTTTCCGGTACTTTCAGCATCTGGCACTGGCTGATCCTGCTGGTCATCGTCATTGCGGTGTTCGGCACCAAGAAACTGCGCAATGCCGGCGGCGATCTCGGTTCAGCGGTGAAGAATTTCAAGTCCGCCATGCGCGAAGGCGAAGAAGAGGCCGCGCGCCCCGCCAAGTCGCCCGAGGTGATCGAAGGCGAATCCAAGCCGGTGCCGCCGCAGTCGTCGAATTCTGCGCACAGCGACAAGGTCTAGAGGCCCCGCACCGAATCCCAGGTCCGGCGGACCACGCCCATGCTCGACTTCAGCTTTTCGGAACTGCTGCTGTGCTTCGTCGTCGCCCTGGTGGTGCTCGGCCCCGAGCGCATGCCCGCGGTGGCGCGCACTGTCGGCCGCTGGACTGGCAAGGCGCGCGTCTACATGCGCAACCTCACCGCCGAGCTGGAGCGTGAAACCCAGGTGGCCGAGCTGAAGAAGCAGATCGACGACGCCCAGCGCATCCTGCGCGAACAGTCGCAGAGCCTGCAGAACGAAACGCACAAGCTGGTCGAGGAGGCCAAGCCCACGACGACGGCTGTAAGCAAGCCGCCGATCGACAATGGCTGAAGAGCAGCCCAGCATCGGCCAGTCGGGCGACACCCCGGGCGGCGGCGAGCAGCCACTGCTGGCGCACTTGGTCGAGCTGCGCTCGCGCCTGATCCGCGCCCTGCTTGGCATCTTCGTCTGCTTCCTGCCGATGGCGTTCTTCGCCCGGCATATCTACCACTTGCTGGCCGAGCCGATGCTGCGCCTGCTGCCGGCCGGTGGCACCATGATCGCCACCGAAGTGGCGGCGCCGTTCCTGGTGCCGTTCAAGCTGGCGGCGATGCTCGCCTTCATCGTCGCCCTGCCCTGGGTGCTGTACCAGATCTGGGCCTTCGTCGCCCCCGGCCTGTACCGCAACGAGCGGCGCCTGGTGGTGCCGCTGCTGGTGTCGAGCACCCTGCTGTTCTATATCGGCGTGGCCTTCTGCTATTTCCTGATCCTGCCGGCGGTGTTCAAGTTCTTCGTCGGTGTGGCGCCGGAAGGCGTGTCGGTGATGACCGACGTCGGCAAGTACCTGGATTTCGTGATCAAGCTGTTCCTGGTGTTCGGCCTGACCTTCGAGACGCCGGCGGCCATCGTGCTGCTGTGCTGGACCGGCTTCGTCACGCCGCAGCAACTCGCCGCGCGGCGCGACTACGTGCTGGTGGGTGTGTTCTTCGTCGCCGCCATCCTGGCGCCGCCGGACGTGTTGTCGCAGGTGTTGCTGGCGGTGCCGATGTACATCCTGTTCGAGTTGGGCATCCTCGGCGCGCGCTGGATGGTGAAGTCGAAGAACGCGGCGGAACAGAAGGCAGCTTCGACGCAGGGCTGAGCCGGGCGATCACTGACCCGGTGCCGCCGGGATTCGCCGCGCGCTTCCCGGAATACGCTTCAAGCAACCCTTATCCCTGGCGCAAGGCGCTCAGCACCGGCCCGGTCTCGGGCCGCAGGCCGCGCCACAGCAGGAATGATTCCGCCGCCTGCTCCACCAGCATGCCCAGGCCATCGGCGCGGTTTGCCGCGCCTTGCGTAGCGGCCCACTGCAGGAACGGCTCCCCCGCCTTGCCGTAGTTGAGGTCGTAGGCCAGGGCGCCGGGGGCGAACAGTTCCGGCGGCAGGCGCGGCACCTCGCCCTGGTGGCCGATGGAAGTGGCATTGATGACCAGATCGTAACGGTCGCCCTTGAGGGCGTAGTGGGTGGCCGGGCGGATCGGCCCCACGGCCTTGAACGCCACGGCCAGTTCTTCCGGCTTCCAGGGGTTGCGGCCCGACACCACCAGTTCGGCCGGCTGCTCGGCCAGCAGCGGCGCGAGGATGCCGCGGGTGGCGCCGCCCGAACCCAGCACCAGCACGCGCTTGCCGGCGATGGCCGTGCCGAGGTTGTGGCGCAGGTCGCGCACCAGGCCGGCGCCGTCGGTGTTGTCGCCGCGCCAGCCGGCGGCGGTGCGGATCAGGGTGTTGACCGCCCCGGCGCGTTCGGCGCGTTCGCTGCGGCTTTCGCACAGGGCGACGGCGGCGGTCTTGTGCGGCAGGGTCAGGTTGAAGCCGGCATAGCCCGCGGCATGCAGGGCGGCAAGCTTCTCCGTCAGCTGATCCGGGGCCACCTCGATGGCCTCATACGACAGCTGCGCGCCGCTCTGGGCGGCGAACAGGCTGTGGATGCGCGGCGAGCGGCTGTGCGCGACGGGTTGGCCTAATACTGCGTAATGGTCCATGGATTCGGGGTGATTTGTTTTAAATGGTCCGCGTCATGGATAGCCGATCAAATGATTCCACAATGATCGCGCGTGCGGTCTTGTCCAGGATGGACATACAACTTCTTAACTAAAACAGCGAAGTTTCATGCGGGCGCAGTAGGCGACCAGGTTGGGATGTTGTCCCACGGCGGCTTTCAGCGGCGTATCCAGTTGCGCTTCCCAGCAGCTGGCGAGCATGGCGTAGGCGCTGGCGTCGAGCGTGCTCGCCTCGGCGCCCATCATGTAGGGCCGTTCGCCCAGCAGATCCGCCAGCGCGGCGATGTCGGCGGCACCACGGCGGTAGATTTCTTCCGGGGCGTGCAGCGCCAGGCCCTGGCCGCGCGCGTCGCGTTCAACCTTGCGCCGCACCAGCTTGGCCACCGGGCCACGGGCGACGGCGGGCAGGGCGGCGAAAAAGGACCGCTTCATCGCCTCCCAATGAGCGGGATCGAGCCAGCGGCTATAGAGTACCGCCCAGTACAGGTGCTCTTCCGTCATGCGGATGCAGGCATGGGCGACGGCGCGGCCGCGCGCATCGAGCGCGGTGTCCAGGTCGATGCCCCGCGCCGCCGACAGCTCCCGCACGATGCAGCCTGAGTCGGCGATCTTGCGGCCGTCCACTTCCACGTACGGCAGCTTGGCCAGCGGCGCCTGCCGCGGCGTCAGGGCGTTGCGCGCCTCGTATTCAAGCCCGGCCAGGCGCAGCCAGGTCTGCGCCTTGATGCAGAACGGACTGGCGCTGGGCAAACCCAGGGCCGGCCCGAACTGCCACAGGACGATCACGCCGGGCCTTCCGCCAGCCATTGCGCGGCCTGCTTGGCGAAGTAGGTGAGGATCATGTCGGCGCCGGCGCGGCGCAGGCACAGCAGCGATTCCATCACCACCTTGCGCTCGTCGAGCCAGCCGTTGGCGATGGCGGCGCGCAGCATGGCGTACTCGCCGCTGACCTGGTACGCCGCCACCGGCACGCCGAAGCGGTCCTTCACGCGGCGGATGATGTCCAGGTAGGGCATGCCCGGCTTGACCATGACGATGTCGGCGCCCTCGTTCAAATCCAGTTCGACTTCGCGCAGGGCTTCGTCGGTGTTGGCCGGATCCATCTGGTAGGTGCGCTTGTCGCCTTTCAGCGCCACCTTGGTGCCGACGGCGTCGCGGAACGGGCCGTAGAAGGCGCTGGCGTACTTGGCGGCATAGGACAGGATCAGCACGTTCTTCTGGCCGTCGCGCTCCAATACCTGGCGCACGGCGCCGACGCGGCCGTCCATCATGTCCGAGGGCGCCAGCACGTCGGCACCGGCGCGGGCCAGCACCAGGGCCTGCTTGCGCAGCGCTTCCACGGTGACGTCGTTGTCGACATAGCCGGAGGCGTCGAGCACGCCGTCATGGCCGTGGCTGGTGTAGGGATCGAGGGCGATGTCGACGATCACGCCCAGGCCCGGGCAGGCCGATTTCACGGCGTGGATGGCGCGCGGAATCAGTCCTTCCGGGTTGAGTGCTTCGCCGCCGTGCTCGGTCTTCAGCTCGGGCGGGATCACCGGGAACAGGGCCACCGCGGCGATGCCCAGCTTCTGCAGCTCGGCGCATTCGCGCACCAGCTCGTCGAGGTCGAGACGGGTCTGGCCGGGCATCGAGGCGATGGGGCCTTTCAGCGCGCCTTCCGCCACGAACAGCGGCTGGATCAGCTGCGCCGGGGCGAGGCGGGTTTCGCGCACCAGGGCGCGGACGAATTCAGCGCTGCGCAGGCGGCGCGGACGGGTATTGGGGAAGGCAGCATTCACGGGCGGGAAACTCGCGGGGGAAACCACGCAATTATAGGCGGCAAAGCGGTCCCGGGCAGATTTGTCGCCCCTCGCTGCAACCAAAACGGCCTGATCTACGTACCGGCGACCCCGCCGCAAGGCCTTGCTATGATCGGTCTCGACTCCGAGCCCAAGCGATATCTGAAACGCGACATGAGCTCCGCCACAGCCGACCCGGAACGCCTGACCCAGTTGCTTGCCGCCATCAGCGGCGGCGACCAGCGCGCCTTCGCCCAGCTCTATGAAAGCTGCAGCTCGCATCTGTTCGGGCTGCTGCTGCGTATTCTGCAACGACGGGATTGGGCGGAAGAAGCACTGCAGGATTGCTTCCTCAAGATCTGGCAGAAATCGGAAACCTACGAACCCGCGCGGGGTGCGCCGCTGACCTGGCTCTCCACCATCGCCCGCTATCGCGCGCTCGATCTGTTGCGCATGAAGCGGCCGGAAGTGGAGATGCCGGAAGAAGGCGAGGAACCGCCGATGACGCTGGCCGATCCGGGACAGGACCCGGTGGACGGCGCCATCGAGGGTGAAGGCATCGACAAGCTACGCGACTGCATGCACGGCCTGCAGGACGAGCAGCGCCGGAGTGTGCTGCTGGCGTATTACGAGGGTTACACCCACCAGGAGCTGGCGCGGGCGATGAAGGCGCCGCTGGGTACGGTGAAGAGCTGGGTGCGGCGAGGCCTGTCGCGCCTGCGTGACTGCCTGGAAGCGGTTGGTGGCGTGGTGGAGCAGGAATGAAGTATCAGGATGCCAGGTTGCGCAGGATGCTGGCGGCCGAGTATGTACTCGGCACGCTGCGCGGTCCGGCGCGCCGGCGTTTTGAACGGCTGGCGCACGCCGATGCGGCGCTGCGCGCGGAGCAGTATTTCTGGGAGGCGCGGCTCGGCCGGTTGAGTCTTGCGATCAAACCGGTGACGCCGGCCCCCACCGTGTGGCTGTCGCTGCTGCGGCGCATCGAGGCGGGCAACACCGTGCCGCTGCGCGTCCGTCCGGCGGAGCCGAAGCCGGTGCCGATGCGGCGCATCTGGGCCGGCATGGCCGCCGCCGCGGCGGTGGTTGCGGTGGTGATGCTGGGCCAGCGCGGCATCCTGCCTGGCACGCACGAGACCACGCCGGTGGCGCAGACCCCGGTGACGCCGGCAGCGCCGGTCTATGTAGCGCTGCTGAAAGTGCCGGATTCGACCATGCAGTGGACGGTAAGCCTGTCCCTGGTCAAGGGCCAGATGACGGTGGCGGCCGCCGGTGATTACCCGCAGCTCGGTCAGCACAGCATGGAGCTGTGGTGGATCTCGCCGCAGGGACCGGTGGCAATCGGCCTGCTGCCGGTGCAAGGCAATGGCAGCATGACCTTGCCGAAGGAAATGCTGGCGCAGGGCGGCATCACGCTGGCCGTGAGCCTGGAGCCGCAAGGCGGCTCGCCGACTGGCAAGCCTACCGGACCGGTGCTGACTTCGGGGCCGGCGGTTCAGGCGGCGTAATTTTTTGTCATCCTGAGCGCAGCGAAGGGTGAACCACTCCGTTTAGCGAGCGAAGCTCGCTGGAGTGGTGAACGCCCGGCCATGGATGGCCGGGCCGGGCTCTCCGATGGCGACAAGGTCTCGCCAGGGATGGCAGGGAACGCTAGCCAGCAAGGCCAGATCCTTCGCTGCGCTCAGGATGACAAGACGCTGTCAGTTTGAGTGTTTCCCCAGCCAGCCCAGCAGATCCGCGGTGACCTGATCACGGCACTGCGGAATTTCGTTGAGCAGTTCGTGGCGTCCGCCTTCGTAGATCTTCACCGTCACCTCATTCAGCCCGGCGGCGCGATAAGCCTGCGCCAACATCTCGGGACCATGTGCGCCGCCGCTGACGGCATCCTTGCTGCCGGCAATCAGCAGCACCGGCAGCGACTTCGGAATGCACGACAGGCGCCGCGGATCGCGCAGCGAAGCACCGGCACTGAGCAGGCTGGCCCATAGCGCGGCGCTGCAACGGAAACCGCACAAGGGATCGGCGACATACTTGTCCACCTCGGCCGCATCGCGCGACAGCCAGTCCGCCGGGGTGCGCGCCGGCGCGAACTTCTTGTTGAAGGCTTTGAACGACAAGGCTTCGGCCAGAGCGCTGCGGTGGCGCACGCCGAGCAGCATGCTCTCCAGCTTCAACAGCACCGCGCCCGCCGCCCGCGTTGGTCCCATGTCGCCGGTGGTGGCAGATAAGACGACGCCTGCCAGCCCCTCGCCGTGCTCGACGATGTAGTACTGGCTGAGGAAGGAACCCATGCTGTGGCCGAGCAGGAACAGCGGCTTGCCGCCCTGCGCCGCCGCCGCCCGCCCGCGCACGCGGTGCAACGCATCCAGCGCATGGTTCCAGCCGTCATGATCGGCGAAATGGCCGAGTTCGGCGGCGCTGTCCACACTGCGCCCGTGCCCGGGCCAATCCAGCGCATAGACCGCCCAGCCGGCGGCATTGAGCGCCTGCGCCAGGCGCTCGTAGCGCGCGCCATGCTCGGCCATGCCGTGCGCGACCAGCAGGGTGGCATGGGTCGGACCCTGCGGCAGCCAGCGGTGCACGTGGATGGGGTGGCCGGCCGGCATCTGCAACTGGAATCCGTCGTCGTTCATGGAAAAGTTCTCTATCCTTGATGTCACTATAAGGTAGTCACAAGGCAGCATGAGGAGAACCCGATGAAGCAGACCGCCTTGCTGGCGATCGACCAGGGCACCACCAGCAGCCGCGCCATCGTCTTCGGGCGCGACGGCGCGCGGCTGGCGGTGGCGCAACGCGAGTTGCCGCAGGCCTATCCGCATTCCGGCTGGGTCGAGCACGATGCGCTACGCATCTGGGACGACGTGGCGGCCTGCGTGCGCGAGGCGCTGGCCACGGCGAAACTGAAGGCCGCCGACATCGCCTCCATCGGCATCACCAACCAGCGCGAGACCACGGTGTTGTGGGAGCGCGCCAGCGGCAAGCCGATCCATCCCGCCATCGTCTGGCAGGACCGCCGCACCGCCGATTGGTGCCGCGAGCATGACAGCCCCGAGCGCGAGCGCTGGCTGCAACAGAAAACCGGCCTGCTGCTCGATCCGTATTTCTCCGCCACCAAGATCGCCTGGACGCTGGATCACGTAGAGGGTGCGCGGGCGCGGGCCGAGCGCGGCGAGCTGGCCTTCGGCACCATCGACAGTTGGCTGCTGTGGAAGCTGAGCGGCGGCAAGCTGCACCTCACCGACGCCACCAACGCCTCGCGCACCCTGCTCTACAACCTGCACACGCAGGACTGGGATCCGGAGCTGCTGGAGTTCTTCGGCGTGCCGGCGAAGCTGTTGCCGGAAGTGCGTGACAGCGCGGCCGACTACGGCAAGAGTGAAGCAGACCTGTTCGGCGGCGCCATCTCCATCGGCGCCATGGTCGGCGACCAGCAGTCGGCCACGGTCGGCCAAGCCTGTTTCAAGCCCGGCATGATCAAGAGCACCTACGGCACCGGCTGCTTCCTGGTGCTCAACACCGGCGACCAGGCGGCGCAGTCGCGCCACCGCCTGCTCAACACGGTCGGCTACCGCCTCGGCGGCCACACCACGCATGCGCTGGAAGGCAGCATCTTCGTCGCCGGCGCGGCGGTGCAGTGGCTGCGCGACGCGGTGCGCCTGATCGGCGCGGCCGGCGAGAGCGAGGCGCTGGCGCGGTCCATCGAAGGCACCCAGGGCGTCTACCTGGTGCCGGCCTTCACCGGCCTCGGTGCGCCCTACTGGGATCCGCAGGCGCGCGGCGCCATCTTCGGCCTGACCCGCGACTCCGGCATCGCCCACATCGTACGCGCGGCGCTGGAGTCGGTGTGCTACCAGACGCGCGACCTGCTGGAGGCGATGCGCGATGACGCCACGCCGCCGACCGAGCTGCGCGTCGACGGCGGCATGGTGGTGAACGACTGGCTGATGCAATTCCTCACCGACATCCTGCGCATCCCGGTAGTGCGCCCGCAGACGGTGGAGACCACCGCGCTGGGCGCGGCGCTGCTGGCCGGCCTGCAGGCCGGCGTGTATGCCTCGCTGGACGAGATCGGCGCGCTGTGGCGGATCGACCGGCGTTTCGAGCCTGCGCTCGATGCCGGGCGGGCGGATACGCTGTATGCAGGGTGGCGGGAAGCGGTGGCGCGGGTACAAACAGTGCGGCCGGCGGTGTGAACAAAAGCCTCTTCGTAGGATGTGCTGAGCGTAGCGAAGCGCATCGTTTACCGCGAGGCGTTGCACGATCGATGCGCTTCGCTATGCTCAGCACATCCTACGGCTTGCATCCTTTCGCCGGTGGTTCGGGCCTTTTTCGTCAGGGATTGAGCATCCTCCTGTCAATAGACTGAAATTCCGACCCCGCCTTGCGCTTGCGCCGCCCGGCAGGGGCCGGTAAGGTCTGCGGTTGTGAAAATCGTCATCCTAGGTGCCGGCCAGGTCGGCACCACTCTCGCCGAAAA
>JAQGNS010000209.1 GCA_028291705.1 Nevskia sp.
CCCAGCTCGCCCATAGACCGTGTACGCCGCGCATTTCAATCTCCGCGAGCCGCCGTTTTCCATTGCCCCGGATCCGGCCTTTCTTTACATGAGCTCGCGCCACCAGGAGGCGCTGGGCCATCTGCTCTATGGCACCGGCCAGTATGGCGGGTTCGTGCAGCTCACCGGCGAGGTCGGCACCGGCAAGACCACCATCGTGCGCACCCTGCTGTCGCAGAAGCTGGGCAATGTCGACGTGGCGATGGTGCACAACCCGCGGCAGAACGAGCTGGAATTCGTCGCCTCGATCTGCGACGAGCTCGGGGTGAAGTACGAGAAGCCGCCGACCTCGATCAAGGCCCTGGTCGATGCCCTTAACGAGCACCTGCTGAAGACGCATGCCGTCGGGCACCGCACGGTGCTGATCATCGACGAGGCACAGCAGCTCGATCCCAAGGTGCTGGAGCAGGTGCGCCTGCTGACCAACCTGGAAACGGACAAGGAAAAGCTGCTGCGCATCATGCTGATCGGCCAGCCCGAGCTGATCGAGCTGCTGGCCCGGCCGGACCTGCGCCAGCTCGCTTCCCGCATCACCGCGCGCTATCACCTCACGCCGCTGTCGGTGGCGGAAACCATCCAGTACATCAGTCACCGCCTGCAAGTGGCCGGCGGCGCCAGCGACCTCTTCGCCGACGCGGCGATGCGGCGCGTGCATCACTATGCCCACGGCATCCCGCGCCAGATCAACATCATCTGCGACCGCGCCCTGCTCGGCACCTACGCCAAGGGCTACCGCACGGTCACGGCGGAGATCGTCGACCACGCGGCGACCGAGGCGCTGGGCCTGGATCACAAGCCGCGCACGGCTTCGCCCATGGACCGGCTGCGCCAATGGCTGCCTGCCGGCATTCCGCTGCGCTGGATCGAGGGCGCCCTGGCGGTGGCGGCGCTGATCGTCGCGGGAGTGCTGTTGAGCGAGCGGCTCGGCCGGCACCAGCCGGAAGCGGCGCCGGGGGCAGCGGCCACTGCGCCGGTCGCATCGTTGCCGCCCCCTGCCAGCAGCGTGGCCGCGCCCACACCGCCCCCCGCCATCGACGCCGGCGTCGGCGCGCTGCGCGCCACGGCCCAGCCCCTGCCGGCGGTGATGGCGCGGCTGATCGGCTTGTGGAATCCGAAGATCACCGTGCCGCGCGGCGAGAATGTCTGCCATGCGCTGTCGCAGCAGGGGCTGGAGTGCTATCACGCCAATGGCAGCTGGGCTGACCTGGCCCAGCTCAATCGCCCGGCCGTGCTCAGCCTGAACCTGGATTCGGGCAAGACCCAATACGTGCTGCTGAGTGCGCTCAACGGCGACAGCGCCGTGCTGGACAGCGGCAGCGGGCCGCTGCGCCTGGCGCAGGCGCAGCTGGAGCCCTTGTGGAACGGCGAATTCCTGCTGCTGTGGCAGCGCGATGCCGACGCCGCGGCCATCGGCCCCGGTGCGCACGGCGCCGGTGTGGTGTGGCTGCGCCAGCGCCTGGCACAGGCGCAGGGCAAGTCCCTGACGCCGCCGGTGCCGGCCAGCTACGGCCCCGAACTGCGCAGCCAGGTGGTCGATTTCCAGAATGCGCACGGCCTGGACGCGGATGGCGTGGCCGGCATCCGCACCCTGATCATGCTGTCCAACATCGGTCACACGGCCGGCACCCCGGTCCTGGCGGAGAACGGCGGATGAGCTACATCCTCGACGCCCTCAAGCGTGCGGAACGCGAGCGCAAGCAGGGCCAGGTTTCGGTTCTGGATGAAATCACCACGACGCAACCCGCCGCCGAACAAAAACGGCGGCGGCCTGCCTGGCTGGTTCCGGCCGTTCTGGTCGTGGTGGTGCTGGCGCTGCTGATCTACACGCTGATGGCCTGGCGGCATCGCGGCAAGGACACGGGGACTGCATCGACGCCACCACCAGCACCCGCGCAGGTAGTCGCGGCAGGTAATGTCCCTCCCCCGCCGAGGCCAGTCCCGACACCGGTAGCCGTGCCGCATGATGTGCCGCCGGCCCAGGCGGCTACCATCGAGGATGGCGGCAAGATCGCCACCCTGGACGACGTCAGCGAAGCGCCGCAACCTCCGCCGCCGGGCGACCAGCCGCCACCGGGTCAGGTTGCCGGTCGGGGCCCGCCGCCCGACCAGCAGATGCGCCCGCCGCCTGGACCACCCCCGGGTGGCGAACCGCCGCAGACGCGGCGTTCGCCGCCGCCGGTGGTCACCGTACCTTCGGACGGATCGGCGCCGGATGGCACGGTTGCCTCGGCCGGCACGGCGCCGCCGGTCGACGATTCGACGGCGAACAATGCCGCCAACGCAGCGATCGCCGACGTGCCGCCGCCGCCCACTTCCGCGCAGGATCAGGTGCAGCAGGGTCCGGCCCAGCAACGCCAGTTACGGGAAATGCCGGAAACCTTCCGCGCCAATTTCCCCGCCTTCACGGTGGACGTGCACGCCTACAACAGCAATCCGCAGCGGCGGTTCGTGTTGATCGGCGGCAAGCGCTACCACGAGGGCGACACGCTGGCCGAAGGGCCGCGCATCATCGGCATCGTGCCGGAAGGACTGGTGCTGGACTGGCAGGGACAGCAGGTGCTGTACGCCATTTCGCACTAGGCGTTCGGTCTGCTGGGTTGGTGGCGTAGATCTCTGACCCGCCTTTGAGGCAGCGGCCGCGTGGGCTGTGCACCTGCAGCGCTTCACCCACCCTACGGTTCGATCGTTTGCATCCCGGGTAGCGCAAAAGCGCTTCCCGGGCTACGTTCGATACCTTCAGCCGCCGGAGGCTTTCTTCACGGCGGTGCCGGCCAGTTCGGCGCAGGCGGCGTCGAGCCGCTTGAGGCCTTCGGCGAGATCGGCTTCGGCGATGATCAGGGACGGCGCCAGGCGCAGCACGTCGGGGCCGGCCACCAGGGTCCACAGGCCGTGGCGGAAGCCGGCATTGACGATGTCCTTGGCCCGGCCTTTCCATTCGGCGGTGAGCGGCACACCAATCAGCAGGCCCATGCCGCGGGCCGGCTCGAAGATGCCGTAGCGCTTGCCGATGGCCTCGAGGCCTTCGCGCAGCAGTTTGGCGCGGGCTTCCACGCCGGCCAGCACTTCAGGGGTGTTGACGATGTCCAGCACCGCCTCGCCCACGGCGCAGGCCAGGGGGTTGCCGCAGTAGGTGGAGCCGTGGGGGCCGAACTGCAGCACTTCGGCGGCCTTCTGCGTGCACAACATGGCGCCGATGGGGAAGCCGCCGCCGAGGCCCTTGGCGCTGGTCAGTACGTCCGGGGTGACGCCGAAGTGCTCGTAGGCGTAGAGCTTGCCGCTGCGGCCCATGCCGGTCTGCACTTCGTCGAAGATCAGCAGGGCGTTGTGCTTGTCGCACAGGCGGCGGGCGCCTTCGATGAATTCCTGGGTGGCGGGGAGGATGCCGCCCTCGCCCTGCACCGGCTCCAGCACCACGGCGCAGGTCTCGTCGGAGATCTCCTCTTCCAGCGTCGCCAGGTCGTTGTACGGCAGGTGCTTGATGTTGCCCGGCAGCGGCTCGAAGCCCTGGGTGTACTTGGCCTGGCCGCCTACGCTGACGGTGAACAGGGTGCGGCCGTGGAAGGCGTTGTAGAACGAGATGATCTGGTTCTTGCGGCCGTCCGACTGGGTATTGCCGAAGCGCCGCGCCAGCTTGAATGCCGCCTCGTTGGCTTCGCCGCCGCTGTTGCAGAAGAACACGCGGTCGGCAAAGGTGGCCGCGGTCAGCTTCTGCGCCAGGCGCAGGGCCGGCTCGTTGGTCATGACGTTGGACAGGTGCCAGAGCTTGCCGGCCTGCTCGGTCAGCGTGGCCACCAGCTTGGGATGGCAGTGGCCGAGCAGGGTCACGGCGATGCCGCAGGCGAAGTCCAGGTATTCCTTGCCCTGCTGGTCCCAGATGCGGGAGCCGGCGCCGCGCACCGGGATGATGTCGGAGGGCGCGTAGTTCGGCACCATCACGTGGTTGAAAGTGGCGCGCGTCACGTTCTGCATGGATAGACCCGGCGGGCGGTCCGCCTCAGTGAAAAAGGCCCGGCGGACAGCGGACGGGCCCTAGGTGTATGGAATGTTGCAGCGATTATACGCCCGCGCCGGGCGGGTTCCAGGACGGGTGGACCGCGTTTCCGGCCCTGGGCAGGGGGTAAAAACCCTGGAAATCGGGCAATGCACCCCGGGTAGCGCTATGCGCTTCCCGGGCTACTTTGGGGTGTTTTTTCACCATGCGTGCCATGCGTGCCAAGGTTTTTTGTTGGCACGCATGCGTCGAGCGGAAAAGCTCAGGCACCCAGAACGCGCTGGCGGGCGGTGCGGTATTCCTGTCCCAGGCGGGTCACCAGTTCGGCGGTGGTGGGGATATCCCGGATCTGGCCGGTGCCCTGCCCGGCGCCCCAGATGTCGCGCCAGGCCTTGGCGCCACCGGTGGCGGGGTCGGCCCCGGCACCGAAGTCCATGGCGCTCTTGTCACCGTCCGGCAGCTTGTCCGGGTCCATGCCGGCGGCGACGATGCTGCTGCGCAGGTAGTTGCCATGGATGCCGCTGAACAGGCTGCTGTAGACGATGTCCTCGGCGGCGCTGTCGACCAGGGCCTGCTTGTAGCCGGGCACGGCGTTGGCCTCTTTGGTGGCGATGAAGCGGGTGCCGATGTAGGCGAGGTCGGCGCCGATCGATTGGGCGGCGAGGATGGCGTCGCCGCTGGCGATGGCTCCGGAGAGGATGATGGTGCCGTCGTAGAAGGCACGGACTTCCGGCACCAGGGCGAACGGCGACAGGCGGCCGGCGTGGCCACCGGCGCCGCTGCAGACCAGGATCAGGCCGTCGACGCCGGCCTTGAGGGCACGCCTGGCGTGCTGGATGGTGGTGACGTCGTGGAATACCAGGCCGCCGTAGCTGTGCACCGCTTCCACCGCCTGGTCCGGCGCGCGCAGCGAGGTGATGACGACCGGCACCTTGTATTTCACGCACAACTCGATGTCGTGCTGCAGGCGCGGGTTGGAGGCGTGCACGATTTGGTTGACGGCGAACGGCGCGACCTTCTTGTCCGGATGGGCGGCCTTGTAGGCGGCCAGTTCACTGGTGATGCGCTGCAGCCACTGCTCCAGCACCGGCTCGGGGCGGGCATTGAGCGCCGGGAAGGCGCCGACGATGCCGGCCTTGCACTGCTCAATCACCAGCTCGGGAGTGGAGACGATGAACATCGGCGAACCGATGACGGGCAGGGCGAGGTTGTCGCGCAGCAATGCCGGCAAGGACATGAAACAGCTCCGTTGATTGGTGAAGGGGTGTCAGGAAAGTTTCGAGAAATCCGGCGCGCGCTTTTCGAAGAAAGCCGTAGCGGCCTCGTTGAATTCGGCGGTGCGCAGCCGGCGAGCGAAGTGGCCCGCTTCCTCGACGATGCGCTCCGGCACGGAGCCTGTAGCGGACTTGAGCAATTGCTTGGTCAACAGCAGGGCGGCGGGCGCCTTGGCGGCGAGCTTGCGCACCAGGCCTTGCGCGGCTTCCTGCAATTCAGCCAGCGGCACCACGCGGTTGACCAGGCCCAGGCGCTGGGCGGTGGCGGCATCGACCGGCTCGCCCAGCAGGGTCAGCTCGGCCGCCTGGTGGTAGCCGATGCGTTGCGGCAACAACAGGGTACTGCCGAACTCCGGCACCAGGCCGAGGTTGATGAAGGGGAAGGACAGGCGGGCGTTGTCGGCGGCCAGCACCAGGTCGCAGTGCAGCAGCAGGGTGGCACCGACGCCCACCGCCGGGCCCTGCACCGCCGCGACCACGATCTTGCGGGTAGTGGACAAGGCGCGCATGAAGCGCATCACCGGACCGGCATCGGCCTTGTCGTCGAGGTCCGGCGGGTTCTGCATGAAATCCTGCAGGTCGTTGCCGGCGCTGAACGCCCCGCCCTCGCCGCTCAACAGGACCACGCGGACCGAGTCATCGGCCTCGGCGCGCTCCAGGGCTTCGACGATGCCGACGTACATGGCCTCGGTGAAGGCGTTCTTCTTGTCGGCGCGGTTGAAGCGGATTTCGAGCACGCCGGCGGCGGCGCTGACCAGGATGTTGTCGGACATGAAGGTACTTTTTGGATGCTAAGCAGGCTGAAAGATGCGGGGAGTAGCTTAGAGCTTATCCGTGGTCAGAAAAAAATGCGGCTTACCCCGGCATGAAGCATGCTTAGATGTAGCAGGCCTGGAAGCATTTCTTTACCCGGCAAGGGCGAACCAGGTCGCGGTTGGTTCGGTCTATGAGCCGTAGAATATTGGTGATGTAGCTGATCACTTACCGGTCCAGGCCCCAAGGACGGGAGGGCAAGATGACGGATCCTGTTTTCCTCGCGCGGTTGTTGGCCGCTTCGCTGGTCGCGGTGGCCCTGGCACTGAGTGCCATCAATGCCGGCGACGGCACCGAGCAGGCCGGCCACCAGGCCGTGCACGCCATCAGCACTGTCGTTCGCTGAACCCGCTTACTGGGTCAGCGCCACGCGCAGCTCGCGCGTGTCGGCCCGTCCGTGATCGTCCACCACCCTGAGCTGGTAGCTACCGCCACCGGGCGGGGTCCATTGCAGGGTCGCGCCAGGGCCGGTGGCGGCGACGAAGCTGTCTCCCACGAACCAGTACATCGAACGCACGTCGGCATCGGCGTTGGCGCTGAGCGGCACCGACTCGCGACCCAGGCGGGCGGCGCGCAGGGTGTAGGTGGCGCCGGTCATCGGTGAGGTGATGGCCGGCGGCGCGCCGGCGGCGCCGATGGCGCCGGCACACTCCCCGGCGGGCGGCGGACGGCGGCGCGGCATGCCGGCCTGGGCGAACAGGCGCTGCAGGTCGGACGGCCAGAATTCGTAAACCTCGCCGTGCAGCTGCTCCGGCGGATCGCCCGGACAGGCCTGGCGGCCGGTGCGCAGGTTGACCAGCACGCGGCGGTGCACGGTGCTGAGGCGGATCGGCGACTTGCCGGGGATGAACCAGGTACTGCTTTTCTGCGGGCACTCGGCATTGGGCAGGTCGCCGGAGGCGGTGCAGACCTCGACCCGCACCAGGTTGGACGGGATGCGCCAGGCCGGCTCCTTCAGGCCGGGTTGCTGCGCCTGCACACCGTCGACGATCTCGAAGAACAGGGGCGCCGCGGCCTGCACGCCGACGAAGGCGGGATTGCTGCTGCCGTCGAAGTTGCCGACCCAGACCACCAGCACATAGGGGCCGAACAGGCCCGCGGACCAGGCATCACGGAAACCCCAGGAAGTGCCGGTCTTCCAAGCCACCGGCAGGCGCGCGGCACCCTGGGCCATGACCTCGTCCGGACGCGGATTGTCCTTGAGGATGTCGCGCACCATGAAGCTGGATTCCTCGGATAGCAGGCGCATGCCGGTGTCCTGCGGGTCTTCCTGGCGGTAGCGCAGCTCGTGCAGCACGCCGCGATTGGCCAGCATGGTGTAGAGCCGGGCCATCTCCTCCATGGTGACTTCGCCGCCGCCCAGGGTCAGGGCCAGGCCGTAATGTTCGCGGCTGGCCATGCGCGAGACGCCGGCGAGCTTGAGGAAGTCGTAGAGGTCCGGCTGCGACAGGCGCGAGGCCAGGGTCACGGCCGGGATGTTGCGCGAGCGGATCAGGGCGTCGTGGGCGGTGATGGGGCCGACGAAACTGCCGTCGAAGTTTTCCGGCGAGAAGGGACCGAAGGCGGCGGGCGCGTCCTTCAGCACCGATTGCGGGTGGATCAGGCCCTGGTCCATGGCCAGGGCGTAGAGGAAGGGCTTCAGCGCCGAGCCGGGCGAGCGCTTGGCGAAGGCGCCGTTGACCTGTCCGCCGATGTCGCCGTTGAAGAAGTCGGCCGAGCCGACCAGGGCCTTTACCGACAGGTCGCGCGCGTCGACCAGCATGGCGGTGGCGTTGACGATGCCGATGCGCGACTGGCGCCTCACGTAACTGCGCACGCGTTCTTCCAGCAGGCGCTGCAGGCCCGAGTCCAGCGTGGTGCGGATGACCTCGCCATGCCCCGGCTGGGCCAGCAGGGCATTGCTCAGGTGCGGCGCGGCGAAGGGCAGCTGGTCCAGGCCGCGGAAATGCAGGGGCGGCGGCATCAACTCGGCCACCGCGTGCGCTTGCGGATGCTGTTGCGCCCAGCTGTCGAACAGGCGCAGGCGCGCGGCACGCAGGCCGGCCGGTTCCTCGCCGTCGGGACTGCGCGCCGCGGGCGACTGCGGGATCAGCACCAGGGACAGGGCTTCGGGCAGGCTCAGGTGATCCGGGGTCTTGCCGAAGTAGACCAGGCTGGCGGCGCCGACACCCTGGATGTTCTGGCCATAGGGCAGCAGGTTGATTTCGGCTTCGAGGATGTCGTGCTTGGAGTAGCGCAGCTCCAGCCACAGGGCGTCCGCGATCTGGCGCAGCTTGCCGGTAGGCGTGCGGGTGTTGAGGCCGTAGAGCAGGCGCGCCAGCTGCATGGTGATGGTGGAAGCACCCTGGCGCGCGCCGCCGCTGTAGGTCTCGACCACGGCGCGCAGCAGGGCCGGCGGGTTGACGCCGGGATGCCAGCGGAAGTGCCGGTCCTCGTGCAGCAGCAGGGCCTGGGTGAAGATGGGCGCGACGTCCTGTAAGGGCGTCCACAGGCGATACTGCTGGTCGCCGGCCAGGGTCAGGCGCAGCAGGCGGCCGTCGGCGTCGAAGACGGCGGTGGAGCTGGCGATCTGCTGGCGCAGGGTCTGGTGGGGCCAGAGGCGCAGGGCTGTTGCGAGGGTCAGGAGGCAGCAGGCGATGAGGGCGTAGCGTTGCAGGCGATGCCTGCTCTTCGTTTTTGGAGACCGGGGCGACGTTGGTGGCTGAGTCGCTTCGTCGGGTGCGCGGCCCTCTCCCCTGCCCCTCTCCCGCGAGCGGGAGAGGGGAAACCATCGGCGTATGAATGCTGCGAGCTTCACCGATTGCCTAGGGTGCGGTCACCGTGATGCTGCCGGCGGTGGACTGGGCCTGGATGTTGCGGTCGTACATGGCCTCGCCGTAGGCCGGCGGCACGGTGAAGGTGCCGGTATTGGTGGCCTTGATGCGGTAGGTCAGCTCGCTGACGTCGGTACCGATGTTGCCGTAGGCGACCACGCGGTCCTCGCGCAGGTCGGCATAGTCGGGGAAGGTTGGCGGGTGGGTCCAGAAGAACCAGCAGCCGCAATCGGGCTGCGCGGCGGCATCACCCTCGCCTTCTCCCTCGGCCTGGTTCGCGGCGGCGTCCGGCGCGTTCGATCCGTCCGGGGTGGCGCCCTGCACCGGCTGCTGCGCCTGGTCGGTACGCGGCAGTACGATCTCGAAGCCGCCCGGCAGCAGGTCGACCAGCACGCCGTTGGTGAAGGGCTTGTTGTTGGTGGCGCGGAACTTGACGTGCACCACCAGCTCCTGGCCCAGCTTGACGGTGCTCAGCGGCTTGCCGTCAGCGTCGGTGTACTCGCGCAGGATTTCGAAGCCCTGGCTGATCGCCTTCTGCGGCGGGGCGCGGTCGAAGCCGGACTCGTCCACCTCGTAGTAGGCGCGGACATCGGCGTCGTTGCCGAAGCGCAGCCTGGTGGCCAGGGCGTCGAAGGGCGCCTTGGGCAGGACGCCGTCCGGCAGGGGCAGCGGTTTGGCCGTGCCGTCTTTCAGGACTTCGGCGATGGACAGCTTGCCGGCGGCGGCGGTGCCGACGGTGGCGGCGTACTGGTCCAGGGCCAGGATGGTTTCGGCCGAGGACAAGGTCTGGTAGTCGCCATGACCGATGCGCTGCACCAGGGTGTCGAGGAAGTCCGCCGGCAGGGCCTTGGCGCGGTCCGGGAAGTGGCGCGCCAGCAGGTAGAGCAGCTCGGCGTCCACCGCCATCGGCGAATGGTAGGCGTCGTAGGACTGCATCACGCCCAGCTTGACCTTGGCGATGGTCTTGTCGGCCAGGCGCTTCTGCTTCATCAGCTGGTAGGCCGAGGCGAGGTAGGCGGCGGTAATGTCCTGCGGCCAGTCCTTGTAGCGCTCGTCGAGCCGGCCCTGCAGGGCCGCGGCCTCGTTGGCCATGACATTGCCCTGCCGGGTCAGCAGATAGATGGCGTAGGCGGTGTTGCGCTCCTCGTCGAGGTTATCGCCGTCGCGGGCGGCGAGCTGGCGCAGGTAGTCGTTGCCGTGGTTGACCAGGTCCTGCGGCACGGACTGGCCGCGTTCGCCTGCTTCCAGCAGCACCTGCTGGGCATAGAGCGAGACGAACTCGACCACATTGGAATTGCCGCCGGGCCAATAACGGTAGGAGCCGTCCTCGGTCTGGCGCGCACGCAGCTCGGCGATGAGGCCGGGCAGGTCCGCGCCCTGGAGCGCCTTGACGTAGCCGAACTCCGGCCGGTTGCCCAGGACGATGGCGGGCATGGCCATGCTGGCCAGTTGCTCGGTGCAATCGTAGGGGTAATTGCCGAGGTAGCTGACCAGGCCGTGGCTCAGGCCCAGGGGCAGCACCGACACGCCGGCTTCGGCCTTGCGGTATTCCGGGTAGAGGCTGCGCGTCACCGGCACGTCCTGGCTACTGCGGGTGAAGCTGCCGGCGCTGAGCCGCGTCTGGTAGGGCGTGACCGGGCGCACCGACATGGTGGCGGCGATCTGGGCGGTCTTGTCCTTGAACGCGGCATGGAATTGCAGCGCGGCCGAGCCGAGCTGGTCGCGCGCCTTGACCCGGAAGTGGGCGGAAGACTCATGCATCTCGGTGATGTTGAGGGTCTGCTGTTTGTCGCCGATCACTTCCGCGTCAAGGCCCGCGACCCGCTCTGCTCGGCCGCGCTGCAATTCAATGCCGCGTTCAAGGACAAGACCGCCCAGATCGCCGCCACCATGTCGGTGCGCCCGGTCACGCCGTATCAAACGCGGCTCAGCGCCGGCAGC
>JAQGNS010000218.1 GCA_028291705.1 Nevskia sp.
CGCCGCCCATCTGGCGGATCGGCTGGATGCGCACGCCGGGCTGGGCCAGCGGCAGCAGCAGGAAGCTGAGGCCGTTGCGGCCCTTGCTGCCGGGCTCGCTGCGCGCCAGCACGAAGATCCATTCCGATTCGTGCGCCAACGAGGTCCATACCTTCTGGCCCTGCACGCGCCAACTGCCGTCCGCTTCCTGCCAGCAGCGGGTCTGGACGTTGGCGAGGTCTGAGCCGGCGCCGGGCTCGGAATAACCCTGGGCCCAGTACTCGGTGCCGGCGACGATGCCGGGCAGGAAGCGCTGCTTCTGCGCTTCGCTACCGAAGGCGATGAGGGTGGGGCCGATCAAGCCTTCGCCGATGTGGCCCATGCGGCCGGGGCCGCCGGCGCGGGCGTATTCCTCGTGGAAGACGACCTGTTGCTCGATGCTGAGGCCGCGGCCGCCGTGTTCGGCGGGCCAGCCGACGCAGGTCCAGCGGCCGCTGGCGAGCTCGCGCTCCCAGTCCTTGCGCAGAACCGGATCGGCTTCCTCGTCGCCGGGGCCGCCACGATGGCGCAGGCTTTCGAAGCGGCCGCCGAGATGCTGGCGCATCCACTCCGCCACTTCGGCGCGGAAGGCTTCGTCGGTTTTGCTGGGCAGGAGGTTCATGTGCGCGTTCAGGCGGCGAGCAGCGCCCGCGCGATGCGTTCGCGCAGGGCATCGGCATTGCCCAGCCAATGGCTACTGGCCTGGGCACGCTTGAAATAGAGTTGGGGATCGTATTCCCAGGTGAAGCCGACGCCGCCGTGCAGCTGGATGGCTTCCTGGGCGCAGAAGAAACAGGTGTCCGCGGCCAGGGTGCGCGCCACGGCGCATTCGATGGCCTGGGCATCGGTGGTGGGGCCGCTCGCCGCCAGCGCGGCGGCACCGTACACGGCGGAGCGCGTGGCTTCGATGCGTACCATCATTTCGGCGCAGCGGTGCTTGACCGCCTGGAACGAGGCGATGGCGCGGCCGAACTGCTTGCGCGTGGCGGTATAGGCCACGGTGAGGTCCAGGCATTGCTGCGCCACGCCGAGCTGTTCGGCGGCGATGGCCAGGCGGGTCAGCGCGGCGGCGCGCGATAGGCCGTCTTCCAGGCGCAGTGCATCGTCGATGCGGCCTTCGGCCGGCAGGGTGACGCCGTCGAGGCGGATGCTGCTGAAGCGGCGCGTCGCGTCCCAACCTTCGAGAGGCTTGATGTTCAGGCCGGAGATTTCACGCGGCACTGCGAACAGCGCGGGCAGGCGCTCGCCCTCGACCCAGGCGAAGATCAGCAGCCAGTCGGCGCTGCCGGCATCGGGCATGCGCGGGCAGTGGCCGCTCAGGGTCCAGACCTCGCCTTTGCGGCTGGCTTGCACCAGGGCCGCGGCTTCTTGCCAGTCATCGACGCCGCTGTCCAGCGGCGCCGTCAGGCACAACCGTCCTTCGGCGATGGCGGGGAGGAAGCGCCGTTGTGCCTGCTCGCTGCCGAGTTGCGCCAGCAGGTTGGCGGCCAGGCAGACGGTGGAGAAGTACGGGGCGCAGAGCAGCTGGCGCCCCATCTGTTCCAGCACCAGCACCAGTTCCACCGCGCCCAGGCCCAGGCCGCCGTGCTCTTCCGCCACGGGGATGCCGCACCAGCCCAGTTCGGAGCCGATGCGCTGCCACACGCCGGCGTCGAAGGCGTGTTCGCTGGACATCGCCGCGCGCACTGCGGCCGAGCCGCTTTCTTCCGCCAGGAAGCTCCGGGCGGCGTCGCGGATCATGACCTGGTCTTCGGTGAAGGCGAAGTTCATGCGGGGCGGCTGATCAGGTTCCGTAGACTTTCTGCGGCTTGGGGGCCTCGGCGATCAAGGACTCGACCACCTCGGTGAGTTCGGCCGGCTGCCAGCGCGCTTTCTTGTCGCGCACCTGGCCGGTGCGCCAGCCGTCGCCGACGGAGAGCTTGCCGCCCTCCACTTCGAAGACCTTGCCGGTGACGCCGGCGGAGAGGAGGCTGCACAGCCACACCACCAGCGGGGCGACGTTGCCGGGATGGAAGTGGTCGAAGGCCTCGCCATCGGGCTTCTTCATCACGTCGGCGAAGACCTTCTCGGTCATGCCGGTGCGCGCCGCCGGGGCCAGGGCATTGGCGGTGATGCCGTAGCGGCCCAGTTCGGCCGCCTGTACCAGGGTGAGTGAGGCGATGCCGCCCTTGGCGGCGGCGTAGTTGCTCTGCCCCACCGAACCTTGCAGACCGGCGCCGGAGCTGGTGTTGACGATGCGGGCATCGACCTTCTGGCCGTTCTTGACCTGGTCGCGCCAGCGGCGCACCAGGATGCTGGCGAGACAGAAATGACCTTTCAGGTGCACGCGGATGACGTCGTCCCAGTCCTGTTCGGACAGGCTGGCGAACATGCGGTCGCGCACGATGCCGGCATTGTTGACCACGCCCTGCACATCGCCGAAGCGCGCCACGGCGCCATCGACGATGCGCTGCGCGCCGTCCATGCTGGTGATGTCGTCGCTGCTGGCCAGGGCCTTGCCGCCGGCCGCCTCGATTTCCTTGACGACGGCAGCAGCGGCCTCGGGACGGATGTCGTTGACGATGACGTTGGCGCCCTCGCCCGCCAGCAGCAGCGCGTACTCGCGGCCCAGGCCGCTGCCCGAGCCGGTGACGATGATGGTGCGGTTGTCGCAAATGCCCATCAGCCGAGCCTCTCGATGATGGTGACGTTGGCCACGCCGCCGCCTTCGCACATGGTCTGCAGGCCGTAGCGCTTGTTGGTGCGCTCCAGTTCGTTGAGCAGGGTGCACATCAGCTTGGCGCCGGTGGCGCCGAGCGGATGGCCCAGGGCGATGGCGCCGCCGTTGACGTTGGTCTTCTCGTGCGGGTAGCCGATCTCCTTGAACCAGGCCAGCACCACCGAGGCGAAGGCCTCGTTGATCTCGACCAGGTCGATGTCCT
>JAQGNS010000234.1 GCA_028291705.1 Nevskia sp.
TCCAGCTCCCTGCGGATCAGTTCCAGCGCGGTATGCACGCCGGCCTGCCCCATGGCGCCGAGGCCGTAGAGGAAGGCCTTGCCGATGAAGGTGCCGCGTGCGCCCAGCGCCATTGCCTTGAGCACATCCTGGCCGCTGCGCACACCGCTGTCGAACAGCACCTCGGTGCGTTGCCCCACGGCGTCGACGATGTCGGGCAGGGCGGAGATCGACGAGGGCGCGCCGTCGAGCTGGCGGCCGCCGTGGTTGGACACCACCACCGCGTCGGCGCCGCTGTCGACCGCCGCACGCGCATCGTCGGGATCGAGGATGCCTTTCACGATCAGCTTGCCCGGCCACAGGCTGCGCACCCAGGCCACGTCCTTCCAGCTCAGGGTCGGATCGAACTGGCCGGCGATCCATTGCGACAGCGTGGTCAGACCTTTGCCGCCGGGTACCGAGCCGGCGAGATTGCCGAAATTCTTGTGCGGGCTGGCCAGCATGCGCAGCGCCCAGGCGGGTTTGGTGGCGATGTCGAGCAGGTTGGCCAGGGTCAGGCGCGGCGGTACGGTCAAGCCGTTCTTGATGTCGCGGTGGCGCTGGCCCTGGATTTGCAGGTCGGCGGTGAGCATCAGGGCGGAACACTGCGCCGCCTTGGCCCGCTCGATCAGGGACGCGGCGACGCCGCGGTCGCGCATCACGTAAAGCTGGAACCAGAACGGTTTCTCCACCGCGGCCCGCACCGCCTCGATCGAGCAGATCGACATGGTGCTGAGGGTGAAAGGCACGCCGAACGCCTGCGCTGCGCGCGCCGCCAGGATCTCGCCATTGGCATGCATGATGCCGGTCAGCCCGGTGGGGCCCAGCGCCACTGGCATGGTTGCGTCTTCGCCCACCAGCCGTGTGCGCAGCACGCGCGTATCGACATCGATCATCACCCGCTGGCGCAGCTTCAGGGCGTCGAGGTCGGCGCGATTGGCGCGGAGGGTGGACTCGTCGTAGGAGCCGCGGTCGGCATAGTCGAAGATGGCGCGCGGCGCGCGGCGCATCGCCAGGCGGCGCAGATCCTCGTTACAGGTGATGACGGGCATGTGCTGCTTGCTCCTTGTTCGTTGTCGATCTTTCCGCAAGGCCGCGCTGGTTTCGGCGCGGCGGGTGTTTCAGCCGCTGGCGGGCGGAGTCATCCGCCAATGCACCACAAGCATGATGCAGCCAATCATGCCTGCATGGCATTCCACAGGTGTGTGGCCGCTCCGAGCAGGCCGGGGTAGGGATGCACGATCAGCGGCGTCGGGATGTCCGCCATATAGTGCTGCAACGGCGGCTTGTTTTCGAACCGTTCGCGGAAATGCCCCTGCGCCAGGATGCCCGCCATGCGCGGCAGGATGCCGCCCGCCAGGTAGACGCCGGTGCGCGCGCCGGCGATCAGCGCCACATCGCCGGCATAGGCGCCGAGAATGGCGCAGAAGCGCTGCGCGGTCTGCAGGCTCAGCGGATGGTCGCCGCGACAGGCCGCCTCCACGATTTGCGCCGCGCTGTACGGTTCCACCGCCACGCCGTGAATTTCGCCCAGCGTCTCGAACAGCAATTGCAGCCCCGGGCCGGAGAGGATGCGTTCGTTCGACACCCGGCCGAAGCGCCGCAGCAGAAGGCGGCAGATCTCGATCTCCTCCTCGTCTTGCGGCGTGAAGGCGGCATGTCCTCCCTCGCTGGCGATGGGGCGCATCGATCCGCCGACGGCGTGGAGGATGCCGGTGCCGAGGCCGGTGCCTGGTCCCACCACCGCCCGGCAATCCTCGGTCGCCGTATCCACCCGCAGAGCCGGGCCGCCGATGCACGCCAGATCGGCACTGGCGAACCAGGGCAAGGCCAGCGACAGCGCGGTGTAATCGTTGATCATGGTGGCGTGCGCCAGCCCCAGCCGCCGGGCAAAAGCGCCGCCTTCGATACACCAATGGAGGTTGGTCAGCCGCGCGGCATTGTGCTGGACCGGGCCGGCCACGGCGATGCTCGCCGTCAGCGGTCGTCCCAGATACCACTGCTCCTGCAGATAGGCTTCCGCCGCTTCGGCCAGGTCGCAGTAACCGGCGGTGGGCCGGCTTTCCGGCGCCAACAGCCGCGGCAGCGGCTGGTCCAGGGCCACCAGCGCGAAGCGCGCGTTGGTGCCGCCGATGTCACCCACCAGCCCGAGGGCGGCGCTGCCCGGCCGCATGGACTCAGCTTTGCCCACGGCTCTGCACGGCAGCGTCGCCGCCGAAGCACAGGGTGACTTTGAGCGGACCCGTCTGGGCCGCGCGTATCGACAGGCGCTGGGCGCCGGCGTCGTGTTGCCACTCCACAGCGACGGAACTCTCGACAGAGACCGCGCCGAGACCGGCGGGTACGAATACTTCCGTCGGTGCGTCGATGGCCGGATCGGCCGCGAACTCCAGCGTGTAGCTGCCCGCCGCGGCGTCATAGCGCATCAGCGACAGCACGCCCTGGGTGCAGCGCACGTAGGGGCGGCAGAAGCCTTCCACCGCGCGGCCGCCGTCCCGGCCGTGCTCGGCCGAGCGCTGGTCGTCCGAGTACACCGACAGGTCTTCCTGGTTCCAGCCGTCGCCGATGCGCAGGTCGTTGCGGTTGCTGGCGGTGTAGTTCCACTGGGTGGAGGAGAGCAGCAATTCGTCCAGCACCTCGTAGGTCAGCGCCAGCGCTTGCGATTGCGCCTCCCACACATCGGCGCCGCGCTCGCCCTGCGCCCAGCGCCGGAAGGATGCGCCGTCGTTGACGTCGTAAGGAATGCCGAATTCGCCGATCAGCGTCGGCGCGCCGCCGTTGAGCCGCTGGCCGAGACTGCGCAGGTAGCCGAGCTGGAAGCGGTAGCGCTCCTTCAGCTCCTTTCTTTGCGCGTCCGTCATGGCGGCGTCGAAGCGCTTGCTCCACAGCAGTACGATGTCGTACCAATGGCTGGCGTTGACCGTGGCCGCGGGCATGCCCGCGGGAAAAGTCCCGCCGCGGATGATGGAATGCGGATTGATCTCGGCGAACAGCAGCCAGTCCGGCCGCACCTCGCGGATGGTGCGCGCCACGCCGTTGAAGAACGGCGCCATGCAGTCGCGATCCAGGCGCAGCGGTCCCTGGGGCCCGCGGCAGAAGAAGTCCTCGTCCAGCGCCACCGCCTGGCCGTCCTCCAGCTTCCAGGCGCCGGCCTGTTCGAACGGATCCGCCACGCCCGGCAACCAGATGGAGACGCGTCCCGGGTTCACCGGCAACTGCGTACGCACCGCCTTGCCGTCCGGGGTCGTGCCGGTCACCACGGGCAGCGACACGCTCAGGCCGCGCGCCACCTTGAGCCCGTCCAGCGGCGTCCACGCCGGCGCCTGCCGCAGCGCCGGGGGGCCGAAGGTGCTTTCCTCCTGCGGTGAACCCGACAGACGCTGGCCGATCCAGCCCTGGCCCGGCTCGTTGAGGCTGTCGAAGCCCAGCACATTGGGCAGGTCGCGCACGCGCTCCGCCATGGCCCGCACCGCGCCGAAGTAATGCTGCTGCAGGTAATCCTGCACGTTGCGGCCGTCGATCAGCCATTGCGGCGTCAGCGTGGCGCCGGCGAAGAACGCGGTCCAGACGATGCCGTTGACCGGCATCAGGTAGTTCAGCGCCCAGCTCATCATCGGGTAGCGGTCTTCCTGCCGCAGCACCGGGCTGGAGTAGTCGTAGCGGTGCTGCATCACGTGCGCCGCGCCGGCGGCGTCGAACTTGCGGAAGTCCATTCCCAGCTTCTCGAACACCCAGCCGGGCGCGCCGCTGCCGCCCGACATGCGGCTCCACACGTCCTGATGGAAATCGATGAAGATGGACAGGCCGAAGGCCTGGGCGCGTTCGCACAGTTGCCCGATATGCTCGATGAAATCGCGGTCGTAAAGGCCGGGGCCGGCGTGTTCCACCGCTTCCCAGTTGACCAGCAGCCGCATCACGTTGAAACCCCAGCCGGCGATGCGGCCGAAATGCGTGTCGGCCTCGTCCAGCGGGAAGGGGCGGCCGACGAAGCTCACCGTGCGGTGGTCGGCGAAGTCGCTCGGATGGTGGGTGCCGCCGTCGGGATACGGCACCTTGGTGTCGCCGCCGACGTTGAGACCGCGCAGGATGACGTGGCGGCCGGCGTCGTCGACGAAGCGGTTCTGCTGCACCCCGATCCAGAGCTTGGACATGTTGGTTTGGTCGCGTTTGAGATACACTGAAGTCTCATTATACAGTCGGTGAATAAAAATCGTCGAAAGACGTCAACCGACCCCGGGAGGAGCGTTTCGTGATGACCGCAAAAGGCATGGGCATGAGCCCGAACATGAGCCCGAACATGAGCCCGAACATGAGCCCGGATATGAGTTTGGGCCGCAAGATCGCACTGGGCGCCGGCGATTTCGGCTTCAACCTCTATTGGCAGACGGCCTCGCTCTACCTGCTGTTCTTCTATACCGACGTGCTCGGTCTGCCTGCCGCCACCGCGGGCACCATCTATATGGCGGCGCTGATCGTCGATGCGCTGCTTGATCCCCTGATGGGCTTGCTGGCGGACCGTACGCGCACCCGTTTTGGCCGTTACCGTCCTTATCTGTTGTTCGGCGGCATCCCGCTGGGCCTGCTGTTCGCCGCCATGTTCATGGGGCCGGCCGGCGGCGATGCGGCCTCGGTGGTATTCGCCGCGGCGACCCATATCGCTTTCCGCACCTTCTACGCGGTGATCTCCATTCCCTATGCCTCGTTGTTCGCGCGCGTCACCCGCGACGCTCAGGTGCGCACCAACCTCACCGCCTTCCGTATGGTCTTCGCCACCCTGTCGGCGGTGGCCGTGGCGGCCCTGACCCTGCCGGTGGTGAAAGCCCTGTCGACCCCGGAGGCGCCGCGCCACGGCTGGGTGGTGCTGGCGGTGGCGTTCGGCACGCTCGCCACCCTGATCCTGCTGCTGGTGGCCTGGGCCACCAAGGGCTATGACGCCGACGAGACGGCGGAACCGTCCACGGCGCGGCCGCCGGTGCTGGCGGCCCTCCGCTCGGTGCTGGCCAACCGCGCCCTGCTGGTCGTGCTGGGCTCGGTGGTCATCTCCTCCTTCTGCAACACCCTGTTCGGCAAGAACCTGGTCTATTACTTCAAGTACGTCATCGGCAAGGCTGAGCTTGCCGGCGGGGCGCTGGCCTTCGTGGCCCTGCTGGCGGCGCTGTGCGTGCCGCTATGGGCGCTGGTGGCGCGCCGGGTCGGCAAGCGCAATGCCTGGCTGCTGGGTTCGATCCCCGGCATCGCCGGCCTGCTGCTGTGGCATTTCGGCGACGGCGTGGTACCGCTGCTGTTCGCCGCCCTGAGCCTGCAGGCGATCAGCACCGGCGCCTACATCGTGAGCTACTGGTCGATGCTGCCGGACACGGTGGAATACGGCGAGTGGCGCACCGGCGTGCGCACCGAGTCGATGGTCTTCGGCCTGGCCACGCTGGGGCAGAAAGCGGCCCTGGGGCTGGGTGCCGGCCTCCTCGGCCTGGCGCTGTCGCACGTGGGCTACGCGCCCAACGCGGCGCAGTCGCCGGAAACGCTGGAAGGCATCAAGCAGATGATGTTCTGGTTCCCGCTGGTCGGCGGCCTGATCTCGGCCGGCCTGGTGGCGCTGTACCCGATGGATCTCGCCGCGCACCGCCGCATCGTCGAGGAGATCGCTCAGCGCACCAGTACGGCGAGCAGCGCCTCGACGTGAGCGGCGGTCACCGCCTCGTCGGCGGGGTCGATGCCCCAGACGCGGCGGACTTCGGGCGCCAGCGTATAGAACAGCTGGGCGCTGCCGACGATGATGTAGACCAGCGCCGGTACCGACACGTCGGGCAGCACGCCTTCGCGCTGCAACATCTGCACGAAGCGCTCGGCGCGCGAAGCAGTGCCGGAGATGAAGGTATCGGCGGCCCACTGCAGGCGCTCACTATCGCGCAGGCTTTCCTGCATCATCAGCCGCGCGTGTTCGGGATGGCGCGCGCAGTACAGCACGTACTGGCGCAGGATCTCGCGCGCATGGTCGCGGCGGCTCAGGCGTGACTTCGCGGTGGCGGCCGCGGCGGGCGGCTCGAAACTCATCTCGGCCGCCTGGCGCTCGAACAGGAAGGTCACCGCGGCGCGCCACAGCGTGTCCTTGCTGCCGAAGTAATATTTGATCAGGGCGTGGTGCACGCCGGCATGCGCGGCGATGTCGCGGGTGGAGCCGCCGTCGAAGCCGCGCTCGGAAAAGATCAGCAATGCGGACTGCAGGATTGCCGCCCGCGTCGCTTCCTTCTGCAAGGTGCGGGAATTGGGCGGGGTGGTTTGCGCATCGCCTGTGCCGGCCTCGGCATCTGTGCTGTCGCGCTTGCCGCGCGGCGTGCGGGTTTTTTTGACATTCATGCCGGATAGACTATTATAAAACTCATTATACAAATGGTTAATCAAAGCATCGGCAAGCGGTAACGCAGGGCGGCAGGAGCGGTGAAGCGGCGGCAGCGCCGTTCGATCCGGCTCCATTGCGCAAGGCATTGCGTAAGGCCCCGCATCGACCGTGAACCACGGTGCATGGAAATGGAGGCGGCGATGGCGAGCAGCAAGCGTCCGACGAGGACGGGATCGATGTGGGCGGGTTGGTGCGCGGCCGTGTTCGGCGCGGCGACCCTGGCGCTGCCGGCGGTCCTGCATGCCGATGCGCAGCAGGATGTGGCACATGTCGACGGCGGCACGCTGCAGGGCGCGCATGAAGGCGCCATCGCCTCGTTCAAGAACATCCCTTATGCCGCGCCGCCGCTTGGCGCGCTGCGCTGGCGCGCGCCCGCGGCGCCTGAGGCCTGGAGCGGTGTGCGCGATGCCACCCACTACGGCAACGACTGCATGCAGAACCGCATGTCCTGGGACAAGACGGCATCGACCCAGCCGCTGAGCGAGGACTGCCTTTACCTGAACGTATGGGCGCCGGCTCCGGCCGATGCGGGCAAGAAGCTGCCGGTGCTGGTGTGGCTGCATGGCGGTGGTTTCGTCGGCGGTTCCGGCACCGCCAAGGTCACCGATGGCAGCCTGCTCGCCGCGCGCGGCGCGGTGGTGGTCAGCTTCAACTACCGCCTCGGCCGCTTCGGCTTCTTCGCCCATCCGGCCCTGAGCGCGGAGAGCCCCGACGCGCCGGTCGGCAACTACGGTTTCATGGACCAGATCGCGGCCCTGCAATGGGTCAAGCGCAATGTCGCCGCCTTCGGCGGCGATCCCGGCAACGTCACCATCTACGGTGAATCCGCCGGCGGCGAGTCGGTCAACATCCTGATGCTGGCGCCGCAGGCGCGCGGCCTGTTCCACAAGGCCATCGTCTCGTCCGGCGGCGGCCGTACGATCTGGCCGCAGCTGCGCGGCGACGGCAAGACCCCCGCGCCGGTCGGCACTCCGGCCCCGGCCGAGACCGTGGCCAAGGCCTTCGCCGTCAAGGCCGGCGTGGCCGGCGACGATCTCGCCGCCCTGCGCGCGCTGCCGGCGGCCAAGGTGCTGGGCAGCATCAGCATGCTCGAGAACGAGAAGGCCACCTACAGCGGGCCGATGGTCGACGGCCGTATCGTCACCGGCGACGTGGCGGGCGGCTTCGCCGCCGGCAAGCAGGCCAAGGTGCCCTACATCGTCGGCGCCAACAGCAACGAGCTGGGCTTCCTGCCGAGCTTCTTCCTGCGGCCGATGATCGCCGAGTTCTCGCCTCGCCTCGCCCCCGACCTGGACAAGATCAAGGCGGCCTACGGCACCAAGGACGCCTTCGACACCTATTTCGCCAACGACTTCATCTTCGTCGAGCCGGCGCATTTCCTGGCCGGCGCGGCGGACGCCAGCGGCGCCCACGACCATACCTTCCTGTACCGCTTCAACTATGTCGCCGAAGGCAAGCGCAAGTCGTTGAAGGGTGCGCCGCATGCGTCCGATGTGCCCTATGTCTTCGGCAATCTCGCCGCGACGGGCGAAGCGGTGTCGGATGCCGACCGCGCCATGGCGCAGCTGGTCGGCGACTACTGGATTGCCTTCGCCGCCACCGGCACGCCCGCCGCGGCCGGGCACGCCGCATGGCCGGCTTATTCGAGCAAGACCGACCAGTTGCTGGAGTTCTCGCCGGAAGCAGGCTCCGTGGCCGCTACCGCCGGCGACGCCAGGCTGGCGGCCATCGCCGGCCACTTCGCCCAGGCGGGCAGCGGCGCTGTCGCCGCCGCACCGGTGGTCCAGGCCGTCAACCCGGCGGACGCCGCCTGTGCGGCATTGCAGAATTTCAAGATGGATGCGGTGCATGTCGATTCGGCCCAGTCGCTGGCGCCGACCGACACGCTCGATCTCGGCATCAAGGGTGTGCCGCCCTTGCCGGTGCAGGCCGCGTTCTGCCGCGTGCAGGCGACGCTGGCGCCGACGCCCAGTTCGCAGATCCGCATCGAGGTGTGGCTGCCGCCGCAGGACCAGTGGAACGGCAAATTCATCGGCGCGGGCAACGGCGGTTACGCCGGTACCTTCACCTCGCCTTACATCTTCATGCGCGGCGCGGTGGCGAAAGGCTATGCCGCCGCCGGCACCGACGGCGGCCACAGCGGCGACGGCAGCGGCAATGAAGTCGGCGCCGACTGGGCCCTGGGGCAGCCGGAGAAGCTGAAGGACTACGGCTACCGCGCCAACCACCTCACCGCGGAGACCGGCAAGGCTCTGCTGCTGTCCTACTACGGCAAGGCGCAGCAGCATTCCATCTTCGAAGGTTGTTCCGACGGCGGCCGCGAGGCGCTGATGGAGGCCTATCGCTTCCCCGAAGACTATGACGGCATCATCGCCGGCGCGCCGGCGAATCCCTGGACCCGCCTGATGGGCCAGTTCGCCTGGAACACCCTGGCCAACACCGCCACGCCGGAAGCCACGCTGCCGGCGGCCAAGCTGAGCGTGCTGCAGGACGCGGTGATGAAGAAGTGCGACGCGCTGGACGGCGTCAAGGACGGCGTGCTGGAAGACCCGCGTCGCTGCAAGTTCGATCCGGCCACGGTGCAGTGCGCCGCGGGCGACCGCGAGGACTGCCTCACCGCCGCGCAGGTGCAGACCGCGCGCAAGATCTACCAGGGCCCGAAGAGCCCGCGCACCGGCAAGTCGCTCGGGCCGGGCTTCCCGCCGGGCAGCGAAGCGGTGCAGTGGAACCAGTGGATCACCGGCCCGACTTCCGAGCAGGCGTTCTTCTCCACCGAGTTCTTCCGCAACATGGTGTTCGAGAAGCCGGACTGGAGCCTCTCCAGCCTGGATTTCGACAAGGACCTCGCCACGGCCTCAGCGCGCACCGATTCCATCCTCAGCGCCCAGCCGGACCTAGGTCCCTTCGCCAAGCGTGGCGGCAAGCTGATCATGTACCACGGCTGGGGCGACGCGGCGATCTCGCCGCTGAACAGCATCGACTACTACCAGCAGGTGCGGGCCAAGGTGGGCGGTCCGGCCACCGACGCATTCATGCGCTTCTACCTGGTTCCGGGCATGAGCCATTGTCTCGCCGGTCCCGGCCCCAACGCCTTCGACATGTTGGGTTCGCTGACGCAGTGGATCGAGAAGAAGACGCCGCCCGCGGACATCCTGGCCACCAAGTACGCCAACGACTACGCGCAGTTCCTGGGCTTCCCGCCCGGCGACCCGGTGCGGACGCGGCCGCTATGCCCGTATCCGAAGATCGCGCACTGGACCGGCAAGGGCTCCAGCGACCAGGCCGAGAACTTCGTCTGCCGCGCGGACTGAGCTGGTGAGCACATGACCGGGGCTTCCCCGGGAGGGGACTTCGCCGATCTCGCCGCGCTGATCCGCGCGCGGGCCGGCGAACGTCCTGAGCATTCGGCCCTGGCGCCGTCGCGGCATTCTGCGCCGGCACTTCGATCAGGTACCCTGCGGTATCAGTGGGCTGACTGCGCGGTTCTGGCCTTCGTGCCGCAGCCGGTGGATGCGTACCACTGAACCGGCGTTTCCGTACCGCCGGTCAGCGCACCAGCACCGCCAGCAGTGCGTCGATATGCGCGGCGATGACCGCGTCGTCGCCCGGGTCGATGCCCCAGACGCGGCGCACCTCCGGCGCCAGCGTGTAGAACGGCTGCGCGGCGCCGACGATGATGTAGACCAGGGCCGGCACCGACACATCGGGCAGCACGCCTTCGCGTTGCAACATGCGTACGAAGCGTTCGGAGCCGCGGGCGATGCCGGCGATAAAGGTATCGGTGGCCCATTGCAGGCGTTCGCTGTCGCGCAGGCTCTCCTGCATCATCAGGCGCGCGTGCTCGGGATGGCGCGCGCAGTACAGCACGTAATGGCGCAGCACCTGGCGTGCGTAGTCGCGGCGCTGCTGCCGCGTGTGCAGCTTGCCGGGCGGTATGTCGAAGCTCATCTCGGCGGCCTGGCGCTCGAACAGGAAGGTCACCGCCGCGCGCCACAGCGTGTCCTTGCTGCCGAAGTGATACTTGATCAAGGCATGGTGCACGCCGGCATGCGCGGCGATGTCGCGGGTCGAGCTGCCGTCGAAGCCGCGCTCGGAAAAAACCAGCAGCGCCGACTGCAGGATCGCCGCGCGGGTAGCCTCCTTCTGTACGGTGCGGGAGCTGGATTTCATCGCCGTCGCCGCCCATCGTGCGCGCGCAGCCATGTCGCGCCCGCCGTGGACGCGGTCGTCGCGTGAATCGTCGATGAAGCGTTTGACATTCGTCCGGCATGCGCTATGATTATTTTCATTATACATACGGCTAATGAAATTGTTGTCGGCAAGGCCGGTGCCGGAGAAGCATCCATAACGAGGGAGGAGAGGCGGTATGAGAGCTGGCAGCGAGAGCGCGCGCACGCGTCGTGTCACCCCGGTTCTGCCGGTTTGCGGATTGACCGCCTTGCTGTCCCTGTGGCCGGTCCTGGGCGTTGCGGCCGACCAGCCGCCGCCCGCGGATACCGCCCAGACCTCATCCACCCCGGTTGGCGCGGCTCCCGCGCCGGCACCGGCGGATGCCGCCCCTGACAGCACGAGCACGGGTACCGGCGCGAGCAGGGTCACCAAGATCGACGAAATCGTGGTGACCGCGCAGAAGCGCAAGGAAAAGCTGCAGGACGTACCCCTGGCGGTAACGGTGGTCAACCAGGCGCAGCTGCGCGCACAGAACATCACCCAGGTCAGCGAACTGAGCCGCGCCGTCCCCGCCATCGAGACCAACGGCGAACCAGGCAATCCCGACACGCGCATCAGCATCCGCGGCATCTCCACCAACTCCTTCAGCGTCACCGCCGAGCAGGCCGTGTCCTACGTCGCCGACGGCGTGGTGCTGGGCAAGGCGCCGGCGGTGAACCTGTTCGACGTCAGCCGCATCGAAGTGCTGCGCGGACCGCAGGGTACCCTGTTCGGCAAGAACGCCTCGGCCGGCGTGATCAGCGTCACCACCAATGCGCCGGACCCGTCCAAGTTCGAGGTCATGGGTCATGCCGATTTGGGCTTCGAGTACGGCCACCGCCTGCTGCAGGCCGCGGTGAACCTGCCGATCAGCAGCGACGCCGCGCTGCGCATCAGCGTCGGCCAGAGCTACGAGAAGGGGCTGATCCACAACGTCCCGCGCAACGAGGACAGCACCGCCTGGGTCAACGGCGCGCGCGCGCGTTTCCTGTGGGAGCCCACGCCCGAACTCAGCTTCAACCTGATCGGCGACTACGAGAAATCCAGCACCACCCAGCAGCTCTACATCCTGTTTTCGCGCTACAACAACGCCAGCACCGGCCAGCCGGTGCCGATCCCCGGCTGCGGCGGCACCATCGCTTCGTATGACGCGCGCACCGCCTGCGGCGCCGATCCCACCTACAACAAGAGCGGCGCCTGGGGCCTGTCGGCGCAGATCGACTACAAGTTCGAAGACTTTACCGTCACCTCGATCACCGCCGGCCGCCGCTATACCCAGAATGGCGTCATTGACGTCGACGGCCTGCCGGGCAATTACTTCGGCAACGGCAATACCTTCGACAACAAGATCATCTCGCAAGAACTGCGCATCGCCTCGCCCACCGGGCAGCAGCTGGAGTACGTGGCAGGCTTCTTCTATTCCAAGTCCAATGTGCCGAACTTCCTCAGCCAGACCATCGGCGGCGATACCCTGGCCTCGCTGGCCGCGGCGGTCATTCCGATCGGGCCCTGTACCAACCTCGGCGTCTGCCTGAAGGACACACTGTCGCTGTACCAGCCCAACGAGTACGTTGCCAGCCTGAAGAGTGCGGCGCTGTTCGGGCAGGCCACCCTGCGCGTCACCGACAAGTGGCGCTGGATCGCCGGCGTGCGCGCCACCCGCGACGACATCGGCATGTCTTCCACCTCCTACCTCGGCGTCTCCACCAACCTGGCGCCGATCCTGGGCATCATCGCCCCGCCGCTGGCACCCCTGTTCCATAGCGCCACGCTGGCCACGATTCCCCTGAACGAGCCGCTCAACGGCGCCGACGCGGTGAAGAACATCTCCTGGCGCGGCGGCATGCAGTACGACATCACCAAGCACATGATGGTGTACGCCACCGCCTCGCGCGGCTACAAGGGCCCGCAGATCGTATTCAATCCGCCCAACGTGCTGCCCATCGTCAGCCTGACCGGCGTATCGCTGCCGACGCCGGCCTCGATCTCGCTGGTCAAGCCGGAATACCCGATGGACTACGAGGCGGGCATCAAGACCACGCTGCTGCGCGGCGCCTTCGCAGCCAACTTCAACCTGTTCCACACCACCATCAAGGACTTCCAGTCCTCGGTCTTCACCGCCAACGGCTCCATCCCCAACAACATTCCGCACGTACTCACCGAGGGCGCGGAACTGGACCTGTTCGGCTTCCTGGCGCCGGGGCTGATCCTCAACGGCGGCTTCATCTACAACCGCGTCACCTATCCGCACGGCTACCTCACCGGCTGCTCGCAGGTTGGCCCAAAGTGCCCCAACACCACCGGCGCGCTCGAAGACGTGGGCGGCACCCAGCTGATCGCCGCGCCCAAGTTCAAGTTCACCCTGACCCCGACCTACCAGCGCGACCTCAACCAGTACATGAGCGCCTTCATCTCGACCGACGTCGTCTACAAGACCGATATCCGCTACGAGGCCTCCACCGATACCCGCGACCACACCGGCAACCACGCCATCGTCGGCATGCGCATCGGCCTGCGCGATCCGGATGACAAGTGGGGCATCTCCTTCTTCGGCCGCAACATCTTCAACGCCTACAACCCGGCCTTCCTGTTCTCGCCCTACCTGTTCGCTTCCGCCACCTCGCCGGGTATCGACACCGTCGGCCAGGCCGTCTCCACCGAGTCCTATCGCTTCTTCGGCGTCTCGCTTGACGGCAGGTTCTGAGATCATGGTACGGCGTAGTACGATGGCGACGGGGAAACGGGAAGAGCGGCCCATGACGACAGCGGCAATGAAAATCGGCATTCGTGCATTCGGCGCCCTGTTGGCCGTATGCGCAGCGGGATCTCGCGCCGACGTGCCGCCCGTCGCCGAAGCGGCCCTGATTCCGGTATGGCGGGGCCTGCCGCCGGGCGCCAGCACCTCGGACCTGAAAGAGCAGGACACCGTGATGCCGGGGAACGATCGCGTGGTGCGCAACGTCACGCGGCCGACGCTGCAGCCCTTTCTGCCCGAAGCCGGCACCGCCAACGGCACCGCCATCGTGGTCTGTCCCGGCGGCGGCTTCCGTTACCTCACCATCGATACCGAAGGCCTGGAAGTCGCCCGCTGGCTCAGCGCCCATGGCGTCGCCGCCTTCGTTCTGCGCTACCGGGTGATGCCGACGCCCGCCGACGATGGCGACTTCGCCGGCCAACTCGGCGCCTTGCTGGCGCCGCTGTTCGGTCCTGGCATCACCGACGAGATGAAGCGCCTGGGGCCTCCGGCCATCGCCGACGCGCAACAGGCCATGCGCCTGGTGCGCCAGCGCGCGAAGGAATGGCATGTCGCTCCCGACCGCGTCGGCATCCTCGGCTTCTCCGCCGGCGGCGTGGTCGTCACCGGCATTTCCTTGCAGCACGACGCGAAGAGCCGTCCCGACTTTGCCGGCGCGATCTATCCCGGTCCCTGGGACATCGGCAAGGTACCCAAGGATGCGCCGCCGCTGTTCATCGCCGCGGCGAGCGACGATGCCCTGACCGAAATCGGCGCCAAGCCGCTGCAGGCGGCCTGGCAGCAGGCCGGCCACCCGGTGGAGACGCACCTCTACGACAAGGGCGGCCACGGCTTCGGCATGAAGCAGCAGGACAGCGACAGTGACCACTGGATCGACCAGTTCGGCGAGTGGCTCGACAAACAGGGTCTGTTGAAGGCGAAGAAGTAGATTGCGCCGCGGCGCCGGAACGGATGCAATGCACAAGGGTGCCGCCCAAGCGGATGCCCCGGTTGGAGGAGTAGCGATTTTGAACAGTTTCCGGTGCGGTTCCCGCCTGGGTTTTCATGCCGTCGCCTTGATGGCGGCTTGCCTGTCGCTGCCGGCCTGCACCCAGACCGCGCAGTTGCCGGCGGACAGCGCCGCCCGTTCCTCCGACGCACCGCAGGATGAGCCGGTGTCGAAACAATCCACGCCTTATGAACTGCGCGCCGAGTACGCACGCGAACCGCTCGGCATCGACGTGCCGAAGCCGCGTCTGTCCTGGCATCTGCCCAACAGCGCCGGCGACGGCATGCAGAGCGCCTACCAGATCCGCGTTGCCGCCTCGGCCGATGCGCTGCCGGCGGCGGCGCTGTGGGACAGCGGCAAGGTCGCCTCCACTGACTCCTCGCAGATCGCCTATGCCGGCACGCCGCTGGTTTCGCGCCAGCGCTGCTACTGGCAGGTACGGGTGTGGGACGGGCAGGGCCGCGCCTCCGAATGGAGCG
>JAQGNS010000247.1 GCA_028291705.1 Nevskia sp.
TACGGCGTCACCTACCTCGCCGTCGCCGCCCAGCACCCGCTGGCGCTGGAAGCGGCGCAGCGCGACCCCAAGGTCGCCGTCTTCGTCGAAGAGTCGAAGCTGGGCGATGTCACCGAAGCCACGCTGGAGACGATGGAAAAGCGCGGCGTACCCCTGGGCATCGACGTCATCCATCCGCTCACCGGCGCGAAAGTACCGGTGTGGGCCGCCAATTTCGTGCTGATGGGCTACGGCAGCGGCGCGGTCATGGCCGTTCCCGGCCATGACCAGCGCGATTGGGAGTTTGCCCGCGCCTACGGCCTGCCGATCCAGGCCGTGATCGGCGCGGAGCCGGGTAAGCCCGCGGATGTCAGCGAGGCCGCCCACGAGGACAAGGGCTGGCTGATCAATTCCGCCGAATTCGACGGCCTGGAATTCAAGCCGGCTTTCGACGCCATCGCCGCCCGCCTCGAAGCCCTGGGCCAGGGCCGCAAGCGCATCAACTACCGCTTGCGCGACTGGGGCGTTTCGCGCCAGCGTTACTGGGGCTGCCCCATCCCCATCATCTACTGCGAAAGCTGCGACGCCGTGCCGGTCCCCGAGGAGCAGTTGCCGGTGCGCTTGCCGGAAGACCTGGTGCCGGACGGCCGCGGCAACCCGCTGCTGCGCCTGCCGGAATTCGTCAATGTGCCCTGCCCGCAATGCGGCAAGCCGGCGCGGCGCGAGACCGACACCTGCGATACCTTCGTCGACTCCTCCTGGTACTTCGCCCGTTTCGCCAGCGCTACCCAGAAAGAGGCCATGCTCGACGGCCGCGCCGCCTACTGGCTGCCGGTAGACCAGTACATCGGCGGCATCGAGCACGCCATCCTGCACCTGCTCTAC
This sequence comes from Nevskia sp., assembly GCA_028291705.1. Taxonomy (GTDB): domain Bacteria; phylum Pseudomonadota; class Gammaproteobacteria; order Nevskiales; family Nevskiaceae; genus Nevskia. The sequence goes on from JAQGNS010000247.1 coordinate 865, forward strand.
GCCCGCTTCTTCCAGAAGCTGATGCGCGACGTCGGCGTCTCCACTGTCGGCGAGCCGTTCAAGCGCCTGCTGACCCAGGGCATGGTGCTGGCCGAGGCCTACTACCGCACCACCGAAAGCGGCGGCCGCGAGTGGATCGCCCCCAAGGACGTGGAAGTCGAGCGCGACGCCAAGGGCGCCGCCCTGGGCGCCGTGCTCAAAAGCACCCGCGAGCCGGTCACGGCCGCCGGCCTCGGCACCATGTCCAAGTCCAAGAACAACGGCGTCGATCCGCAGGAGATCATCGACTCCCACGGCGCCGACGCCGTGCGCCTGTTCATGATGTTCACCGCCCCGCCGGAACAGACCCTGGAATGGAACGATGCCGGCATCGATGGCGCCGCGCGCTTCCTGCGCCGCGTCTGGAAACTGGTCTACGAGCACGCCCTGCAGGGCGCGGCTCCCGCAATGGACATGGCGGCCCTCACCGCGGAGCAGAAGGAACTGCGGCGCAAGCTGCACGATTCCCTGGCCCGCATCGGCAACGACTTCGAGCGCCGCTTCAACTTCAACACCGCCATCGCCGCCTGCATGGAGCTGGTCAACGCCGTCTCTCGCTTCGAGGACACCAGCCCCAACGGCCGCGCCGTCATGCAGGAAGTGTTGGACGCCCTGGTGCGGGTGCTGTCGCCGATCGTGCCGCACATCACCCACCAGCTGTGGTTCGCCCTGGGGCATGCGCAGCCGGTGATCGACGCCGCGTGGCCGCAAGCCGAGGCTTCGGCCCGCGTGGCAGACACGATTCTGCTGGTGGTGCAGATCAACGGCAAGCGGCGCAGCGAAATCACCGTGCCCAGCGACGCCGGCAAGGACCAGATCATCGAGGCGGCCCTGACGGACGAGAATGTGCAGAAATTCCTCGCCGGCCAGCCGCTCAAAAAGACCATCGTGGTGCCGGGGAAGCTGGTAAATTTCGTAGTGTGAAGACTCGATCTCCCCATCAGCAGCCGCGTTGGTCCGGCCCATTCCTGGCGCTGGGTGGCCTGCTGCTCGCCGGCGCGCTGGCCGGGTGCGGCTTTCACCTGGCCAGCGATCGCCCGCTGCCGCCGGCCCTGAGTTCGGTCTACATCGACCTGGTACAGCCCTACCGGGTGGGCACGCCGCCGCTGGAAACCTCCCTCCAGCAGCGCATCACCGCCCGCGGCGGGGTGGTCAAATCCCACATCGGCGATGCCAAGGCCGTTCTGCGCTTGTCCGATCTCAGCGAAACCCGCGAGACCCTGTCGGTCGGCGCAGACGGCGAAGCCAACGAATATCGACTGGTGACCCAGGTCACCTACGAATTGCACAGTGGCGATCAGGAACTGATTGCGCCGGAAGCGCAGGGCATCTCCCGCTCCTACAGCTTCAGCGTCAATGAAATCCTCGGCAAGGAAGCGGAAGAAGTGCGCCTGCGCAGCTACATGCAGGACGAACTCGCCGCGCTGATCCTGCTGCGCATCGACGCCTCCCTGGCGCGCACGGCAAAGCCCGTTCCCGCCGCGGAGCCGAACCCGCCGGCGCCCGCTGCGGAAGCGCCGGTCATTCCCACCGTGGTGCCGACGACACCCGAAGCCGCCGCACCGCCGTCCTGAATCTCCGCCGCCCCGGTCCGCCGCGAAATTTCGCCGGCGTTCCCGCTGGCCGCGCGTAAGGCAGCCTTCGTATAATTCGGCAGCCCTCGCGCAAGGACGCCGCGGCGGCCGACCCCAACCCGATCTGCCAAGGAATACGATCATCATGAAGCAATGGAAGCTGATTGCCGTCGCCGCCAGCCTGAGTCCGCTGGCCTGCTTTGCCGACTCGCCCTGGAGCGGTGATGCCGCCGCGGGCTACATCCGCACCACTGGCACCACCAACAGCACCGCCCTCAATTTCAAGGGCGATCTCGACTGGAAGTCCGCTCCCTGGGATAACCACCTCCAAGCCATGGGCGCCTACGGCAGCAGCAAGGGTGAATCTTCCGCCGAGAATTACCAGCTCGGCGACAAGCTCAATTTCGACCTCAATCCGGACAGCTACGTCTTCGCCAGCCTCGACTACTCCAACGATCGCTTCGCCGGCGTGGTGTCGCGCTATTCCGAGGCGGTGGGCTACGGCCGCCATTTCCTCAAGACCGATCTGCAGACCCTGGACGTCGACGTCGGCGTCGGCGGTAGCCAGACGCGCGACGACATGGCCACCGACTACGACAACCAGTTCATCGGCGTCTTCAACATCAACTACCTGCTGAAATTCGCCCCCAATGCACAGTTCAAGCAGACTCTGCACGTCGAGGGCGGCACCAATAATGTATTCATCAATCCCGTCGCCGAGCTGAAGCTCAATATCGTCGGCAACATCTTCGCCACGCTCGCCTATGATTGGCGCCACAACACCTCGGTGCCCGACGGCAGCGTCCACACCGACACCATCACCACCATCAACTTCGGCTACACCTTCGGCAAGAAGCCGGCCTGAGGCAAGCAGCCATGGAACCGGACTACTACAAGCGCCACGTCTTCTTCTGCTGCAACCAGCGCGACGGCGGCCGCCCCTGCTGCAACGACAAGGGGGCTACCGAGTTGCGCGACTACTGCAAGAAACAGGTGAAGAAGCTCGGCCTGGCCGGCCAGGGGCGGGTGCGTGTCAACATGGCCGGTTGCCTGGATCGCTGCGAGGAAGGACCGGTGGTGGTGGTCTATCCGGAAGGCGTGTGGTACCGCTACGCCGACCAGAGCGACGTCGACGAGATCGTCGACAGCCACCTGCTCAACGGGCGCGTGGTGGAGCGTCTGCGGATCTGATCTCCGCCAGCCTCGTCGTTGCAGGCTGCGCGGTGGCGGTGATCTTGTCGCCCGCGCCGGGTTGTGCCGGCGCGGCTTCTCCCTGTGTCATCCACGCCAGCATGTCGTAATAGTTGCGCACATTGCCGACGAAGCCCACCGCTTCGCGGCCGCGGGCATAACCGTGACGCGTCGTCTTGAACCAGCGCTCGCGGCTGAGCAGCGGCAACGCATTGCGCACGTCCAGCCAGCGGTTGGGATCGCCACCCAGCTGGGCGGCGAGCGAGCGCGCATCGAGCAGGTGGCCCACGCCCTGGTTGTACGCCGCCAGCGCCATCCAGGTGCGGTCCGGATCCGTGATCTGCGGCGGCAGCTGCCCCATGATCTGCTGGAAATAGCGCGCTCCGCCGCGGATGCTCTCTGCCGCGTTTTCGCGGTTCGCCACTTTCAGGTCCGCCGCCGTTTCCGTGGTCAGCATCATGATGCCGCGCACGCCGGTGGGGCTGATCGCCGTCGGATCCCAATGCGATTCCTGGTAGCCGATGGCGGCCACCACGCGCCAATCCAGTCCGTAGCGCTTTGCCGCATCCTCGAAATAAGCGCGGTAGCGGGGCAGCCGCGCCTGCACATCGGTGGTGAACTGCGTTACGCCCTGGTAGTCGGTCTCGTTGATATGCCCGAAGTAACGATCGCGCAGGCGCGCCATCTCGCTCTCGCCAAGTTGGCGCAGATAATCCTGCACCGCGTTGTAGAGCGAGGCGTCGCCATCCTGCGGCAGCGCCCAGGCCAGATCCTGCTTGTCCGATACCGCGAAGGCCACCCGCAGATTGGGGTAATAGCGCTGGTTGATCGCCACCAGGTCGGAATTGGCGATGGTGTAGTCGATCTCGCCCTTCGACACCTGGTAGAGCAGGTCGTCCACATCGTTCTCCGGCTCTGCCTGGTTCCACTTCAGTGCCGGGTAACGCGCCTGGTTCGCCGTCAGGATTTCTTCGCCACTGCTGCCCGGCACCACGTCCAGATCGCCGTCCAGGGCTCCGAGATTCTGCGGCACGATGTCGTCGCTGTTGTAGACCAGTTGCAGCACCACCTGCTGCAGCGGATGGGAAAACCGCACGCGCGCCTGGCGCGCCGGCGTGATATTGATGCTCGCCGCGGCGATATCGGCCTTGCCCGCGGCCACGGCATCCACCGTCTCCGGCGTGCTGTCGAAAAACTGCAGATCGAGCTTCACGTCCAGCTTTTTGGCAAGCCCCTGCAGCAGATCGCACTCATAGCCGGTCAGGCCTTGCGGGCCGTCGTAACAGGTAGTAGGGCTATTGGTGGTGGCCACCACCAGCTTGCCCGTCATCTGCATCCGTTGCAGCGCCGTGGGTTTGGGCGAGCACGTCGATAGCGGCAGCAGACTGAGCAGCAGCAGCCACCGCAACACGACGTTCGTCTGGCGCAACAGGGTATTCATCAGGTATTGCGGTGTTTCTTCCTAATTCCCGGCCGTATTTAATCCAGTGCGGGCGGGGACTTGGCCCCATTCTGGCTGCGGGTGGCCAGGATCGCTGGGCCATTTGACCGCATTTTCGCGCCTCAATTCCGTGCGGCCTGCCTCAGTGCGCCATGGCTCTGCGGCCAATTCCGAAAAATGGGCCGCCGATCCGGCGGCGAAGCTGCTAAAATAACAGTTCGGGCGCCCGCACCGCGGTTTTGGGCTTCCGCAGCAGCGTAAAGATCATCAGCCAACGCTGCACAGCAACAACCCGGAGAGGTACCGAAGCGGTCATAACGGCGCCGACTCGAAATCGGATGGGGGACGCAAATCCCCACAAGGGTTCGAATCCCTTCCTCTCCGCCATCTTCAAATGTAAAGCCGGCCTCGCGCCGGCTTTACATTTTCATGGCCGTGGCGATAAGGCTTTTTCCTTTGTGATTCGGTAAACGCCGCCGCGTGCCCGTGGTTATTCCACCACGCCGTCGAAATATTCCACTTCGATGCCGGTCAGCAGCGAGCGGATCACTGGAAAATAGCGGGCGCCGTAAACCGATGCGCGGTGCGCGTCCAGCGCGGCCTGGTCCGCATATTGTTCATGCAGCACATAGGAATCGCGGGTCATCCTGGAACTGAGCAGCACATAGGCCATGCAGCCCGGCTCGTTCTTGCGTATCTCTTCACGGAGTTCCCGGAACAACTGCTCAAACTGTTTTTCGCGGCCCGGTTTCACCGACATGATCTTCATGCCGCCAATCATTGCTGTTCCTTTACTTACTGCTTCTGGGGGACTGCATGGTGTAACGCGGCTGTGGCACGCAGGTTGCAACTTGAGAGCCGTATTTCAGGGAGTTGATGCGAGCGCGATGCTGGTTCGCCGCGTGTTCGTGCTTGCGACCGAATACGCGGCGAGGATCGGATGCAGAGCCTGGGACGTCAGCTCGGAATGAAGTGCAGGCCGCCGCAGTATGCGCCGATCATTTCCGCCTGTCCCGGGCTAAACGTGCATTGCGCCGCCGGATGCGCTCGGAGCGGGGCTGCGAATTGCTGCCGCTCGTCAGGCCTGGCGTCGCAACAGGGCCGTTCGGAGTATGCTGCGACCGCCCGATCGGATGCGGGGTCGCGCAAATCATGTTTTCGTTCCGCGGAGGAACCGGACATGTACGAGCTGACCGAGACCGAGCAGCACTGGCTCGCAGCACAGGCGGATGGTGAAAGAACTATTGTCGTGCCGGGCAGTCTAGAACTGCGGTTGCGACAGATGGACCTCATCACCGTACGTTACGACAAGTCCTTCGTCCTCACCGGCCTTGGCCTGGGGTTGGCGCTGCGGCTCAAGTACCGGCTCAAGCTGTCGATCGGTTACGGGACGAGCCGCAGCCAGCTTCTGCCGGGGTTGCCTTTGCCGCCGCAAAATGTTCCATAATTCCACTTCGTTTCCTTCATGAAAAAGCCTGCCTTGTCCACCACCTCCAGCAAACCCGCCGCGGCCCGCAAGCCGTCCGCCAAGCCGGCGCATGCGCTGACCGAAGCCGAGATCCGCAGCATGCCGGCATCCGACTACATGAACGAGGCGCAGCTCGAGTTCTTCCGCAAGCGTCTCGCCGAGATGCGCGAGGAGATGCTCAGCCGCGAGCAGGGCTCCAAGGAGCGCCTGCACCAGAACGAATCGCACGCCGATCCCGCGGACCGCGCCACCGCCGAGGAAGAGCACTTCCTCGATTTGCGCCTGCGCGAACGCGAAGCCACGCTGTTGCGCAAGATCGACGAATCGCTGCGCCTGATCCATTCCAAGGACTACGGCTACTGCGCCAAGACCGGCGAGCCGATCGGCATTCCGCGTCTGCTGGTGCGCCCCACGGCCACCGTCTGCATCGACGTCAAGGACCGCGACGAGCGGCTGGCGACGCACTCCTACGCGGCGCAGCACGCGAGCCGGCGCAGCCAGTAAACAGCCCGCCGGCGCTTCTGCGCCGGCTGTGCGGCACCCGGTTGTCGGGTCGTGAATGCGCGGTTTCCGCGCAGCGTCGGCACACCTCTTGCACCTCTCGCCGATTCGACTTTTGGCGGTCAAGCGCGTATTGTGGCCCCCGCAGTCGCTCAAGCAGCTTAGTTCAGCGCGGTTTCCCTCAGTTTCTGTCGGGCTCGAATCTCACTCAGCTTTTTTCTTGATGGCCTGCAGCCTTGCGGGCGGCGTGCCCGCGCAATCGTCAAAGGAAACAAGCAATGAGCGATGTCTCTACCGGTACCGTGAAGTGGTTCAACGACGCCAAGGGTTTTGGCTTCATCACCCCGAGTGAAGGTGGTGAAGACCTCTTCGCCCACTTCAAGGAAGTCCAGGGCAGCGGCTTCAAGACCCTGACCGAAGGCCAGCGCGTCGAGTACAAGGCCGCGCGCGGCCCGAAGGGCATGCAGGCGACGCAGATCCGTCCCCTGTAAATAATGCGCAAGCATTGAGGAAGCCGCGACCTCGGTCGCGGCTTCTTTTTTTGTGTCACAACCGACCAATCCAAATCCCGGTCCTCATGGTGCTCCATGAAAACCCCGCCTGGCCTGCAAGAGCTGATTGAAGACGGCATCATCGACGAGGTGATCCGCCCGCTCAAGAGCGGCAAGGAAGCCTCCGTCTACCTCGTCGCCAGCGGCTCCACCATCCGTTGCGCCAAGGTCTACAAGGACGCCAATAACCGCGGCTTCCACAAACTCGCCGAATACCAGGAAGGCCGCAAGGCCCGCGGCAGCCGCGACGCGCGCGCCATGGGCAAGCGCAGCCGCCATGGCCGCAAGGAACAGGAAGCGGCCTGGAAGAACGCAGAAGTCGATGCGCTCTACCGCCTCGACGCCGCCGGCGTGCGCGTACCCAAGCCGCACGGCTTCTTCAACGGCGTGCTGCTGATGGAAGTCATCACCGACGAACACGGTGACGCCGCCCCCCGCCTCAACGACGTGCAGGCCACGCCCGAGCAGGCGCGCGAGTGGCAGAAATTCCTCATGTCGCAGATCGTGCTGATGCTCTGCGCCGGCCTGATCCACGGCGATCTGTCCGAGTACAACGTGCTGCTCGACGCCAATGGCCCGGTCATCATCGATCTGCCGCAGGCGGTCGATGCCGCCAGCAACAACAACGCCTTCGCCATGCTGCAGCGGGACGTCAACAACATCACCGCCTACTGCGGCCGCTACGCTCCCGAGCTGCTCGAAACCGAGTACGCCCACGAAATCTGGAAGCTGTTCCACACGCGCGCACTGCGCCCGGACAGCGAACTCACCGGCCTGTTCGTACACGACGAGACCGAGGCCGACGTCGATGGCGTGCTGCTGCACATCGAAGAGGCACGCGAGGAAGCCGAGCGCCGCCAGCGCGGCCGTGACGAGGCGGAAGCCGCGCACAACGCGGAATAGCGCCGCCGTCCGCCACAGGCGGCCCTGGCTTTATTCCGATACTTCCAGCGGCAGGCGGTTGGCGTCGATCAACTGGTTCAATGAAATCGAAGAGCTGACCTCGCGCACGCCCTCGATCTGCGACAGCTCGTTCCACACGAATTGCTGGTAGCGGTCCACATCGCGCACCACGATCTTCAGCAGGAAATCCACGTCACCCATCAAGGTGTGGCACTCCACCACCTCGGGATGACGGTTGATCGCCAGCACGAACTTGTGCAGCGCGTTCTTGCCGTGCCGCGCCATCTTGACGTGGGCGAACACCGTCACGCCCAGCCCTACCTTCTTGGTGTCGAGCACCGCCACCCGCTGCTTGACGATGCCGCTGTCGAGGAAGCGCTGGATGCGGCGCCATACCACCGACTTGGAGGAGGCGACCTTTTCGGCGATATCGTTGACCGGCGTGGTCACATCCTGTTGCAGCAATTCCAGGATGCGCAGGTCCAGTGCATCGAGCGTTTCGGACATTTATTCCTCAAAATTTCATTTATGGGGAATATTATCCCAGTCATGTGATGATTGCCGGGAAAATCAAGGAAGAAATACCCCCGGAAAGGTTTATGCTGATGCGAACAATCGGCAGTCCCTGTGCGCTCCCCTGGAATCCCGGAGCGGCACGGATCGCCGGCCCCGCCAGCCGGCCTGCCGCCGCCTCGCCGGGATCAATCAGGAGGAGAGGATGGACAAGAGCACCCCCAAGCATGCGCAGAGCCCGCTGAGCCTGCACATCCCCGAGCCCACGGCCCGCCCCGGCGACGCCCCGGATTTCAGCAAGCTGACCATTCCGCCCGCCGGCAGCCAGGCGCGTCCCGCCACCGATACGCCGGCCGCGCAGCTGCGTGATTGCGCCTATGACTTGGTACGCGTGCTGGACGAGTCCGGCAATGCCGTCGGCCCGTGGAATCCCCAGCTGTCTCCCGATCGGCTGCGCAAGGGCCTGCGCGACATGCTGCTGACCCGCGTCTTCGACGAGCGCATGATCCGCGCCCAGCGCCAGGGCAAGACCTCGTTCTACATCAAGTGCACCGGCGAGGAAGCCGTCTCCGTGGCGCAGGCCTACGCGCTCGATCCGAAGGACATGCTGTTCCCCACCTATCGTCAGCAGGGCCTGCTGGTGGCGCGCGACTGGCCGCTGGTCGACCTGATGTGCCAGATCTACAACAACACCGGCGACCGCCTCAAGGGCCGCCAGCTGCCGATCATGTACTCGGTGCGCGACGTCGGCTTCTTCTCCATCTCCGGCAACCTCGGCACCCAGTTCCCGCAGGCGGTGGGCTGGGCCATGGCCTCGGCCTACAAGCACGACACGCGTATCGCCGCGGCCTGGGTCGGCGATGGCACCACGGCGGAAGGCGACTTCCACCACGCCCTCACCTTCGCCGCCGTGTACCGCGCCCCGGTGGTGCTCAACGTGGTCAACAACCAGTGGGCCATCTCCTCCTACCAGGGCTTCGCCGGCGGCGATGAAACCACCTTCGCCGCGCGCGCGGTCGGCTACGGCCTGCCGGGCTTGCGCGTCGACGGCAACGACTTCCTCGCCGTCTACGCCGTGACGCAATGGGCTGCCCAGCGCGCCCGCGACAACCACGGCCCCACCCTGATCGAGCTGTTCACCTACCGCGCCGCCGCCCATTCCACCAGCGACGATCCCTCCAAGTACCGCCCCGAGAACGAGGCCGAGAAATGGCCGCTGGGCGATCCCATCGCGCGCCTCAAGCAGCATCTGATCCGCATCGGCGAATGGAGCGAGGAGCAGCACGCCGCCCTGACCACCGAACTGGAAGAGCACGTGAAGGCCGCGCAGAAGGAGGCGGAAAGCAAGGGCACGCTCGGCACCCAGCCGGCCAGCCCCAGCACCATGTTCGAGGACGTGTTCAAGGACATGCCCTGGCACCTGCGCAAGCAGCGTCAGGAAGCGGGGTACTAAGCTCGCAGCTCCCATCAGGCCGCCGGAGAATCCGCGGCTTTGATCCACAGAATTCTGATTTGTGAGGTTTGCTCAGTATGAACAGAGCACTAATTGATTCTCCGGCTGTATCGGCGCTGGCCTGTCTGCGGCGCGCTGCGCTTGGGCTTCACTCGCCCCATGGAACAACCATGGGGCTCGCTCCAGCCCGGCGCGCATCACGCCTCGACGTACGGCCAGCACTCGATCCCCTCATGGGAGCTGCGAGCTAATGGCAACGATGAACATGATTCAGGCCATCAACTCCGCCATGGACGTGATGCTGGCGCGCGACGAAGACGTGGTGATCTTCGGCGAGGACGTCGGTTATTTCGGCGGCGTGTTCCGCGCCACCGCCGGCCTGCAGCAGAAGCACGGCCGCACCCGCGTCTTCGATACCCCGATCTGCGAGGCCGGCATCATCGC
>JAQGNS010000249.1 GCA_028291705.1 Nevskia sp.
GTGCTAAAGATGGCGCGCGTTTCCGGCAGGCCCAGGAGCTTCCATGCGACCTTCAGATACGGCGATCACGCCGCAGCGGCTGAATCTGCTCCGGCAGATCCGCGATGCGAAAGCCGACAGCAAAGCCACGCCCCCGCTCTATCTCGACGACCTCAACGCCTTCGCGCGGCTGCGGCTGGTGCAGTTCGACCGGGATGGGAATCTGGCGTTGACGGAAAGCGCTTCGCGCATCCTCGCTTCCTAGATCCGGCGCGCCGCCGTCCGCATCGGACGGTAATCATTCTTTTTCTCTCCTAAAGGGGACAAGCTCCTTTGGCGTGAGGCAGCGGGCGGTCTACCATAGGCTGCCGGCGGGGTTTCGGTCGACCGGCGATAACCATAATTATTCCGGTCATCGATCCGGAATGCCGAGGAGCCATGCCGGAAGCCGCGCCGCAACTGCATCAGGATGACTTGCCGCTGCAACGCCTGTGGCGTTGGGAGACGGAACGCGCCGGGGAGATCTACCTGACGCAGCCCCTGGGCGGCGGCGCGGTGCGCGACTTCACCTGGGCCGACGCGGTCGAGCAGGCACGGCGCATGGCGGCGCACCTGCAGTCCTTCGGCTGGGAACCCGGCACGCGGGTGGCGATCCTCTCCAAGAACTGCGCCTGGTGGCTGCTCGCGGATTACGCCATCTGGATGGCGGGCTACGTCAGCGTACCGATCTACCCGACGCTGACCGCCGCCTCGGTGCGGCAGATCCTGGAACACTCCGAGGCGCAGGCCTGCTTCATCGGCAAGCTGGACGCCTGGGACATCATGGCGCCGGGCATTCCGCAGCAGGTGCCGCACATCGCCTTGCCGCTGGCGCCGACGATCGATTGCCCGCAGTGGGAGGACATCGTCGGCAGGACCTTGCCGATGCAGGGCCGCCCGGTGCGCGGCGCGGGCGATCTCGCCACCATCATCTATACCTCCGGCACCACCGGCATGCCCAAGGGGGTGATGCACACCTTCGGCAGCATCGCCATCTCGATCAAGACCATCGGCGATTACTTCGGCTGCACTGCGCAGGACCGGGTGATCTCCTACCTGCCGCTGGCGCATGTGGCGGAGCGGGTGCTGGTGGAGGCGATGTCGCTGCGCTACGGCTGTCATGTGTTTTTCTCGGAGAGCCTGGAGACTTTCGCCGCCGACCTGCAACGGGCGCGGCCGACGGTGTTCGGCTCGGTGCCGCGGCTGTGGACCAAGTTCCAGCAGGGCGTGTTCGCGAAGAAGCCGAAAGAGCAGCTCGAGCGGCTGTTCCGCATTCCCTTGTTCGGCCGGCTGGTGAAGAGGCAGATCCTGAAGCAGCTCGGCATGGATGCGGTGCGCTTTGCCTGCACCGGCGCCGCGCCGCTGCCGCCGGACATCGTGCGCTGGTTCCGCGGCCTGGGGCTGGAGATGCTGGAGATCTACGGCATGACGGAGAACTTCGCCCTCGCCCATTGCGCGCGCATCGGCCGCAGCAGCCCCGGCACGGTGGGTTATGCCTGGCCGGGCGTGGAGGCGAAATTCTCGGATATCGGCGAGATCCTGGTGAAGACGCCCGGCGCGATGCTCGGCTATTACAAGGACGAGGAGAAGACCCGCGAGGCCTTCACCGAGGACGGCTTCCTGCGCACCGGCGATGTGGGCGAGCTGGACAGCGAGGGCCGCTTGCGCATCACCGGGCGGGCCAAGGAGCAGTTCAAGACCAGCAAGGGCAAGTACGTGGCCCCGGCGCCGATCGAGAACCGGCTCGGCACCCATCCCAAGGTGGAGGCCTGCTGCGTCACCGGCGTTTCCTTCCCGCAACCCTTTGCCCTGCTGATGCTGAGCCAGGCGGAATGGGAGCGCTGCCGCGAGGCACCGGCGCGTGCGGAGCTGACGCAGTCGCTGCGGGAACACCTCGAGAGCGTCAACGCCCAGCTCGACCCGCACGAGCAGATGGATTTCGTGGCGGTGGTGCCGGAGCAGTGGACGGTGGACAACGGCTTCATCACGCCCACCTTCAAGGTCAAGCGTCCGGTGATCGAGAAGCACTACGGCGAGCATTTCGAACGCTGGGCCAGTCATAAACAAGCGGTGATCTGGCAGTAAACGAACGCGGCATCCAAGGAGGCAGACGCATGAATACCGTCACCCGTCCCGTGACCCAGTCCGATACGTCCCGCAGCGCGCCGGCCTGGGCGCAGCGCATGCGCCGCATCAACGACTGGCTGCTGCACGATGCCCTGGGCGGCCCGCGGCCGCTGAAGTTTTCCTGGATCATCAATTTCCAGAAGGGCGGCACCTTCTTCTTTCTCGGTTTCCTCATGTGGTTCTATGCGGGGCGCACGCCCGCGGCCACTTCGACGGCCGCCTGGATCTACCTGGCCTTGCATGGCAGCTATGGCCTGACCTGGCTGCTCAAGGATCTGAACTTTCCCGATCCGAACTGGCAGGTACGCATCACCCTGCCCAGCAGCCTGTATGCCCTGTTCGGGCTGGGCCTGTACTGGAGCTTCGGCTGGCTGCTGATCTCGGGCACGTCTCAGCCGCATTACCCCTTGCCGGATGCGGCCTGGTACTGCGTGTGCATTTCGCTGTGCTATTTCGGTTGCGCCATCATGGTCGCCGCCGACGCGCAGAAGTTCTACACGCTGCGGGTAAAGCGCGGGCTGATCACCGACGGTATATACCGGTATATCCGCCATCCCAACTACCTTGGCGAGATGATGGTCTACGGCGCCTTCGCCCTGCTGGTCTGGCACTGGTTCCCGGTGGTGGTGCTGGCTTATTTCTGGAGCGCCCTGTTCGCAGTGAACATGGTGATGAAGGAAGCCAGCATGTCGCGTTACCCGGAGTGGGCGGCCTACAAAAAAAACAGTTGGTGGCTGGTGCCGGGCTTGCTATAAAGGAGCCCCCCACCGATGCGCCCGCGCCATGATCGACAAGCCTTACTTCTGGTATCCCGCGCACTGTGTGCAGATCGCGTTCTGGCTGGTGGCGCTGTGGCTGCTCTGCTCCGGCCATGACAAACACTGGGTGGTGTCGCTGGCCACCACCATGCTGATCAGCCATATCGTGGAGTTGCCCTTCGTCTTCCGCATGCTGAGAAGCCGCAATCCCTCGGCCTCACGTGTGATCCCGCTGACCATCCTGTTCGGCCTGACCTGGTTCGTGCCGGCGCGGCGTGGGGTGTTTCCGGCCCGCTGATCGCGCGGCAGCCGGCTGCGACGGCTGCACCATAATTGCACGGCATCGCCTCCTTGCCTGCATCCGCGACCCGCACCATCGCCGCATCGGTGCTATCGCGGAGTGGGTCATGCCTTTCACCCTGTCGCATCCCGCCGCGGTGCTGCCGTTGCGGCGTTTCTGTCCACGTCTGGATTTCGCCGGATTGGTTGTCGGCAGCATCATTCCGGATATCGGCTACTACATTCCCGGGCTGGCCGCGCACCGGGAGACGCACAGCCTGGCCGGCATCGTCTTCCCCGGCTTGCCGGTCGGGCTGATGCTGCTGGCCTTGCTGTATTGGCTGAAGCAGCCGCTGTGCTTTGTGCTGCCGCAACCGCATCGGGATGCCCTGACCCCGCTGGCGGCAAACCGCCGGCGCTGGCCCGGCTTGGCCAAGCTCGCCATGGTTGCGGTCTCGGTGCTGCTGGGCGCCTGGACCCATATTGCCTGGGACGGCTTCACCCATCGCGGCCGCTGGGGACCGCAACACCTGGCCTTCCTCAACGATCCGGCACTGCTCATCGGCGGCGAAGCGATTCCGCTGTACGAGTGGCTGCAATGGCTGAGCAGCGTTGCCGGCGGCCTGGCCCTGATATGGGCTTACCGCGCCTGGTTGCAGCGGCAAGCGTTACCGGCTGAACCAGGCGCGGACAGCAAAGAGGAACGCTGGCGCTATTTCCTGCTCGGCGGCTTGGGCGTGATTGCACTGGGCGGGAGTCTGCCCTATGCATGGAGTGCGGCGGCGGCCTTTCACGGCGCTACGGCCCGCGCGGCATTCCTGTTCCAGCTATGGGTGCATTTCGCGACGTTCTACGCCGGCCTGCTGGCGCTGGGTTCGGTGCTGCTATTCCGGCTAAAGCATCTGCGGCGTCCGGCGCATTGAACCGCCGGCAGGCTGACGCTTACTCGTCCAGCTGGTAGTTTTCCTGCTCCCAGCCGCGGCGCCAGGCCACGGCCTTCTGGTTCCACTCTTCCGTGGACTCGCCGGTGCTGAACGGCATATTGCGCGCTTTGTAGTACGGGTTGGCGACCATGTGCTCCCCGCGCACCCGGGCGTGGGCGCCTTGTTGCTGGATCTCCAGTGCATTCATCACGAACCTTCTCCGCAGGCAGGTGGCTGACGTATTTACCCAAGCAGGTTTCCTGCCAGCCTTGCCTCGCCACTCAAGGTTCGCGCAGCCGGTGGCTGTCTCCGGCGCCCAGGTCGAGGCCGTAGACCCGCTTCAGGTCGGCGATCTTTTCGAGCGTGGAAGGCTTGAACGGGGCCTTGTTCTCCAGCGCATGCAGGGCGATGCCTTCGAGCAGGTCGCCGAGGGACATGTCCAGGTATTCGGCCAAGCCCTTGAGCACCTTGAGCAGGCGCTTTTCCAGGCGTACGCCGGTCTGGATGCGCTCGACCTCGCGGGGCTGCGGCTGCTTGGGGGATTTGGCGGAGGGCATAGCGGATTCCGGCGTGGGAGGACGGCTCGAAGGATGGCATGCGTTGCGGGTGATTTTATCATTTGGTACATTGGTACATATACACCAATAACTCGAGGTCACGCCCATGCCATCATTTCCCGCGAAATGGAAAAATGCGATCTTCGTCCTTTGCCTCGGCTTCTGGAGTCCCTGCGCCATGTCCACCACCCCTGCCAGCCGGGTCGGCAGCTTTCACCTCGATGCGCCGCTGGCGCAGGTCTTCCCCCTGTTCACGGCGGAAGGCGAGCGCGCCTGGGCGGCCGGCTGGGAGCCGGAGATGCTGAGCGGCGCCGAGGAGCGCGGCAGCAGCTTCCGCACCCGCGGCCATGATGGCCGCGAAACCACCTGGATCGTCATCGACCATCGCCCCGAGGACGGCCGGGTCAGTTATGCCCGGCTGGCGCAGGATTCGAACATCGGGTTGGTGGATGTGGTGTGCAGCGCGGCGGCTTCTGGCGGCACCGATGTCCGGGTGCGTTACACCTTGACCGGCCTGGGTTCGCCGGGACGGAAGTTCGTGCGGGGGTTCCTCGAAGAGGATCATTACCGCGCGATGATGGAGGAATGGCGCAGCGCGACCAGCGCGGCGCTGGCGGCGGCCGCTAAAGGCGCCAGCAACGGCGGTTAAGCGCAGGGCCGCGGCAACAGGTCTGCGCGCCTATTTTGCCGGGCAGCGCCCCACGACCCTGAACGGCACTTCCCCGGAGCTGTGCGCATCCGGGTTTACTACCTCCGCTGTCCACTCCGCGTTGCAGCCCACTTTGGCCTTGACCTGGATGCGCGTTTCCGCGCGCGTGATCGGCACACGCCCCACGTAGCTCAGGCCATGGGTCTTGTCTCGGAACGTAACCCTGGCGCCCTCGACAAAGTGACTGCCAATCAAGGTCAGCACCTGGGGGCTGTAAATCCCTGAAACGGGACTGGGACTGATCGAGGTGATGACGGGTACGTTGGGCGATGGTGCGGCTGGATGGGCAACAGGAGGCGTACCCTGCGAAGGGACGCCCTCGGCCTCGGCGCGCGAGACAACAAGGGACGCATTGGAATTCGACGGATCCTGCAGCGATGTGAAGTCGACCTGACCCAGACTGGCCGCCAGTTGCAGGCGGGCGACACGCCACCGTGTTCGCGCCAGCACGCCCTGTTGCCGCGCTGAGGCGAGATCGGCCTGCGCCTTGAGCAGTTCGAGGATGCCGCCGACGCCGGACTGGTAACGCCCCAGCGCGAGGTCGAAGGACTGGCTGGCGCTGTCGAGCAGGAGGCGAACGGCCTGACTGTCCTCCGACGATCTGCGCACGGCCATATAGCTTCGCCAGACATCCTGCGCCACTTGTTGTTGCGCGGCGAACAGTTCCGCCTCGCGGCCTTCGGCTTCAGCTTCGGCCTGGCGCACACGATAGGTGCGGCCGAAGCCCTCGAACAGGGGAATGGTCAATTGCAGACCGATGCTGGAGGTGTCGATCTCCTGTTTGGTGGAGACGCGGTTGATCGGCGTATCGCTGCGGTCGCCGAGGGCGGTGAAGGCAATGCTGGGACGGCCTCCCGCCCTGGCGGCGGAGATGCCGTCGCGCGCCGCGTCCAGGCGTGCCCGTACGGCGCTGATCTTCGGGTGGGCATGCATGGCCCGCTCAATCAGTTGATCGACTGACGCACTCGGCTGCGTTCCTTCGGGAATGCTTTCGGTCGCCTTGGGCAGCATGAGATCCGCATCCGGCCGCATCCCCATCACCACGGCCAGGGCGCCGACCGCGTCACGCAAATCCTCCCTTGAGCGAATGCGGTTCAGGGTGGCCTGGGCGTAGGCGGTCCTGGCCTGTAGCCGATCGGCTTCCGAACCGACGCCGGCGGCGGCCTTGGCATCCGCCGCCTGAAAGCTCTGCCATGCCGCCTGCTCGGCTTCGGTATCGGCCCCCTGGGTGGCCTGCGCCGCTTCGGCGGCGAAATAGGCCTGGACGGCGTCGAGGTACACGCTCTGGATCGCATCGTCCTGCGAGGCACTGGCGGCATCGAGCAGGGCACGTTCGTAATGCAGGTTGGCGGAGCGCAGTCCGAAGTCGTACAGGACCCAGTTGAGGCTGGCGCTTTCCTCGTTGCTGAGGGTGTGCAGGGAGGAATTCAGCTCGGGCATGCCAGAGTACTTGTCGAGTTCGTTGACCTGGCTGATGCCCGCGCTGACATTCACGGTCGGCAGGTAGGCTGACTGGCGCAGGCCGACCGCCGCGGCATGTGCCTCGACATTGGCCCAGGCTTCGCGGGTCTGCGGGTTGAAGCAAAGCGCGCGGCGGACCGTGTCGAGCAAGGTCAAGGGTCCTCGCGGGCCGCCGTAGCTGCACGGCGGCAGGCCCGCCACGGCGACCCGCTCCGCCGATGGCGCGGGCAGCTCATCCGCCGTGCCGAACGGATCTGACAAGCCGGCCGCCCGGGCCGGACTCAGTGCGATGCAGAAGGCCAAAGGCATCCCCCACCGCATCGGCCAGCGCGCAACGGCCCTGCGTTTCATGACCCGGTGCCATGCAAAAGATGCCCGCCATGCTGGGGTTCCTCGAGCGGCTCGCACACCACTGCGGAGACCACGGCCCGCTCGACGAGCCTGCCGCGGAAGAGGGTGATGACGCGGTCGGCCGAAGCGATGGTCTCCGGACGATGCGCCACGATGATGCGGGTGACGCGCAGGGCGCGGATCGCCTCGTTGACCTGCCGTTCGCGCTCGACATCGAGATGGCTGGTGGCTTCGTCGAGCACCAGGATCCTGGGCCGCTTGTACAGGGCGCGCGCCAGCAGGATGCGTTGCTTCTGTCCTCCGGACAAGGCGGCGCCCATATCGCCGATCATGGTGTTGTAGGCCATGGGCATGACTTCAATGTCGTCGTGGATCGCGGCATGGCGCGCGCACTGTTCGATCCAGGCGCGATCCGGCCTGGCATCGAAGAAGCTGATGTTGTCGGAGATCGATCCGGCGAACAGCGTGTCATCCTGCAACACTGAACCGGTGATGCGGCGTAATGCGTCCAGGCCCACCAGCTCCACGTTGCGTCCACCCACCAGCACTTCGCCCGAGCTGGGCCGCAATAAGCCGAGCAGGATGTTGATCAGGGAGGTCTTGCCGCTGCCGGAGGGTCCTATGATGGCGACGGATTCGCCGGGCGTGATCTTCAGGGAAATGCCTTCCAGCACGTAAGGCTCGTGCTCGGCGTAGCGCAGGCACAGGTTGCGCACTTCAATGGACGGCTCCAGCTCTTGCCCGGCTTCCCCCGCGTCGAAGTGGTGCGACGGCTCCGACGGCGTCAGCAGGATGTCGGCCAGGCGCTCACCCTGGAGTCTCAGCATGCCCAACTCGATCAGCTTGTCGATCAGCGAGCTGACGCGCATGTCGAACTGCGTCTTGTAAGCGACGAAGGCCAGCAGCATGCCGACGCTGAAGCTCTGCCCGAGCACCAGGCGGGCACCCAGCCAGATCACCAGGATGTTCTCGGCGCCGAACAACAACCCGTTCAGGCCCTGGTAAAGCGCGGCGATCTTGCGGGTGCGCAACTCGGCGTTGACCTGATCCACCAGCAGGCTCAGCCAGCCGGAGCGTCGCTCCTGCTGCCGCTGGAACAACTTGATGGCCTTGATGCCGCGCACCGTTTCCAGGAAATGGCTCTGCTGTTTGGCGGCATGGATGATCTGCTCCTCGGTGGCGTTGCGCAGCGGCGCATACCAGAGCCAGCGGCCGATTGCGTACAGCGCCATCGCCGTGAGCGCGATGATGCTCAAGCTGGGGCTATAGAGCAGCATCAGCAGCAGCGTAACCAGCGCCATCATGCCGTCCAGCACCGCTTCCAGGAACGATGTGGTCAGGGTCCTCTGGATGGTGTCGATCGAACCGAAACGCGATACCACGTCGCCGAGGTGCCGTTTCTCGAAATACTCCGCCGGCAGACGCAGGAGGTGGGTAAAGGCATTGGCGCGCCATTGCACACTGAGCATGGTGCTGAAGTGCATCAGCACCCAAGCACGCACCAGCAGGGTGAACTGTTGCATCAGCAGCATCAGTCCGAAGCCGATGGCCAACAGGTCGAGCAAGCCGCGGTCATCGCCGACCAGGACGTTGTCGACCACCCATTGCAGGAAGAAGGGGCTGACGATGAAGAACACTTCCAGCGTCAGCGCCAGCAACAGGGCCTGGCCGACGGAGCGATAGAGTCCGGAGATGTCGCCCATCAGGCCGCGCAGGCTCACCCTTTGCCTGCGTTCGGCGGCCTCAAACCGGGGGTTGGGCCACAGCTCCAGCGCAACGCCGGTGAACGAGGCCGAAAGCTCTTCACGACGGATGCGACGGACACCGACCGCCGGATCGAAAATCGTCAGTTCGCGAGCCCCTGCATGCTGCAGGACCACGAAATGGTTGAAATTCCAGTGCAGGATGCAGGGAAGCTTCAGATCCGGGATGTCTTCCAGTTCCAGCTTTACCGCCCGCATCGCCAGAGACAGGTTGTCGGCGATCTGCATCAGGGCGGCCAGGGTGGTGCCCTTGAGCGAGATGGGAAAGCGCCGTCGCAGGGTTGGCAGATCAGTGCGGTAGCCGTAGTAGCCGGCAACCATGCCGAGGCAGGCCAGGCCGCATTCGGTGGCCTCGGTCTGCAGGATCAGGGGCAGCCTGCGCCCGAAGCCGAACGAGAGACCGTCGAACACGCTAAACCCTGCCCGACAGGCTGAACAGCGGGTCCAACACCCACTCGTAGAGATGCCTGCGCTCCTGCAATACGTCCGCATCCAGCAGCATGCCCGGCTGCAAGGGCTGTGGCTTGCCATAGGCCAGCACCGATTGCTCGCCCAGCTGCACACGGATCTCGTATTGCGGTTCGGTATTCGCGGCGGGCACGGCTGGCACGGAAGGATTGCCCTGCGGCAATGCGGTCTTCGACACCCAGGAAACCGTACCGGTGTAGTGTCCGAATTTCTGGTACGGGTAGGCCTGGTAACGCAGCAATACCCGGTCACCGGCGCGTACGAAGCCGATGGCGCGGCTCGGGGCGTAAAGCTCCGCGTGCAGGGCCGCGTTCGCCGGCATGATGCCGAGCAGCGGGCGCTGGCCATCCACGGCCTGTCCGACGTCGGCCACCAGGTTGGTCACGGTGCCGGCCTCCGGGGCGGTGATGACCAGGCGGCGTTTGGCCTCGCTTTCGCTCAACTCCTGCGCGGTACCGCTGAGCGCGCGGTCGATCTGGGCGTTCTGCTTGCTCTGGCGCGACGCCAGGCTGCCCAACTCGGCCTGCTGCGCACCAAATTCGTGAGCCAATCCGATGCGATCACGCTGCAGGCCTTCCAGGTGTGCCTCCTGATCGAGCAGATCGAACTGCTTTTGTTGTAGTTGTTCGCGGGAGATGTACTTCTTTGCCAGCAGCGCCTGGTAGGTGTTCACCGCGCCCTGGCTCAGATCGACTCGACGCTGCTGCCCTTCGATTTGCCGGTTGAGAAGTTCGAGCTGGCTGCGCAGTTCACCCACCTTGGACACCAGGATGTCGCGCTCCTTCAGCTGCAGCAGGCGGTTGACATTCAATTCGTTGCGCAGGCTGTCGCCGCGCGCGGAGATTTGCGCGCTGATCGAGGCCTGGGTGTCGTTTTCGATGCTGCTCCGGCGCTCGCTGGAGATGACGAACAACACATCTCCGGCATCGACGTGCTGGTTTTCCTGGACATGTCGTTCCAGTACCACACCGGTCTGCGGCGCATAAATCCGAATCAGCCCGCCATCCGGAACCAGTTGGCCGCTGACGGTACTGTGCCGGGTATAGCTTCCACAAAGCAGGAAGAGGATGACGACACCGGCCATCGCCAGGGCCATCGCCGTCAGAAAGCGAAACGGCATCGGCTGGATCAGAATGATCTTTCCGTGCAGGGCCGGTGTTTGTGCTTCCAGGGCTTCTTTGCGATAGAGGGAGGACATCTGCAAGCACTTGAGTTGTCAGTCGACACTCATCCAGAAAATGGTCGGC
>JAQGNS010000297.1 GCA_028291705.1 Nevskia sp.
GGCCTGCCCGTGCCGCAGCGCCACCTCGCCGCGCTGACCGTGGCGCTGGGCATCACCATGACCATCCTCGACAGCGGCATCGCCAACGTCGCCCTGCCCAGCATCGCGCACCAGCTGCACGCCCAGGCGGCGGACTCGGTGTGGGTGGTCAACGGCTACCAGCTGCCGCTGGTGATGGTTCTGCTGGCGGTGGCCTCGCTCGGCGACCTCGTCGGGTACCGGCGCGTCTACAAGGTCGGCCTGGCGATCTTCACCCTGGCCTCCCTGGCCTGTGCCCTCTCCTCCACCCTGCCGGCCCTGGTGGCGGCGCGCGTGGTGCAGGGTATCGGCGCCGCCGGCCTGATGGGCGTCAGCGCCGCCCTGCTGCGTACCATCTACCCCAACCACCTGCTCGGCCGCGGCATCGCCATCAACGCGGTGGTGGTTTCGGTCTCCGCCGCCGCCGGGCCCACGGTGGCCTCGGCCATCCTCTCGGTCGGCTCCTGGGAGTGGCTGTTCGCCATCAACGTGCCCATCGGCATCGGCGCCCTGCTGCTGGCCCTGCGCGTGTTGCCGCGCAGCGAGCGCCGCCAGGCGGATTTCGACTGGCGCAGCGCCCTGCTCAGCGCCGCCATGTTCGGCCTGCTGTTCACCGCGGTGGACGGCCTCGGCCGCAATGCCCCGCCACTCCACGGCGGGGCCGAGCTGGCCGGTGCCCTGCTCGCGGCGGTGCTGCTGGTGCGGCGCGAACTGCGGCAGCCGGCACCGCTGCTGCCGCTGGACCTGCTGCGCATCCCCATGTTCCGCCTTTCCATCGGCACCTCGGCGGCCTCCTTCGCCGCGCAGATGCTGTGCTTCGTCGCCCTGCCCTTCTACTTCCAGGACGGCCTCGGCCTGTCCGAAGTCACCACCGGCCTGCTGATGACCCCCTGGCCGCTGACCCTGGGCGTGGTGGCACCCTTCGCCGGGCGCCTGGCCGACCGCATCCCGGCCGGATTGTTGGGCGGCATCGGCATGGCCCTGTGCTGCGCCGGCCTGCTGCTCCTGGCCTGGCTGCCGGAGCATCCCACCGCGTTCGACGTCAGCTGGCGCATGATGCTGGCCGGCGGCGGCTTCGGCCTGTTCCAGACGCCCAACAACCGCGCCATCCTCGGCTCGGCCCCGCGTAACCGCAGCGGCGGCGCCAGCGGCATGCTGGCCACGGCACGGCTCACCGGCCAGACCGCCGGCGCCGCCGTGGTGGCCATCCTGCTGCATCATTTCCACACCGCCGGCACCCACTGGGCCCTGCTGATCGCGGCTGGTTGTGCCGCCACCGCCGCCGTGGTCAGCAGCCGCCGGGTCGGGCTGAACAACGAGTCCGGCGGGTAAGACCCGCCGCGAAACCGGGCCGCCACCGGCGTACCTCCCTGCATCCCGGCTATATCCAACAAATAAAACAGTATTTACCCCCGCAGCGGCGCGCGGGACAGAGTGGCGTTCTTCCAAAAAGGCCGGGCCGACTACGAGCCCAGGCTGCGTCGTCATTCGGGGATCGCCGTGGCACCTTTCAAGCTGTTGTCGTCGCCAGCATCGAAGAAACCTCCGCTGCTGCTTGCCGCATCGGCCTGCACCTGCCTGTCCCTGCTGTCGTTCCAGGCAGCGGCGGATGACGTGGCGGCGCCGGCCGCTGTGCCGGTCACTCCGACCAGCACCTCTTCGGACACCCAGTTGCAGACCGTGGTGGTCACCGCGCAGAAGCGCAACGAGGCGATCAACTCCATCCCCATGGCGATCAGCTCCTTCCGCGGCGAGGAGCTGCAGGCGGCAGGCGTCTACGACATGCGCGACCTCGGCAAGCTGGTGCCCGGCTTCACCTCCGCCGATTCCGGCTTCGACACGCCCACCTACACCCTGCGCGGCGTCGGCTTCGCCGACTCCAGCTTCGCCACCACCTCCACCGTCGGCGTCTACAACGACGAGGTCAGCCTGGCCTATCCCATCATGAGCAAGGGCCCGGACCTGGACCTGCGCCGGGTAGAAGTGTTGCAAGGGCCGCAAGGCACCCTGTACGGCCGCAACGCCACCGGGGGTACCGTCAACTACATCGCCAACAAACCCAGCTCCAAATTCACCAGCGGTGCGGATATCTCCTACGGCAGCTTCGGCCGCGTCGATGCCGAGGGCTACGTCAGCGGCCCGATCGGCGACTCTTTCAAGGCGCGCCTCGCCGCCAGCAGCACCACTTCTTCAGAAGGCTGGCAGACCAGCAATACCCGCCCCGACGACACCCTGGGAAAACTCAACAAGCAGGCCGCGCGCGCCATCCTCGACTGGCAGGCCAGCGACGACCTGCTGCTGCGCCTGACCCTCTCCGGCTGGACCGACAAGAGCGAGCCGCAGGCGCCGTTCGCCATCGCGCGGCAAGCGCAGTTCAAGCTGCCCCTCGGCACCCAGTTCACCCAGTTGTTGCAGACCCTCACCGGCATCAACATCAACAACGCCTTCCTCGATCCCTCGCTGCAGAACTACCCACTCATCCCCAATAACAAGAATCCGCGCATCGCCGACTGGAACCCGAATCCGGAATACAAGTACGGCCTGCACGACAACTTCTGGATGGCCTCGCTGCGGCCGAGCTGGGACATCAGCGACACCGTCAACCTCACCGGCCTGTTCAGCTACCAGCAGATGCGCGCCGACGGCTCCTCGCTGCCGCAGGGCGGCACCGATCTGGAAGATATCGACCAGGTGCTGCACGCCTACATCCGCACCTACCAGGGCGAGCTGCGCCTGTCCGGCAAGTTCGGCGGCCGCGGCGACTGGCTGATCGGCCTCAACGGCAACTTCGACAAGCATCATGAAGTGGACGAAGGCCTGGGCTCGGAGAACAGCCTCAACGTCCTCATCTTCGGCGACACCGCGCCGCTGAACAAACCACTGTTCTTCCAGAAGGGCGCCTCCAAGGGTGACGCCCAGGTGCAGGCCGACAGCGCCTTCGCCGACGGCAATGTGCAGTTGCTGGATACGCTGAAGCTGACCCTGGGCGTGCGCTACACCCGCGAGAAGCAGGACTACTCGGGCTGCACCTATGTCCTGCCCGACAACGACTCCATCATTCCCTTCCCCTTCTTCACCGCCGCCAGCTTCCTCAAGGGCGGCCACTCGGTGGTACCGCAGGGCGCCTGCGGCAGCCTCGACGCCAGCGCCAACGCCGGCCTGTTCATCGACAGCCTGACCGAGCACAACCTGTCCTGGCGCTCGGTGCTGAGTTGGACCCCGTTGCAGGACACCCTGCTCTACGCCTCGTACTCACGCGGCTACAAGGCCGGCGGCTTCCCCACCGTGTTCTCGGTCGACCAGCAGAGCTTGTCGCCGGTAGTGCAGGAAAAGCTCGACGCCTACGAGATCGGCGCCAAGTTCGCCTCGCCGGGCAAGACCCTGCAAGCCACGTTCTCCGGCTTCTACTACAACTACCGCAACAAGCAGCTGCTGACCTACTTCAAGGACCCGATCTTCGGCGCCCTGCAATACCTGCAGAACGTGCCGAAGTCGCTGGACGAAGGCCTGCAGCTCTCCACCACCTACATCCCGGTGGAGCGGCTGTTCCTCACCGCCTCGGGTTCGTACATCCGCACCAAGGTGATCGAATACCAGGGCAAGAACACCCAGGGCGACGACTTCGATTTCGCCGGCCAGCCCTTCAACTACACCCCGCGCCTGCAAGCCAGCCTGCTCGCCAACTACACCTTCGCCCTCAACCGCGACCTCAACCTCACCCCCGGCGCCGGCTTCACCTACACCGGCAGCACCAACGCCACGCTGGAACACGACCCGCTGTTCGCCATGGACGCTCACCGCGTCTACGACGTGCACCTGGCCCTGACCCCGCCGGACCGAAAATGGTCCCTCAGCGCCTACGGCCGCAACCTCGGCAACGAGTTCTATCGCAGCTCGGTGATCAAACTCGGCGACACGGTATTCGCCTACGCCGGCATGACCCGCGTCTACGGCATGACCCTGACCTACGACTTCCGTTAAAGCCCACCACTTCCAACTGTCATCCCACCACCCGCTGTCATCCTGAGCGCAGCGAAGGATCTGGCCCGCCCCTTCGCCGCACTCAGCCTAGCCGTCAGCCTTCCAGTATCGCCGTCACCCCCAACCCACCCGCCGCACAAACCGAAATCAGCGTCCGCCCGGAGCGTCCGGTCTCGGCCCGGAACTGCGCCAACCGCTTCGCCGCCGAAGCGACGATGCGCGCCCCGGTCGCCGCGAACGGATGCCCCAGCCCGACCGAGCCGCCATTGACGTTGAGCTTGCCGCGGTCAATCGCACCCAGCGGCCCCGCCAGCCCCAGCACATCGCGGCAATAATCCGCGCTCTCCCAGGCCGCCAGCGTGCACAGCACCTGCCCGGAAAACGCCTCGTGGATCTCATAGAAATCGAAGTCCTGTAGGTTCAGCCCGTTGCGCGCCAGCATGCGCGGCACCGCATGGGTCGGCGCCATCAGCAGGCCTTCCGGCTGCGGTCCGAAGAAATCGACCGCCGCCGTCTCCGCATCCACCAGCCAGGCCTGCGGCACATGGCCATGCGCCTTGGCCCAAGCCTCGGACGACAGCAGCACCGCCGCCGCGCCATCGGTCAGCGGCGTGGAATTGCCCGCCGTGAGCGTGCCGCGCCCTGAACTGCGGTCGAACGCCGGCTTGAGCTTGCCCAGCTTCTCCAGCGAGGTATCGGCGCGCAGGTTGTTGTCGCGCTTGAGGCCGTTGAACGGCACCAGCAGGTCGTCATAGAAACCCTGCTCGTAAGCGCGGGCGCCGTTGAGGTGGCTGGCCAGCGCCAACTGGTCCTGCGCCTCGCGGCTGATGTTCCACTGCTTCACCATCAGCTCGCAGTGGTCGCCCATGGTCAGCCCGGTGCGCCGCTCGTTCACATTGGGCACGCTCGGCGTGAACATGGCCGGACGCAGCTGCGTCAGCAGCTTGAGACGGTCCTGCCGGGTCTTGCTGCGGTTGAAGCGCAGGATCAGCTTGCGCAACTTGTCGTTGAGGGAGACCGGCGCATCGGAAGCCGAATCCACACCGCCGGCGATACCCACCTCGATCTGCCCGAGAGCGATCTTGTTGCCCACCAGGATGGACGTCTCCAGCGAAGTGGCGCATGCCTGCTGCACGTCATAAGCCGGCGTCTGCGGCGACAGGCCGCTGGACAAGGTGGCCTCGCGGCTGATGTTGGCGTCGCGCGAATGCTTCAGCACCGCCCCCGCCGCCACCTCACCAAGCCGCTCGCCTTGCAGGCCGAACCGCTCCACCACGCCCTTGAGCGCCGCCGTCAGCATCTCGGTATTGCTGGAATCGACATAAGCCGTGTTCTGCCGGGCAAAGGGAATGCGCACCCCGCCCAATACCGCTACCCGCTGGATGGTTTTCATCTGAGCCTCCTACTTTATATGACGATTATAATATTATTGGTTCCAGGAAAAACAAGATCAAACAAGACCAGTGGAATTCCCTCTTTCCAATCCGCTGCTTTTCCAGCGATTCCGGCTTTTCCGGACACTTCAAAAAGCGCAGGTACACCACACGCTCACCGCATGCGTGCCAACAAAAAGCCTTGGCACACATGGCACGCATGATGTTTTGAGGGGCAAATGGCCATGTAACCCGGGAAGCGCGCAGCGCTACCGGGGCAATCAACCACGCGGAAAGCGCAATTACCGATACTGCGACAGCAACCCGGCCCCCTGCGTCACCAACCGGTCGCCTTGCGCCAGCCTTACCCCGGCGGTGCAGGACTTCAGCCGCAGCGGCGCGAAACGCTCGGGCGCGCGATGCACCCAGGCCACTGCGCTTCCATCCGCTTCCAGGGCGCAAGCCCCCACCGGCAGACCAGCAATCTCGTCCGCGGCCGCCTCCACCCTGACTTCCACCAACTGCCCCGGCGACAGGGCCGCCCCTTGCGCCAAGTCGAACAGCAGCCGCCAGCCCGGCGCTCCGGCAAGCGGCTCCTCACCGCGATAAACCAGCGCGGCCTCCGTCGCCGGATCGAGCCGCAACTTCGCGCCCCGCACCCGCTCGCCAAGCTCCGGATCGAAGCTGATGGCGACCAGCCGCGAACGCGAGCCATCCGCCAACTGGAACAGCACCTGCCCGGCCGCCACCACATCGCCGGCGCGCGCCGGCGCCGCCTGCACGTGACCGGAAACCAGTGCACGCAGCGGCACGCGATCGTGCAGGCTCTGCGTCACCAGTTCGCGCTGATGCACCAGGGCATCGCGCTCGGCCACCGCCTGCTCCAGGTAGATATTGCCGGTAGCCACCTTCTGATCGGCGTTGACCGCTCCCTGCAGCCCCAGACGATCGACGTTGAGATTGGCGATGACCAGCTGCTGGTCGATGGCCGCCACCTGGGCGCGCCGGCGCGCCGCATCACGTTGCGTGATCTGCGGTGACAGCCAGGCCAGCACATCACCCGCATGCACCGTGCGCCCCGGCAGCGGCCAGCTTCTGCCGCCCTCACCCGCCGGCTCCAGCCGACCGGGCTCGGGCGCAGTGATGGTGACCGCGGCGGCGGGCTGCGCCTGCACCTCGGCCACCAGCGACAGCGGAACCGTCGCCGCCACAAACCACGGCTGTGTACGAATGCCGAGCAGATGCTGTGCCGCCTTCGGCAAGTACAACTCACCGTCGGGTAGACGCCGCGGCCGCTCAGCCAGGGCCGCCGCTGACAGCGGCGCGGTAGAAGCCGCTTCGTCGCGATGCACCTCGCCTTCGTGCGCCGCGCTGTTGGCGGCAAGCAACATGCCGAATGTCAGTCCCAACCCGGAGGCAATGCTACGCCTCATGGCCTCACCGCTCCGGCCACAGCAACCGCGGCATTGAGCGCAGCCACCCCATCCGTCACCACCCGCTCGCCGCCATGCAAACCGCTGCGTATATGCAGTTGCTCATCGCCATCGACGGCGGCGACTTCGACTTGTTGCGCAATGAAACGCTGCGCCTCCGGATGCACCCACACCCAAGCGTGACCATCGCGCCTGAACACCGCGGCGGCGGGCAGCGCAATCCCGTCATGCTCACGCGGCGCGGCCAGCGATAGCGGCTGATTGACGTGGACATCGGCATCCGTATCGACGACGGCATAGAGCGCCCGATGCGTACGCAGACCACTGTCGTAACTGACCCCGATGAATTCCAGGCTGACTGCCTGGCCGTCGGCCATCGTCGCTTGCCGCACCGCGTCGGCGTCGATATCGTCGTCGGCGTACTCGGCCTCCACCGCCAGCGCGCCCGGCGCGTTCAGTTCGAACAGCGACTGCCCCGCCGTCACCACGCGTCCGACAGCGGCGGGGCTGCGCAGAATGGTGCCGGAGCGCGGCGCCAGCAAGGGCAAGGGCTGTTGCAAGGCGCCTTGCAATTCACCGCTGCGCGCCTGGGCGGTGCGGTAGTTGGTGAGGATTTCCACCGAGGGTGTCGGCAGCTTGATCTCCAGCCGCTGATTCTCGTTGATGCCGTAGCGGTCGATCTGGATGCGGTCGAGCTTCATGTCGCGCTGCGCCGCCGTGAGATCCACGTCCATGTCGCGCCGGTCGGGCTGGCTCAGTACAGGACGCAGGTAGGCCAGCACCTGCCCTGCCCGCACCTGCTGCCCGGCCAGCGGCAGCGACGTACCGGCAGCCTCGACCACGCCATCCTGCGGCGCGGCGACGCGCAACTCCCGCCGAGGGTCGGCGATCACCAGCCCCGGCAGGCGCACCACTTCCGCAGCACCACCGGCCCGTTGCGTACGAATACCCGCGCGATGCTGCGCCGCCTTGTCCAGCAGCACTTCAGGTGCCGACGACTCATGCGCCGATACCGCCACGCAGCACAGCAGCAGGGCCAGCCCGGAGGCCAGCGCCGTACGGTTCAGCATCAGCGATGGTCGCGGCGGCACCCGTCATCCACTCAGTGCGTGCCGGGCGGCGAAACCGTCGCCGCGGCCTGCGGATCGAGCAGCGCAACGATGCCGTCAAGCCCCTTGACCTTGGCCGCGCGTAGCGGGGTGTAACCGGAAGTGGAAGCAAGGCTGCGGTCGGCGCCATGCGCCAGCAGCAGCTTTACCTGCGCCTCATGCCCGGTGACGCTGGCGAAGTACAACGGCGTGATACCACGGCCGTTGCGCGCGTCAATCTTCGCGCCATGGTCCAGCAGCTCCTTCAGCACCAAGGAATTGCTGCCGAACCAGGCGGCGTAGTGCAGCGGCGTCCAGCCGGCGTTGTCGGCGATATCGACATCGGCGCCGTGCGCCAGCAGCAGTTGCACCTCCGGCAGGGAGTTGCTGCTGATGGCCGCCAGCAAGGCGGTCTGGTCGAGCGAGTCGCGCCCGTTCACCGGAATGCCCTCCGCCAGCTCCTGTTTCACCGCATCGATCTCGCCGCTGCGCGCATGGTTGACGAAGAAGGCGATACGGTCTTCCTGCGACAGGCCATCGCCGGCCGCGGCAACCGGAGAAGCGTCCGGCTTGGCTGCCTGCTGGGCGCAACCGGCCAGCAGCAGCGAGGCCAGCGCGGACGCAATCAGTAATTTTTTCATGGTGGACTTCACGATTCGTTTATATGGGTCGAAGGACCGGATGTGCTCAACGCGTACTCTTGGCATTGGAAGCAACTGCACCGGGACCGGTCACCTTAGCGGCAGCACTCAACTTTGCCGTGAGGCTTTCCAGCTTCACCTGCGCAGTCTTCTGCCGCAGCGCCTGCTTCACGTTGTCGTCCAGCGCGTCATACGGCTGCGGATTCTTCACCGGACGCGGGCCGTCATCGATCTTGATGACGTGCCAGCCGAAACGCGTGCGCAGCGGTGTCTTGTTGTATTCGTTCTTGTTGAGGGCCACCACGGCATCGCTGAAAGTGTGGTCGACGAAGATGTCCGGACGGAACCAGCCCAGATCGCCGCCGTTGCTCTGTCCGCCCGGATCCTGGGTGTAGTGGGTGGCGAGTGCGGCGAAGTCTTCACCCTTGTTGAGCTTGTCGATCACCTGGCGCGCTTCCTCGGCGGTGGGCAGCAGGATCTGCCGCACCTTGTACTCGACGATCTTGCCGTTGGCGCGGCTCCACTCGTACGCCGACTTGA
>JAQGNS010000308.1 GCA_028291705.1 Nevskia sp.
TATTGATCGCCGCGGCCAGCGTGGCACTGAGCGCGCTGGCCGCGGTGCTGCTGGCGGCGCACTTCCGGCGTCCGATCGGGCGCCTCAACGACGGCGCACGCCTGCTCTCCGAAGGCCGTTTCGATACCCGGCTGCCGGCTGAACGCAGCGACGAACTGGGCGAGCTGGCGCGCAGCTTCAATCGTCTGGCAGAAACACTGGGCGCGGCGGAGGCGTCGCGCCGCCAGTGGGTGGCCGACACCTCGCACGAGCTGCGCACTCCCCTGTCGGTCCTGCGCGCCCAGCTCGAAGCGATCCAGGACGGCGTGCGTCCAGCCGGCGCCGAGAGCACCGCGGCGATGCTGCGCCAGGTGATGTCGCTGAACACGGTGATCGACCAGTTGTACGCGCTGGCGCGGGCCGACGTCGGCGCGCTAGAACTGCAGCAGTCGCCGGTCGACCTGTGGCGGCTGGCATGCGAGCAGGCCGGCGGCTTTGGCGACAAGTTCGCGGCCGCCGGCCTGACGCTGGAAACCGGCGCGGCGCCGGACGGCGCGCTGGTATCGGCCGATCCCGAACGGATGCGTCAGCTGTTCGCCAACCTGTTTGAAAACAGCACCCGCTATTCGCGGCCGGGCGGGCGGATCGCGCTGCACGCGCACAGCGATGGCGGCGAGCTGGCGATCCGCATCGACGACAGCGCGCCCGCGGTGCCGGACGGGGCGCTCGAAAAGCTCGGCGAGCGCTTCTACCGGGTCGATTCTTCGCGCAGCCGCGCGCTGGGCGGCGCGGGCCTGGGCCTGGCGCTGTGCCGCCGGATCGCCGAGGCGCACGGCGGCCGGCTCGAATTCGCGCACGCGCCGCTGGGCGGGCTGCGGGTGGCCCTGTCGCTACCGCTGGCGAAGCTGTGAGCGCGCGCATGTTCATCGTCGAGGATGAAGCGGAGCTGGCGGCGCTGGTAGCCGACTACGCACGCGCCGCCGGTTACGCCCCGATGGTGTTCGGCAACGGCACCGAAGCACTGGCGGCAATCCGCGCCGAGGCGCCCGAGCTGGTCGTGCTGGACCTGATGCTGCCGGGGCTCGATGGACTGGCGGTGTGCCGCCGGTTGCGGACCTTCTCCGATGTGCCGGTCGTGATGGTCACCGCGCGGGTCGAGGAGATCGACCGTCTGCTCGGACTGGAAGCGGGCGCCGACGACTACCTGTGCAAACCATTCAGCCCGCGCGAGCTGATGGCGCGCATCAAGGCAATCCTGCGGCGCACCGGCCGGGCCGGGCCGCCGCGGGCGATCACTGTGGACCAGGCGGGCCGGCGCATCCGCATTCACGGACGGGCGCTGGAGTTGACGCCGACCGAATTCCACATCCTGGCCGGGATGGCGCGCCGCCCGGGCCAGGTTTTTTCGCGCGCCCAGCTGCTCGACCTGGCCTGCCAGGACAACCTGGCCGTCACCGACCGCGCGGTCGACAGCCATATCAAGAACCTGCGCCGCAAGCTGGCCGCCGCGCTGCCGGAAGCCGAGGCGATCCACTCGATCTACGGGCTGGGCTATCGGCTCGACCTGTAGCGTCTCCACGGTCTCTCCACAATCGGGCGCCACACTGCCGCTGTACCCAACCACGGAGAAAACCACGATGAAGACCATTCGGCTGCTGCTGTTAGCCATGCTCAGTTGCGCCGCCGGCGCGTCCACCACTGGCACGTATCAGTACACCTGCAAGTCCGCCAATGGCAAATGTCCGCCGCCGCCGGTGCCGCCGATACCGCCTGCGCCGCCGGCGCCGCCGGCCCTGCCTTCGATGGCCGCCTTGCCCGCTTTGCCAGCACCGCCTGCCGCACCCCCGATGCCGGCCATCCCGGCAGCGGCGCACGCGGCCTGCGCGGGCAAAAGCGCGGGGACCACTTTGACCTACATGATCGCCGTGGGCGAGACCATGACCGGCACCTGTGAGAGCGAGGACGGCAGGATGCTGTTCATCCTGCGCTCGTATTCGGTCGACCGCTGAGCTGATAGTTAGACCTGGGGGCTCGGCGCCCCCGTCGCCCCAACGGGTCAGACGCCAGGCGGCCGGGACGAATATCGCTCGACATCGGGAAGTAGATAATTTATTCTAGATTCTTCCCTACCCGCCTGCTGCCGCCCGATGACCGACCCAATCGTCCCTCCCAAACCGACCGCTTCCGAACTGGAGATGCTGCGGCTGCTGTGGCAGCTGGGTCCCGCCACGGCCAGGCAGGTGCACGAGGGCGCGCTAGCGACCCGCCCCGAGATGCAGTATGCGACCGTGCTGCGCCTGCTGCAGGTCATGCACACCAAGGGCTTGCTGACGCGCGACGAGCGCCAGCGCGCGCACGTGTACGCGCCCGCGCAGGCGCAGGATTCGCTGCAGACCAGCCTGATCAAGGAGCTGATCCACAAGGCGTTTTCGGGCTCCGGCAAGGATCTGGTGCTGGCGGCCCTGCGCGCTCACGTTACCGAGAAGGAACGCGAGGAGATCCAGGCTATCCTCGACAGGGAGAAGTAGCCACACGCAGTCGAA
>JAQGNS010000342.1 GCA_028291705.1 Nevskia sp.
CCCCGGAGTCTGCGCCCATCAATCACCTTTGGTGATTGATGGGTCCCCTGCGCTTCTCGCCCGCGGCGGGGTTTTCAGACAGGCCATCCCTGGCCTGTCTGAAAACGCTTCGGCATCCTGCCTCGCCTCGCGCCAAACAGGCGCGAGCCTACGTCGCCGCGGGCTGCGATGCTCGGCGCAGACAACGGGGGGAACATCAAAAGCCAAAGCAACGGCGCAAAGCAACATCAAAAGCGCGCCACTTCCACCTTCGTCATTCCCGCGAAAGCGGGAATCCAGGGGGCGTAGCGACGCCCTTTCCCGTCAGCGCACCGGCCGCAACACCGTACTGCTCCCGCACTCATCACGCACATCGGACCCACAGGCCCGCGGACTCAGCTCCCGCGTCAGGCACACCCGCACTTCCTGCAGGTAATGCCCCGAGCACTGCACCGCCAGGTCTGCCTCGCGCAGCCCTGGGTTGGCGCCCACGAAATCCCGCTTCAATTGCGCCGGGTCCACTGTGAGGTAGTGGTCGAGCGAACGATAGGTTTCGGGAATGCGCACGCTGCGATAAGCCCGCGTCACCGTGTCGAAGTAATCGTCGGCGCCGAGCCCGCTGCAGGCGCCGTGGCTGCGCCATTCGTGGATGACCAGGCCGCGGCTGGGCATCAGCGGCAGCATGCGCGCGATGGTGTCGTCGCCGACCCGTTCGCGGCTGGTGCAGTCGCGGGGATAGCCACGCTCGTTCTGCGGCCACAAGCCGTGCGCGACGAAAGCATAGGGGCGCGAGCATTGCGTCCCGTCGTCGTGATGCGAGCCGGCGCAGTACTGCGGCGACCAGGACAGGCTGAGGAGGTAGTAGTCGAAGCGGCCGGGTTCGTCGGCGACCGCGGCGAACACGCTACAGCACAGCACGGCGGCGGCGATCAGTTGTTTCATCGCCGCCGCCCCGGGCTTCAGGCCTTCTGCCCGGCCAGGAACAACCAGGTCTCGACCACCGTGTCCGGATTCAGGCTCATGCTCTCGATGCCCTCGTCGAGCAGCCAGCGCGCCAGGTCCGGATGATCGGAAGGGCCCTGGCCGCAGATGCCGACGTACTTGCCCTGCCGGCGGCAGGCGGAGATGGCCAGGTGCAGCATCTTCTTCACCGCCGGGTCGCGCTCGTCGAAGCCCGCGGCCACCGTGGCCGAGTCGCGGTCCAGGCCCAGGGTCAGCTGCGTCATGTCGTTGGAGCCGATGGAGAAGCCGTCGAAGTACTCGAGGAATTCGTCGGCCAGGATGGCGTTGCTCGGCAGCTCGCACATCATGATCAGCTTGAGGTCGTTCTTGCCGCGCTCCAGGCCGTTTTCCTTGAGGATTTCGCAGACGCGCTTGGCCTCGGTCAGGGTGCGCACGAACGGCACCATCACCTGCACGTTCTTCAGGCCCATCTCGTCGCGCACGTACTTCAGCGCCTTGCACTCGAGGTCGAAGCAGGGGCGGAAGGTCTCGGAGATGTAGCGCGAGGCGCCGCGGAAGCCCAGCATCGGGTTTTCCTCGTGCGGCTCGTAGCGGCTGCCGCCGACCAGGTTGGCGTATTCGTTGGACTTGAAGTCCGACAGGCGCACGATCACCGGCTCCGGCGCGAATGCCGCGGCGATCATGCCGATGCCCTCGGCCAGGCGCATCCAGAAATAGTCCAGCGCGCTGGGGTAGGCGGCGATCATCGGGTCGATGATGCGGCGCACGTCCGCCGGCTGCTTGTCCAGTTCCAGCAACGCCTGCGGGTGGATGCCGATCTGGCGGTTGACGATGAACTCCAGGCGCGCCAGGCCGACGCCGCGGTTGGGCAGGCTGGCGAAATCGAAGGCCTGCTCCGGCGTGCCAACGTTCATGGTGATCTTCACCGGAATCTCCGGCATCTTGTCCAGCTCCACCTCGTCGACGGCGAAGTCGATGTGGCCGTCATAGACGAAGCCGGTATCGCCCTCGGCGCAGGACACCGTGACCTCGACGCCGTCGCGCAGGCGCTCGGTGGCGTCGCCGGTGCCGACCACCGCCGGGATGCCCAGCTCGCGCGCGATGATCGCGGCGTGGCAGGTGCGGCCGCCGCGGTTGGTGACGATGGCGGAGGCGCGTTTCATCACCGGCTCCCAATCGGGATCGGTCATGTCGGTGACCAGCACGTCGCCGGGCTGCACCCGCGTCATTTGGTCCAGCGAAGTGAGGTTGCGCACCTTGCCGGCGCCGATCTTCTGGCCGATGGCGCGGCCTTCGGCCAGCACCTTGCCGCGGCTCTTCAGCTTGTAGCGGCGCAGGGTGTTGCCGGACGCGCGCGACTTCACCGTTTCCGGGCGCGCCTGCAGGATGTAGATCTTGCCGTCGAGGCCGTCCTTGCCCCATTCGATGTCCATCGGCCGGCCGTAGTGGGCCTCGATGGTCATGGCCTGGATGGCGAGGTCGGTGATGTCGGCGTCGTTGAGCGAGAACTGGCGGCGCTCGGCCTCGGCCACCGGCACGAACTCCACCGCCTTGCCGCCGCTGTTGGCGTAGACCATCTTCTTGGCCTTCTCGCCCAGTCCGCGCTTGAGGATGGCGGGGCGCTTGGCCGTCAGGCCCGGCTTGTAGACGTAGAACTCGTCCGGATTCACCGCGCCCTGCACCACGGCCTCACCCAGGCCGTAACTGGAGGTGATGAACACCGCGTCGCGGAAGCCGGACTCGGTGTCCATGGTGAACATCACGCCGCTGCTGCCGATGTCCGAGCGCACCATGCGCTGCACGCCGGCCGACAGCGCCACCTTGGAGTGGTCGAAGCCCTGGTGCACGCGGTAGGCGATGGCGCGGTCGTTGAACAGCGAGGCGAAGACTTCCTTCATCTTCTCCAGCACGTCCTCGATGCCGCGCACGTTGAGGAAGGTTTCCTGCTGGCCGGCGAAGGAGGCGTCGGGCAGATCCTCGGCGGTGGCGGAGGAACGCACCGCCACTGAAATCTCGACGCCGGCCTCGTCCAGCAATTGCTGGTAGGCGGCGCGGATTTCCTTTTCCAGCGCGGCGGGGAAGGGGGCCTTGATCACCGCCTCGCGGATCGCCTTGCCGGTCTTGGCCAGGGTCTGCACATCATCGACGTCCAGCGCCGACAGCTGCGCATTGATGCGGTCCGCCAGGCCCTCGTGGGCCAGGAACTCGCGGTAGGCCTCGGCCGTGGTGGCGAAGCCGTCCGGTACGCTGACGCCGGCCTTGCTCAGGTGCTGGATCATCTCGCCCAGGGAGGAATTCTTGCCGCCGACGAGTTCGACGTCGTGCATGCCCAGCTGCTTGAACCAGAGAACGGTCGGGGTGCCCATGCTTATTTCATCCTTTGTGCCGCTGTCAGGCCACCGCGGGCGACGCGGCGGCGCTGCAACGGGTTGTTGCGGGAAATTCCAAAGAGATCCGGTTGGTCATTATTTGACCGTACGGCCAAACCTATGACCACCAGGCTCTACACTAGTTTAAGGCCGATGACGGAGATCAGCAGCATCGCCATGAACACCAGCCTGGCCGGGGTGGTCGGATCGCCGAACCAGACGATGCCGACGATCACCGTGCCGAGCACGCCGATGCCGGTCCAGATGGCGTAGGCGGTGCCCAGCGGGATACCCTTGATGGCCAGGTTGATCATGCTGAAGCTGGCCAGGGCGAAGAGGCAGAATGCCAGCACATAGCCCGGCCGCTCCATCGAAAAGCCGTTGGACAGCTTCATCATCGTGGTAAAACCGATCTCGAATACGCCGGCGAGAAGCAGGTACAGCCAAGGCAACTGAGTCGTCATTTATGAGTGCGCTATGAGTGTGCAGAGAACCGTGTTTTTCGTGTCCGACGGCACCGGCATCACCGCCGAGACGCTGGGCGGCACGCTGCTGACGCAGTTCGAGGGAGTGGACTTCGCGAAGACCACCTTGCCGTTCATCAACACGCCGGAGAAGGCGCGGGTGACGGTGGACTATATCAATCACCTCGCCGCCACGGCCAGCGCGCGGCCGATCGTGTTCAGCACCACGGTCAACGAGGAGGTGCGCGCCATCCTGCGCGGCGCCCAGGCGCAGTTCCTGGACCTGTTCGACACCTACGTCCCGCCGATCGAGGCCGAACTGGGCCTGAAGTCCAGCCACGCCCAGGGCCGCGCCCACGGCATGGCCGACGCCGGCCGCTACCACGCGCGCATCGACGCCATGAACTACGCCATGGAGCACGACGACGGCCAGAGCACCCGCGCCCTGGGCCGGGCCGACGTCATCCTGGTCGCCCCCTCGCGCTGCGGCAAGACGCCCACCACGCTCTACCTGGCGCTGCAGCACGCCATTTTCGCCACCAATTTCCCGATTACCGAGGACGACCTGGAGCACCTGCGCCTGCCCAAGGCGCTGGAAGGGTTCGAATCCAAGCTGTTTGGCCTGTCCTCTGACCCGGAGCGCCTGTCCCAGGTGCGCAGCGAGCGCCGCCCGGGGTCCAAGTACGCCTCCCTGGCCCAATGCGGCTACGAACTGCGCCAGGTGGAGCAGCTCTACCGTCGCCGCAACGTGCCCTTTGTCAATTCGGCCAATATGTCGATCGAGGAGATCGCCGCCACCGTGATCCAGGAAAAAGGCCTGCGGCGGTAAGCGCCACCGGTAACCTTGATTGCGCCAGGCTGTAACTGCCTCGTAAGAGAGGGGGCTTAACCTCTCTTTCAAGGGACTACAGGCCCAGGGACGGGCACCCCCCGCTTCAATCCAGTCCTGCGGCGCGCGGCCGGATCCCGGCGCGACTACGCCCAACGGATGATCCCCGCTGCGTCACAAACGCTAGAATTGCCAGACACGGTGGACATCCTGTCCAAGAACCGGTCATCCCTGACCGGACTTTTCAAACAAGCGAAGCTCTAGCGGGCAGAGCGATCAACCGGTTAGGAAATCATGATTCAGACTGATGTCGTCATCGTCGGCGCAGGCCCTTGCGGCCTGTTTCAGGTATTCGAACTGGGCCTGCTGGATCTGCGCGCCCATGTCATCGATGCACTGCCCATCATCGGCGGCCAGTGCGCCGAGCTGTATCCCGACAAGCCGATCTACGACATCCCCGGCTTCCCCACGGTCGGCGCGCTGGAACTGGTCGACCGCCTGGTGCAGCAGATCAAGCCGTTCTCGCCCACCTTCCACCTCGGTCAGCAGGTGCAGGAAGTGCGCAAGCTGGAAGACGGCAGCTTCCACCTCGTCACCTCGACCGGCACCGAGTTCAACACCAAGGCCGTGATCGTCGCCGGCGGCGTCGGCGCGTTCCAGCCGGTGCTGCTGCGCCTGGAAGGCCTGGAGAAGTACGACGACAAGCAGCTCTTCTACCGCGTCAAGGACCCCAGCCTGCACCAGGGCAAGAAGGTGGTGGTCTGCGGCGGCGGCGACTCCGCCCTGGACTGGGCCCTGCAGATGGTCGGCAAGGCCAGCGAAGTGACCCTGATCCACCGTTCCGCCGCCTTCAAGGCGGCCCCTGCCTCGGTGTCGAAGTTCAAGGAACTGGTCGACGCCGGCAAGGCCAAGCTGCTGCTCGGCAGCGTGCTCGGCTACGGCGAGACCGACGGCCGCCTCAGCTCCATCAACGTCACCGGCATCGACCAGGTCAAGCATGTCCTGGACATCGACCACATTCTGGCCTTCTACGGCCTCAGCCCCAAGCTGGGACCGATCGCCGAATGGGGCCTGACCCTCAACAAGCACCAGATCGAAGTCGATACCGAGAAATTCCAGACCTCCACCCCCGGCATCTACGCGGTGGGCGACATCAATCACTACCCCGGCAAGAAGAAGCTGATCCTGTCCGGCTTCCACGAAGGCGCCCTGGCCGCCTTCGCCATCAAGCACCAGCTCTTCCCCAACGAGAAGATCAACCTGCAATACACCACCACCAGCACCTCCATGCACAAGAAACTTGGGGTGCCTGACTAGTGTCATAGGCGCGACGGGCTAAAAACCGCGCCAACAGCCGAATCTGCGGCATAATTCAGGCGTCGGGCTCCTAAAGCCCGTCGCCACCGACCCATGGAGGGATGTCCGATGAAGCTGAACAACCGCATTGCCCTGACCCTTGTGTTGAGCGCCGCCTTGTTCTCCGCATCGGCGCTCGCCCAGGATGCCGGCGCCACGCCCGCCGGAGATGCCCCGGCCGCCCATGCCCAGCACAAGCACATGAAAAAGGCCGGCAAGGCCTCCGCGCACGGCGCCAGCTACGAAGGCTGCCTCAAGCAGAAACTGGCCGTGGCCGAATACTTCTGCAGCATCCATCCCGACGCCTGCCAGGCCGAGAAGGACGGCGCCGCCGCCCAGTGCCGCAGCGAAGCCCGCGGCGAAAGACAAAAGGGCTGAACCCCGGCCTGGGTAACGCGCAACGTTACCCAGGCTTTTTTTGTCATCCTGAGCGCAGCGAAGGATCTGGCCAGCTTCCGTAGCCCGGGAAGCGCGTAGCGCTACCCGGGACTGCGCCAAGGCGAATTCGCCCGGCAAATCTCCGGATTGCACCGCACTCCAGTTCTTTCGATTCTGGTGGCAAACCCCGGGTAGCGCTGCGCGCTTCCGGGGCTACCTGGCCTCAGGTAATCACATTCGGCGTCTTGCGCCCGGTCAGTTCGCCGATCCGCGCGATCTGCTCCGCCGCATTGGCCAGCGGCGCCAGGGCGCTGTCCGTCTCCCAGCCCAGCGCCGTCTCCAGCTTCTCGTAGCGCTCCAGGTAGAGCCGCAAGGTCGCGCCCTCGGTGCCGGTGCCGGACAGGCGCAGCACGATGCGCGCCGCGTCCCCGAACACCACGCGCAGGCCCTGGTGCACGGCGATGCTGCCGTCCACCGGGTCGTGATAGCTGAATTCGTCCGCCTGGGTCACCGTCCAGTCGCCGTAGGTCTTCCCCGTCAGGTGCGCATTGGCGTCGGCCAGGGCCTGGGTCACGCTGGCGGCGGTGGCGGCGGACAGGTTCTCGTAGTCGTGGCGGGCGAAATAGTGGCGGCCGAAGCGGCGCCAGTGCTGTTCGGCGATCTCCCGCACCGACAGCCCGGTAGCCGCCAGCACGTTGATCCAGGCCAGCACCGCCCACAGCCCGTCCTTCTCGCGCGCATGCGAGGAGGAGGTGCCGAAGCTCTCCTCGCCGCACAGGGTCAGGCGGCCCGCGTCGAGCAGGTTGGCGAAGAACTTCCAGCCGGTGGGCGTTTCGTGGAATTCCACCTTCAGCGCCTTGGCCACCTGGTCCACCGCGCGGCAGGTCGGCATCGAGCGGGCCAGGCCCTTGAGGGTGCCGCGGTAGCCCGGCAGCTTGTCCAGGTGCGCCGCCAGCATGGCCAGGGAGTCGCCCGGCGAGATGAAGATGCCGCGGCCCAGGATCATGTTGCGGTCGCCGTCCCCATCGCTGGCCGCCGCCAGGTCCGGCGAGGCCGGGCTGTTGACCAGGTCCACCAGGTGCCTGGCGTAGATCAGGTTGGGGTCGGGGTGCCCGCCGCCGAAATCCTCCAGCGGAGTGGCGTTCATCACCGAATTCGGCACCGCGCCGAGCTGCTCCACCAGGATGCGCTGGGCATAGGGGCCGGTCACCGCGTGCATGGCGTCGAAGCGTAGCGTGCCGCCCTTCTTGATCCACTCGCGGATGCGGTCGAAGTCGAACAGGCTCTGCATCAGGACCGAGTAGTCCTCGACGCAGTCCACCACCTCGATTTCCATCTCCTCCAGCTTCTGCAGCCCGCGGCGGTCGAGGTCGAGATTGACGCCCTCGGCCACCCGGTAACGCTGGATGGTCTTGCTGTGCTCGTAGATACGGGTGGTCAGCCCCTCCGGGGCCTGGCCGCCGCCGGCGACGTTGAACTTGATGCCGAAATCGCCGTCCGGCCCGGCCGGGTTGTGGCTGGCCGTGAACAGGAAGCCGCCGCCGGCCTTGTGCAGGCGGATCAGGTGCGAGGCGGCCGGGGTGGAAAGCAGCCCGCCCTGGCCGACCACCACCTTGGCCACGCCGTTGGCCGCGGCCATGGCAATGGCGGTGAAAATCGCCTCACGGTTGTAATAACGCCCGTCGCCCCCAATGATCAGGGTCTTGCCGCGCAGACTGGTCTCGACGTCGAATATAGACTGTAAAAAATTTTCGAGATAATGCGGCTGCTGGAAAACGGCAACCTTCTTGCGTAGTCCAGCAGTGCCGGATTTCTGGTCGTTATAAGGCTTGGTCTGTAGTTCGCGGATTGGCATGCTTCTTCTCTTGGGCGCGCATATTTGTCGCGCGTTGAAACCGTATCTTATAGTCCGAACATGCAACTCGATACGACATTCGCAGATCGCTGTCCCTGCTGCGGCAAGCCGCGGCGGATCGCGCATCTGCTGGACCTTTACGAGCGCAACTACCAGCTGCTCGAACGCCTGGTTCCGGAACTGGAACTGCCGTTCGAACGGGCGGTGTCGCGCAGCGCCACCGATCTTCCCCTGATCCTGACCATGGTGGAGCGGGCGCCGTATACCTCAGAGCTGCGCCTGACCTACGAGTTCAATACGCCGGAAGGGAAGCGGCTGGAGCCGGATATGTGGGTCAAGGTCTACCGCGATGCCCGCGTCGCCGAGGCCCTGCATTGCGGCAAGCGGCTGCCGTGGCTGGCGGTGGATGAGACGGATCCGGAGGTCGGCCGGTTTCTGCACGACCAGTGGGCGCGGAATCATATGCTGTCCCGTTGGCTCGAATACCTGCTCGAACACGGCCATGGCTTTTCAGTAGCCGCCCGCCCGCGCACCAAGCCCGCGAATCTGCAGCAGTAGGGCAAGCCGCAACCCGCCACCAGTTCGCTATCTGCGCTGGTCTCCCTCTCCCTACGAAGTGGGGAGAGGGCCGGGGTGAGGGGCGCTTTCCCCTCCAGTTTCGCCCCCCTCCGTTCGCCCCGAGTGCCCGCGCAGCGGGTGTATCGAGGGGCCAAGCGCGGAACCATCCCCAGCGTCATTCCCGCGCAGGCGGGGATCCAGTTTTGCCGAACTCGATCCACGGATTAACCACGGCGAATACGCATCGCTCGCCGCATGCGTGCCAACAAAAACCCTTGGCACGCATGGCACGCATGGTGTTTTTCAGGCCCTGAACTTACAACAGCCAAGCGCGAGCGCGCAATGGCCATCCCTGGCGAGACCTCGCCGGATTTCCTACCCCCGCCCGGCCATCCATGGCCGGGCGTTCGGTGCCACGCGAATGACATTGAGTCATTCGCGCAGCCCCTCACCATGATGTTTTTCGGCCCTGAAACCTAAAACAGCCCGCCCTTGTCCTTCGGCAGCATCTGCTCCCGCACCAGCGGAATCGGCGGCCCGCCATAGGACAGGAACTGGTCGTGGAAGTCATGCCAGGCGGCCCGGCCGCCATGGCTGGCGGTCCAGTCGCCGCGCAGTTTGCGGATCATCAGCTTGCCCAGGGTGTAGTTGAGGTAAGCCGGGTCGTAGGTGCCGCGGGCGGCTTGCTGGCGAGCGTTGCCGGCGTCCTGGTAGGCCTGTTCGCGGAACATGGTTTCGCAGGTCTGCACGGTCATGCCTTTCGTGTGCATGCCGATGGCGCAGAGGAAGCGCACGTTGCGCAGCAGGGCTTCGGAGAGCTGGCCGACGTGGACATCCGGGGCGCCGTCGCCGAGGCCGGCTTCCCACATCATTTCCTCGGTGTAGTGGGCCCAGCCTTCGGCATAGGCGTAGCCGACGAAGATCTGGCCGAACTGGAAGGGCGAGCGGTTGGCGTGCAGGAACTGCAGGAAGTGGCCGGGCCAGACCTCATGCGCCGAGGTGAACAGCAGCACCGACTTGCCCGGCACGTAGGCGTCCTGCTCGGCCTTGGGCCAGGTCGGGTCGGGCGGGGCGATGTAGTAGGTCGAGGGCATGCCCTTGTCGTAGGGGCCGGCGATGTTGATGTAGGCGAAGTTCCAGCGCTGGTAGGCCGGCGCCTCGTTGACCAGGGCCTTTTCCTCTCCGGGGATGGTGACGAGGTTCTTGTCGAGGATGAACTGGCGCAGCTGGTCGAGCTGGGCCCGCGCGCCTTCCACCGCGCCGCCCTGCGGCTTGTCGGCTTCCACCTTGGCGACGCAGGCCTCGATGCCGCCGCCGGGCAGCACTTCGGCGCAGGCGTCCTTCAGCGCCGCCAGGTTGCGTGCGAGGTCGGCTTTGCCGACCTTCTCCAGCTCGGCCAGCGGCGTGCGCACGCGCTCGGTGCGCCACAGCATGTCGGCGAACAGCTTCGGGCCGAGGGCGAAATTATCGGTGGCCTTGGGCTGCTCGCTCTTGAGCCAGTCGGCGATGCCGAGCATGGCTTGCGCGGCGGGTTCGATGGCGGCTTTCAGATTGGCCTGCAAGGCCAGGTCGGTGACGGCGGCGAAAGCCTGCGGCGCATCGTTGCGGAAGAAATCGGCGTAGCCCGAGAAGGCGGCGATGCTGCGCGCGACATAGGTCTTCGGCAGCGGCGTCTTCAGGTTGGCGCGGATCTGCGCCGCCGCCGCGGGAATGGCTTTCAGGTAATTGGTGAAAGCCTTCATGCGCGTTTCGAGCGGCGCATAGGGCCGTTCGAAATAGACGCTGGGATCGAAGCTGCCGTCGAGGTAGTAGGACGGATTGTGGAACGGCTCCTGCGCCTCGTCGCGCCAGAACAGTTCGCCGTCGATGCGCGCCAGTAGATACTCCCGCTCGAAGCGCTGCTGCGGTGATAGCGACGCCGGCTTGAACACCTGCGCCTGCTTCTGCTCGGCCTTCAGCCAGGCGACTTCCTTGGCGATGCCGGCGGCGCTCCAGTCCGGCAGCTTGCCGTCGAATTCATGCCGGCCGGCCTGCACGGCGAAAGCCGGCTCGAGCGCGAAGTAGCCTTCCTGGTAGCTGTCGAGGAATCCGGCCCATTTCGGATCGGATGCCGCAGCGTCGGCGGCGAGGGCCGGAGCCGCGGCGGCGAGCAATGCCAGCATCGAACAACCGGCAAGCAGCTGCCTGCATGTCTTGCGAGGAATCATGGTCACACCCCTTTAGTTGGCTGCGGACGAACCGGGCCATGCGCTGGCCCATGACGGACGCCGCTTTGTGATCACAGCATACAGCGCTACTGGTGCCGCGGACCGGACCTAGATCAGGATCGCGGTAGCCAGGCCCAGGAACAGGCTGATGCCGACGATATCGGTGGTGGTGGTCAGGAAAATGCTCGACGCCGTCGCCGGGTCGGCGCCGAAGCGGCGCAGGATCGAAGGCACCGCCACACCGGCGATGCCACCGGTGAGGCAGGCCCCGGTCATCGCGGCCATCA
Source organism: Nevskia sp. (assembly GCA_028291705.1). Classification (GTDB taxonomy): domain Bacteria; phylum Pseudomonadota; class Gammaproteobacteria; order Nevskiales; family Nevskiaceae; genus Nevskia. The sequence continues at coordinate 11,246 of JAQGNS010000342.1, forward strand.
CCACGAGGCCGGCGCGCCAGGGATGCGCGGCGTGCTCGCTGACCGCGTAGAAATACATCACCACGCCGGCGACCATGCCGATGATGGCGCCGTTGAGCGCGCCGAGCAGCAGTTCCTTGCGCAGCAGCCGCCCGGCCACGTCGCGCTTGTATTCGTCCAGGGCGATGCCGCGCAGCGTCACCGCCAGCGTCTGGCAGCCGGTGTTGCCGGCCACGCTGGAGAGGATCGGCAGGAAGGCGGTGAGGATCACCAGCTGGCTCAGCGTGGTGCTGAACAGGCTGACGATGAAGCCGACCACCAGGCCGGTGAGCAGGTTGACCTGCAGCCAGGGATGACGCAGCTTGAGGCTGCGCGGCCAGGGCGACAGCAAGCGCTCCTCGCTGTTCACACCGACCATCATGCCGCTCTGCGCGCTGATCTCGTAGGCGCGCGCCTCGAACAATGCCGCGCCGGCCACCGTGCCGAGCAGGGCGCCCTGCTCGTCGCACACCGGGTACAGCGGGTAGTGGCGGCGCGCGGTTTCGTGCATCGCGTCTTCCACTGACATCTGCGGTGTCAATGAAAACGGCTGCGCCAGCATGATGTCCTCGACTCTTGCTTCCGGCGTGGCCAGCAGCAGGTCGCGCATCGTCACCAGTCCACGCAGCCGGTTCTCGGCATCGACCACGTAGGCGTAGATCACCAGCACATGCCGGTCCGCCAGCGTGCGCACCTTGTCCACGATCTGCGCCACGTTCACGCCCAGCGGAAACACCGCTTCCGGCGGCATCATCAGGGCACCGACGCTGTCCTCGTGGTGCTGCTGCGCCACTTCGGTCTGGGCCTGCAGCCGCCCGTCGATGGCGCACAGGGCGGCGCGCTGCGCTTCCGGATAACGCTCCAGCAGGGCCTTGCGCGTATGCGGGTCGAGTTCGCCCAGCACCGCCGCCACCAGCGCATCGGGTTTGTCCTGCAGCAGCAGGAAGGCGTCGGAAGGCGCGCGCTGACGCACCGACCGGGTGAGCTTGCGCACTTCGTCCTGCCGCGGTGATGCGGGAATCTTCGGCTGCGACATCGGGCTGCCTCGTTCGGAACGGCGGTCCACGATCTTACCGGCCGCAGACAGCCAGCGGCAAAGCCCGTGTGCGCCGTAGCGCACACTTGCCCGCGAAAAATCTCATGGCGGGAAATGGGCGGTTTTCACGTATCCCGTGCCGCGGCACCAAGCAGGATTTCCCCGGGACAATCAGCTCCCGGCCTGTCCCGCCCAGGATCTGGCGAACTGGTGCGCCACGCGGCCCGAGCGCGAGGCGCGCGCCAGCGCCCAGCGCAGCGAAGCCTTTTCGGTTGCTTCGTCCCAGGCGGCATGGCCCAGGCGCTTGAGGTGCAGGCGCACCAGTTCCAGGTACATCTCCTGGTTGAACGGCGGGAACGACAGCCACAGGCCGAAGCGCTCCGACAGCGCGATCTTGTCCTCGGACGATTCGCCCGGATGCAGCTCGCCGTCGACGAACTTGAATTCCTCGTTCTCGCTGCGGAATTCCGGCATCAGGTGACGGCGATTGCTGGTGGCGTAGATCAGCACATTGTCCGGCGGCTCCTCGATGCCGCCGTCGAGCGCGGCCTTCAGCGCCGCCAGGGCGGGATCGTTCTGCGCCACCGAGAAATCGTCGACGTAGAGCACGAAGCGCTCGGCGCGCTCGCGCAGCGGCGCCACCACGTCGGGCAGGTCGGTGAGGTCGTGCGGATGCACTTCCACCAGCCGCAGCCCCTGGTCGCTGAATTCGCCAAGCAGGGCCTTCACCAGCGAGGACTTGCCGGTGCCGCGGCTGCCGGTAAGCAGGGCGTGGTTGGCGGGTCGCCCGGTGACGAACTGGCGGGTGTTGGCCAGCAGCTCGTTCTTTTGCCGTTCGATGCCGAGCAACTCGTCGAGGCGCCCGTGGGACGGAAAGGTGATTGGTTGGAGGGAACCGTTGCGCCAGCGGTAGGCGAGGGCTTGATCGGCAGCCATATCCAGCTTTTCTCCTGCGAACGAGAACCAGCGCACAGTTTGCGCCCTGAAATCTTCACACACCCCTCAGCCGGGGGATACCGCCGCGTAGCCGTCCCGCCCTACTGTATTCCCAGGGGCGGAAAGCGTCCGCGAATGATTCACCGGACGCCAGAGTTGGCGCGGCACCGCAAGGCGCCGCGCTTTTTTTTGTGTGTGTTAAGCCAGCTTCTTGTGACGCGAGCGGCGATTGACGCCGGGCTCGGAGCCGGTACGGCGGCGGAAGTCGTCTTCGTACTCGCGGTAGTTGCCTTCCAGGTACACCACTTCACCGCTGTCCTCGAAGGCCAGGATGTGGGTGGCGACGCGGTCGAGGAACCAGCGGTCATGCGAAATGACCATGGCGCAGCCGGCGAAGCCCAGCACCGCTTCTTCCAGCGCGCGCAGGGTTTCCACGTCGAGGTCGTTGGTCGGTTCGTCGAGCAACAGCACGTTGCCGCCGGCCAGCAGCAGCTTGGCCAGATGTAAACGATTGCGCTCGCCGCCGGACAGGTCCTTGATGCGCTTCTGCTGCGACTCGCCCTTGAAGTTGAAGCGGCCGATGTAGGCGCGCGAGGGCATTTCAAAGCTGCCGGCCTTGATCATGTCGTTGCCGCCGCTGATTTCCTGGAACACGGTCTTGTCGCCGTCCAGCGAATCGCGCGACTGGTCGACGTGGGCGAACTTCACCGTCTCGCCGATGCGGATGGTGCCGGCATCCGGCTGTTCCTGTCCCAGCAGCATGCGGAACAGGGTGGTCTTGCCGCGGCCGTTGGCGCCGATGATGCCGACGATGGCGCCGCGCGGCACCTTGAAGGTCAGGCCTTCATAGAGCGTGCGGCCGCCGTAGGATTTCTTGACGTCGTTGACCTCGACCACCAGGTCGCCCAGGCGCGGGCCGGGCGGGATGTACAGCTCCCGCGTCTCGGCGCGCTTCTGGAATTCCTGCGAAGCCAGTTCCTCGTAGGCCTGCACGCGCGCCTTGGACTTGGTCTGGCGGCCCTTGGGGTTCTTGCGCACCCATTCCAGCTCTTCCTTCATCGCCCGGCTGTGCGCGTCCTCGGTCTTCTGTTCCTGCTCGTGGCGCTTGTCCTTCTGCTCCAGCCAGGTGGAGTAATTGCCCTGCCAGGGGATGCCGTAGCCGCGGTCCAGTTCCAGGATCCAGCCGGCGACGTTGTCGAGGAAGTAGCGGTCATGGGTGACGGCGATGATGGTGCCCGGGAAGTCGTTGAGGAACTTCTCCAGCCAGGCCACCGACTCGGCATCCAGATGGTTGGTCGGTTCGTCGAGCAGGATCATGTCCGGCTTGGACAGCAGCAGGCGGCACAGCGCCACGCGGCGACGCTCGCCGCCGGACAGCCTGGTGACGTCGGCGTCCCAGGGCGGCAGGTTGAGTGCCTCGGCGGCCTTGTCCAGGATCACGTCGAGGTTATGGCCGTCGCTGGCGGCGAGGATGCCTTCCAGTTCCTGCTGGCGCGCCGACAGCTTGTCGAAATCGGCATCCGGCTCGGCGTAGGCGGCGTAAACCTTGTCCAGCTCGGCCTGGGCGTCGGTGATGTCGGAAACGGCTTCCTCGACATTGCCGCGCACGGTCTTGGTCGGGTCGAGCTGCGGCTCCTGCTGCAGGTAGCCGATCTTCAGGCCGGGCATCGGCCGGGCTTCGCCGCTGAATTCCTTGTCAACGCCGGCCATGATGCGCAGCAAGGTCGATTTACCCGCGCCGTTGTAGCCGAGCACGCCGATCTTGGCGCCGGGGAAGAACGAGAGGGAGATATCCCGCAGGATCTCCTTCTTCGGCGGGACGGTCTTCCCGACCTTGTTCATGGTGTAGACGTACTGGCTCATGGCTTCTGGCGCGCTAAAAGGTGTCGATTGGGGGGTGCCGTCGCGGTAACGCAGGCGGCCGGGGGCGAATTGTAGCGGAGCCGGCAGGGGCGGGCGTAGGCACACACCCCAAACCGTATAAGCGATACTAGTAACAATCCTATAATTCTCAACATCCATGACCGAATTGGCCATCACAGCGGACGATGTCCGCGATGCCGCCCGCCTGATCGAGGGGCAGGTGCTGCGCACCCCTTGTACCCCCTCCAAGGTGCTGTCCAAGCTCACCGGGGCCGAAATCTGGCTCAAATTCGAGAACTTCCAGTTCACCGCCTCGTTCAAGGAACGCGGCGCGGTCAACAAGCTGGCGCGCCTGTCCGAGGCCGAGCGCAGCGCCGGTGTGGCGGCGATGTCGGCCGGCAACCATGCCCAGGCGGTGGCCTACCACGCCACCCGGCTCGGCATCCGCAGCGTCATCGTCATGCCCAAGAACACGCCGTTCACCAAGGTGCGCAACACGCGCGACCTGGGCGGCGAGGTGATCCTGCACGGCGAGACCCTGGCGGATTCCTTCGATTTCCTGCTGCGCGAGCTGATCGAGGGCAAGGGCATGACCCTGGTGCACCCCTATGACGACAAGCACGTCATGGCCGGGCAGGGCACGGTGGCGGTGGAAATGCTGGAGGACGTGCCGGAGCTGGACACCCTGCTCATCCCCATCGGCGGCGGCGGCCTATTTTCCGGCAACGCGGTGGCGGCGCACGCCATGCGCCCGGACCTGCGCATCGTCGGCGTGGAATCGGCCGGCTACTGCTCCGCCTACGCCGCCATCCAGGGCGACCACAGCCTGGTGCGCGGCGGCCCGACCATCGCCGAGGGCATCGCGGTCAAGGGCATGGGCAAGCTGACCCTGCCGGTGATCCGCGCCCATGTGCACGAACTGGTGCGGGTGGAGGAGTCGGCCATCGAGCGCGCCGTGGGCCTGCTCGCCAACGTTGAAAAGGTGGTGACGGAAGGCGCCGGCGCCGCTGGCCTGGCGGCCCTGCTGGCCGATCCGGCCAAGTACGCCGGGCGCAAGGTCGGCCTGATCGTCACCGGCGGCAATATCGACCCGCGCCTGCTGGCCTCGGTGCTGCTGCGCCAGCTGGTGCATGAATCGCGGCTGGTCAGCCTGTCGATCGAGATCGAGGACAGCCCGGGCTTCCTGGCGCGGGTGGCCGGCAGCGTCGGCCAGAGCGGCGGCAACATCGTGCAGGTGCACCATGAGCGCCTGTCCGCCGGCCGCCACGCCAAGAGCGCGACCCTGGAAATGCTGATCGAGGCGCAGGATGAGGCCCATTCCAACCAGATCATCGCCGACCTGCAGGCGGCGGGGTACGTGGTGCGCCGGGTTTACGGCGGTTACGGCGAATTCGAATAGAGGGTGAGGGACGCTTTGGTGGATGTCCGGCTTTTCGTGTTGCGTGTGCTGTACTCGGCGCCCAATTGGGTGCTGCTGTCGCGCCTGCTGTTGTTCGTTGCCGTATTCCTGGCGGTGCAGCAACTGCTGCTGTGGCGGAGCAAGGACCTGACGCCCGAGCAGGCGGCGGCTCGCGCTCGCGGCCGCTGGGTACTTGGGGTGGTGCTGGCTGCATGGGGTGTGCTGACCATGATCGACTACCAGGGCTCGGCCGCGCGGCACAGTCACCTCGAAGCCGCGCAGTCTGCCCCAGTGCGGGTGACCTATGGCGATGCGGCGCATGCGCCGGTGATCCAGGTCTTCACCGCGCCCGGCTGCGGGCCCTGCAAATCGCTGGAAGGGCGCCTCAAGGCGGTCATCGCCCAGGGTTATGCGGTGCAGTACATCCCGAGTTCGCTCGGCGACAACGACTGGGACGCGATCAATGCGGCGATGTGTGAACCGGACCGCAAGGCCGGGTTCGAACGCCTGTTCGGCATGGGGTTCACGGCCCCGGCCGTGCCGGCGCCCTTGTGCATCAGCGGTGTGACCGACAACGAGGCGGTGCTGCGCAAGCTCGCCGGACAGTTGGTGTTCCCCACGGTGATCATGCCGGACGGTTTCCTGGTGATCGGCGCGCCGTCGGATGCCCGGCTGCATGCCTACCTGGGGGCCGCGGCGCCGTTGCCGGCGGCTGCGGTCGGTACCAGGGCCGGAGGGCAGGCGCTTTGAGCAAGGGTGGTTCGCAACTGACGCTGTTCCCCGAGCCGATCACCGGGGCGCGGCGCTCGCGCGTGGCGCGCACCCGCATGTTCTTCGCGCTGTGGCCGGACGAGAGCGTGCGCCTGGCGCTGGCGCGGGCGGCCATGGTGATTCCGCCGGGCGACGCGGCGCGCGCCTCCTGGGTGCGCACCGAGCGCTATCACCTGACGCTGGCCTTCCTCGGCGAGATCGAGCCGCGCCAGGCCGAGGCGGCCGAGCGGGCGGCGTCGGAAATCCGGGTGCGGCCATTCCGGCTGCAGCTCGACACAGTGGGGCATTTCGAGGGGCCCAACGTGGTGTGGATCGGGCCGCAGGGCCTGCCGGCGGAGCTGACCCAGCTCAAGGCCGAGCTGGACCGCGAACTGTTGCGTTTCGGCCTGCCGGTGGTGGCCGGCAAATTCACCCCGCACATCACCTGCATGCGCGGCGTGCGCGAAGCGCCGGACGCCTCGCCAGTGCGCATCGACTGGCCGGTGAGCGAGTTCGTGCTGGTGAAGAGCGTGCTCAAGCCGGGCATGTCGCGCTACAAGATCGTGCAGCGCTGGCCGCTGCGGCTGGATCACGGCAAGCTGGAGCTTGAGTTTCCCGAACCGGAAATTCCTGAACCGCACGCTCTGGAACCGCAGATCCCAGAACCGCAGCCCCCCGAACCGGAAGCGGATCCCGGCTAGCTGCCCTTGCGGGCTTCCCGCACTTCGGCGGTCACGCTGCCGCGCGCCAGTTGCGCTTCGATGACCGAACCGGGGCGCGCCTGCGCCGCATCCTGCAATACCGTGCCGTGCTCGTCGCGCACGATGGCGTAGCCGCGCGCCAGCACCGCTTCCGGATTGAGGCTGTCGAGCAGGGCCTGGGCCTGTGTCAGCCGGGCGCCGCGATCCCCCAGCAAGGTATGCATGCGGCTGCGCAGCAGCATGGCGAGTGAATCGATATGGCGCCGCTCGCCCTGCAGGCGTTGCGCGGGATCGACGCGCAACAGGCGACCGGACTGGACCCGCAGGCGTTGGCGCTGGGTCTCCAGGCGCGCGCTCCAGGCATGGCGCAGGCGTCCGTCGAGTTCGTCCAGGCGCTGGGCGCGTTCCTGCAGGCGGCGTCCGGGATGCAGGACCAGCAGCCGGGCCTGGTTCCGCGTCACCTGCTCCGCGGCACGCTGCAGGCGGCGCTGCATGGACAGGGACAGGGCTTCACTGGTGTCTTCGACCCAGGCCGCCCATTCGGCGATGTCGGGTGTGGCCAGCTCCGCCGCGGCGGTCGGTGTGGCGGCGCGCAGGTCGGAGACGAAATCGGCGATGGTGACGTCGACCTCATGGCCCACGCCGGTGACCACCGGCACGGCGCAGGCGCGGATGGCCCGCGCTACGGCTTCCTCGTTGAAGGCCCACAGGTCTTCCAGGGAGCCGCCGCCGCGGACCAGCAGCACCAGGTCCACCGGCGCCCGCCGTGGCAACTCTGCCAGGGCGCGGACGATGGCGGGCGGCGCTTCGGCGCCCTGCACCGGTACCGGGTAGAGGAACACCTCGGCCAGCGGCCAGCGGCGGGCGAGGGTGGTGAGGACGTCGTGCACGGCGGCGCCGGTGCCGGAGGTGATCAGGCCGATGCGGCGCGGCGCTTCCGGCAGCGGCCGCTTCAATGCCTGATCGAACAAGCCCTCGGCCGCCAGCCGTGCCTTCAGCGCCTCGAAAGCGCGCAGCAGGGCGCCGGTGCCGGCCGGCTCCAGGTGGTCGACGATCATCTGCAGCTCGCCGCGCGCCGGGTAGATGCCGACCTTGCCGCGGATCAGCACGGCGTCGCCGTTGGCGGGCGGCGGCCGCACATAAAGATTGGAGTTGCGGAACATGGCGCAGCGCAATTGCGCCCGCTCGTCCTTGAGGGTGAAATACCAGTGGCCGGACGCGGGCTTGGCCAGGTTTGAAATCTCGCCCTGCACCCACAGATTGGGCAGACTGTCTTCCAGCAGGCCGCGCAGGATCTCCGCCAGGTCGGAAACGGCGTAGATGGTGCGCGCGTTGGAACTGCTGGCGGGAGCGTCGGACATGGTGTGCGCCCATATTAACGTCTGCACGGGCGGCGAGGGCCGCGGATGACGCGCCCGGCGCCCGGGCAATGCCGACACAATGGTGCTTGGGACCGGGCCCCGGAAAGGGGATGAGAGTTGCGGCCCAAGTCTGTATAATATCGCTTTGCCGGAGCCGTAAATGTCGCGCCAGTCCCCAGACTCCCGCATCGATCTCGAAGCTCTCACTTTCGATGACGTTCTGCTGCAGCCCGCTTACTCAGAGGTGCTGCCGCGCCAGGTCGATCTGCGTACGCCCCTGACTTCCCGCATCACGCTGAACATCCCGCTGCTGTCCGCGGCGATGGACACCGTGACCGAAGCCGGCCTGGCCATTGCGCTGGCGCAGGAAGGCGGCATAGGCATCATCCACAAGAACATGACGGCCGAGCGCCAGGCTGCCGAAGTGCGCCGGGTGAAGAAGTACGAGTCGGGCATCATCGCCGACCCGATCACGGTGCCGCCGGACATGACCATCGCCGAGGTGCTGGCGCTGACCCGCGCCAACCGCATCTCCGGCGTGCCGGTGGTGGACGGGGCCAAGCTGGTCGGCATCGTCACCAGCCGCGACCTGCGTTTCGAAACGCATATGGACCAGCCGGTGTCGCAGATCATGACGCCGCAGCCGCGCCTGGTCACGGTGCAGGAAGGCGCGCCGCGCGAGGAAGTGATTTCGCTGCTGCACAAGCACCGCATCGAGAAGATCCTGGTGGTGAACGGCAAGTTCCAGCTCACCGGCATGATCACGGTGAAGGACATCCAGAAGTCCACCGAACACCCGCTCGCCTGCAAGGACGAGCATGGCCGCCTGCGCGTCGGCGCGGCGGTGGGCACGGGCCCGGATACGGATGACCGTATCGCCGCCCTGATCGAGGCCGGCGTGGATGTGGTGGTGGTGGATACCGCCCACGGCCACAGCAAGGGCGTGATCGACCGCGTTGCCCGCATCAAGCAGAAGTACGGCGACCAGTTACAGGTGATCGGCGGCAACATCGCCACCGGCGATGCCGCGCTGGCCCTGGTCGACGCCGGTGCCGACGCGGTCAAGGTCGGCATCGGTCCCGGTTCGATCTGCACCACCCGTGTCGTTGCCGGTGTCGGCGTGCCGCAGATCAGCGCGGTGATGTCGGTGGCGGCGGCGCTGAAGAGCAAGGGCGTGCCGCTCATTGCCGATGGCGGCGTGCGCTATTCCGGCGACTTCGCCAAGGCCCTGGCGGCCGGCGCCTATGCGGTGATGGCCGGCGGCCTGTTCGCCGGCACCGAGGAAGCGCCCGGCGAGGAAGAGCTGTACCAGGGCCGCTCCTACAAGTCTTACCGCGGCATGGGCTCGATGGGCGCCATGTCGCAGGCGTACGGCTCCAAGGACCGCTACTTCCAGGACACCACCTCCGAAGTGGAGAAGCTGGTGCCGGAAGGCATCGAAGGCCGCGTGCCGTACAAGGGCCCGATGGGGGCGATCGTGCATCAGATGCTCGGCGGCCTGCGCGCCTGCATGGGCTACACCGGTTGCGCCAACATCGAGGAGCTGCGCACCCGCACGCGCTTCGTCAAGATCACCGGCGCCGGCATCAAGGAATCGCACGTCCACGACGTGACCATCACCAAGGAAGCGCCGAATTACCGCAGCGAGTCTTCGTAAGGCGGTAAGCGGGACTGATGGCCGTCTGATTGCCGCCTCGCGCGGGGCTCTGCATTGGTGACTACATTGAAGAACATTCACGCCGACAAAATCCTCATCCTGGATTTTGGTTCGCAGTACACCCAGTTGATCGCGCGCCGTGTGCGCGAGCTGGGGGTCTACAGCGAGATTCATCCCTGGGATATCAGCGACGCCGACGTGCGCGCCTTCGCGCCGAAGGGCATCATCCTCTCCGGCAGCCCGGAGTCGGTGACCGAGCCGAACTCGCCGCGCGCGCCGGACAGCGTCTGGTCATTGGGCGTGCCGGTACTGGGCATCTGCTACGGCATGCAGACCATGGCGGCGCAGCTCGGCGGCAAGGTCGAGCCGGGGCATGTCAAGGAATTCGGTTACGCCGAAATCCGCGCACGCGGCCATAGCGAATTGTTCCGCGACATCCAGGACCGCACTAATGAGCAGGGTCACGGCCTGCTCGACGTATGGATGAGCCACGGTGACCGCGTCGCCGAGATTCCGCCGGGCTTCAAGCTGATCGCCTCGACCAAGGATGTGCCGAACGCCGGCATGGCGGACGAGTCGCGGCACTATTACGCCATCCAGTTCCATCCGGAAGTCACCCACACCACGCAGGGCAAGCGCATCTATTCGCGCTTCATCCACGAGATCTGCGGTTGCGGCAATGCCTGGACCGCCGACAACATCATCGAGGATGCGACCAAGCGGGTGCGCGAGCAGATCGGCAAGGGCAAGGTGCTGCTGGGCCTGTCCGGCGGCGTCGATTCCTCGGTGGTGGCGGCGCTGCTGCACAAGGCCATCGGCGACCAGCTGACCTGCGTCTTTGTCGACCACGGCCTGCTGCGCCACCAGGAAGGCGATCAGGTGATGCAGATCTTCGCCAAGAACCTCGGCGTGAAGGTGATCCGCGTCAACGCCGAAGTGCGCTTCCTCGATGCACTCAAAGGTGTCAGCGATCCGGAGGCCAAGCGCAAGATCATCGGCCGGCTGTTCATCGAAGTATTCGACGAAGAGGCCGGCAAGATCAAGGATGTGGACTTCCTGGCCCAGGGGACCATCTACCCGGACGTGATCGAGTCCGCCGGCGGCAAGACCGGCAAGGCCCACGTCATCAAGAGCCATCACAACGTCGGTGGCCTGCCGGCGCACATGAAGCTCAAGCTGGTGGAGCCGCTGCGCGAGCTGTTCAAGGACGAGGTCCGCACCATCGGCGTCGAGCTGGGCCTGCCGGCGGAGATGGTGCAGCGCCATCCCTTCCCCGGCCCCGGCCTGGGCGTGCGCATCCTCGGCGAGATCACCAAGCAGGCGGCGGACACGCTGCGCCTGGCGGATCACATCTTCATCGAAGAGTTGCGCAATGCCGGCTGGTACGACAAGACCAGCCAGGCTTTCGCCGTGTTCCTGCCGGTGAAGAGCGTCGGCGTCACCGGCGACGGCCGCCGCTACGAGCCGGTGGTGGCGCTGCGCGCGGTGGAGACCATCGACTTCATGACGGCGCGCTGGGCGCACCTGCCGTACGAACTGCTCGACGTGTGCAGCCGCCGCATCGTCAACGAGGTGCCGGG
>JAQGNS010000351.1 GCA_028291705.1 Nevskia sp.
ACGTTATTTTACGTCACCTGTGGAAGGCGAAATTTCAGGGGAAGCTCAATCCCCCCGATATGGCAACACCAGCAGTCAGCGTCGCCGTCGCAAACAAGTTCCCTTGCGTAGGAACGGCCCGCGAAGAATCAGCGCTAGGCCACGCTATGCAAGCCGAAAGCTGCAAACGGACATAAACGCATAGGAAACCAAGTACGAGGTTGCGACGGTCGCGCTCCTGCTTCTGGCCGTCTGGTTGGGCGTTGCCTTGGTAAAGGTCAGCGGTATGCGCTGAGCATGGGGCTGTGCTTGGACAAGAATATGCTAGCGGCCGACTATGCCTGCGTGGCGAAGGTTCGGACCAGGGAAACAGGAGGGTCAAGACTGCCGTTCAGACACGGCCTCCACAGTGCGTGGATTTCGCCGCCAGCACACCGATTTACGTAGCGCCGAAATCAAGTGTTGAGATTGTGTTAGAACGGCAGACCTGAACCGCTTGTTCACTCTGTTTCTGAATGGCAGGCCCGACCCTCCCGTTCAAATGCCCGCAACAACGTGTAAGACAAGGTCACCAGCGAAATGGGCCACCATTGCGTGTTCCAATCCCCAGCGGCAATAGAACCATCCGAAGACGATACCTCCGACCGCATTAAACAATAAGGTTCTGGCTACGACCAAGGGCGTCAGCGGCCAAACCATCGCCGTCGCCGGCAGATGACCGAGACCGAACACGAGGGCGGCGCCAACAATCCCAAACCAGAGCATCCAGGTGTTAGGGGGCGATCCTTTGTCCGAAGTTGATCTCCAACAGATCCAGACGAGCAGGGTCATCAAGAAGAGGCGGCAGATCAATTCTTCTGTTATACCGCCGTAAAAGCATGCCAGAAATCTCTTCCAAAGGTCGATACCTGCTGGCGTCGGCAGCACAGTACTCGGCATGAACGGCCTCAAGAACGAGTCCATTACAAGCAACGTTGCTCCTGCGACACTGCCACCGACGACCGCTGATGCCAGCGTTTTTTTCGGCAGAGGAAGCGCAGCGGTACGGAACATAAGAGCGTGCGCTATCGGCGATTCCAAGCCAATGGCTCGGCCGAGTCGCAAGCCCGCCCAGCTCAACAGGATGAGTACCACAAATCCCTGTAGAAACTGAGTGAGCACGAATACCGGTAAGGCTACATGGATCCGCGTGAACAGCATTGGGTTCAATGCCATCGTATAGGGGAGCACTCCTACAGTTGCGATAGCACCAGCGATCCCCCAGAACACTGCGAGGCGCCGAGCTTGCTTCACGCTGGGATTCGCCTGTGCCAGCAAGGTTTTGCCCGTCATGGTTCGATGTCCTTCTAATTAGATGAATGTCTAAATAATAAGCAACATCGGAGCTTATGGCAAGTGCAAAATTACAAATTGAAAATCGTTGATCAAACTGTACCGATTAAAGCGACAACAAACGCTGGTAGAGCCACAGGCCTGCTTCTCACTGATACCTCAGCGCTTTTCCTTGCCATCTGTCCCAGTTTTTGGCTGTCGCGAAATTGACGTGCAGGGGAAAGGAAAGCACAGCCAGCGCATGTGCGTTGCGAACGATCCACAAGCGCTCCCAGTCGCATTGTCCAGCGCCGTCCGGCAACGTACACGGTCGACCACGGGCTTTTTGGCAAGGTGGTGCGGGTTGACGCTAGTCAGCCGCACGATGAGACCGTCAAATAGGCTGGTACACGTAGCGTCGCCGGTTAGCAGCAAGCCATGTTTTCGCTTCGCTCAAACTGCTTGCCCTGCGGGGCCTTTCTCGCTTCGCTCACCACAACCCAACACCCGAGCCACCAGCCACGACCACATCATGCAGCCCGATGTCACCACGCGCAGATCCGCCGGCGGCCGCCCCAAGGGCGATCCCGCGGCCGTTCGCGGCGCGACGATCGGCGTGCGCGTATCGGCCAGCGAGTACGCCACGCTGCGCGCGAAGGCAGCGCAGATGCACCTGACGCCGGCGCAGTGGCTGCGCGAGGCGGCGCTTGCGCGGTGCTTGCCATCGCCGCCAGTGGCCGCCATCAATCGCGAGCAGTACGCCGAGCTGGCGCGCCTGGCTGCGAACCTGAACCAGCTGACCCGGCTCGCTAACGAAGGCGGAAGAGTGACCGTCGCCGATGACCTCCTGGCGTTCGTGATGATTGAGACGAAGCGGCTTCGCCTGGCGTTGCTTGGAATCAGTGAGGCAGGCGATGATCGCTAAAGCCATCAAGGGCAAGGGCTTCCTCGGTGCGCTCGAATATGACCTGAGCAAAGATCATGGGCGCCTGATCGACACCAACATGGAAGGTACCGGACCGCGAGAGCTGGCCAAGGAGTTCGGCGCAATCCGCAAGCTGCGGCCGAACCTGGGCAGGGCCGTGCTGCACGTATCGCTATCGGCCGCTCCCGGCGAACATTTGAGCGACGGCCAATGGCGCGACATAGGGCAGCGTTACCTGCACGGCATGGGACTGGACGCCAACCAGTACCTGATCACGCGGCACCTCGACACCGAGCATGAGCACGTCCACCTGCTGGTCAATCGCGTCCGGTTCGACGGTGAGGTCACGAGCGACAGCCACGACTACCGGCGCCAAGAAATCCTGATGCGCGCAATCGAACGCGATTTCTCGCTGCAGCCGGTGCTGCCTTCGGTAGACGCCGAACGCCGTGCCGCGACGAAGGGCGAGATTGAACGCGGGCTGCGCACGGGGATCGCGTCGACGCGCCAGCGCCTGCAGCAGTTGTGCGATGGCGCTGCGACGACAAGCCGCACCTACAGCGACTATGCGGAGCGGCTCGAGGCGGCC
>JAQGNS010000366.1 GCA_028291705.1 Nevskia sp.
ACCGGCACCGCGGCCGGTTCCACCGCGGCTGCCGCCAACACGGCTTCCGGCTCGACCGCCACGCAGGTTGTGGTCGGCGTTGCCACGGCCGTGGTGATCGGCGTGATCGTTGCCGGGTCTTCGGACAACAACGGCTCGTCGACTACTTCCACGACCAGCACGCACTGAGGCTGGTGGCCGCAGCGGCCACCTCCTCCATCCAGGCGGAAAACGGTCGGCGCGCCGACCGTTTTACCCGCTGTGCATCGGTGCCAACTCGGTCTTCGGGCCGGGAAGGTGCGCGTGTGTCGCAGCCTTGCGGCCATACAAGCAGCAATAAACCAGTAGCCGCGCGCCTCTGACTGAGAGACGCGCGGCATGGTGTTCCATTTCAACTGGTTCTCAACTGGTTCCGGAGCTGCTGCAGCGCCTCTCCTTCCCCGCGCGGGAAAGGAGGACGCCCGCAGAAGCCGGCTTGCTATCCGGGGACGACGATCAGTGCCCCGTTTCCTTCAGGTAGTCCGCGCGCGCCGACACGCCGGTGGTGGCGAAGTCGGTGAATACGCCGTCGATGCCGGCGCGGAAGAACTGCAGGAACTCGGCCTTCGCGTCGCCCATGTAGGCCCCCGCCAGGTAGCGTGTTTCGTCGCGGAAGGTGTAGCTGTGGATGAACAGGCCGGCCTTGTGCGCGTCGGCGATCAGGCTGGTCGGCTTGACGCTGTTGACGTCGGCCATGGTCCCGCTGAAGGGCGTGCCGTCCGCGTTCTTGTCCGGATACGGCGTGATGGTCCAGAACATCACCTGCGGCTTCCACGGGCCGATGCCGTCGGCATAGGTCTTGACCTCGGCCAGCCCCGCCGGCGTCAGCATATCGCCGAAATACCGGGCGTCGCCTGACAGGGTCCAGCTGTAAGGCCGGCCGTCGACGAAGTTGTAGACATCGTCGGTCTGGTAGATCATCGCGCCGGTCTTGTAGTCGACGGCATTGCCGTCGATGAGCTGCACCGCCTTGGTCTTGAGGCCGATGGAACGCAGGTACTTCAGGCTGGCCGGATCGAAGCTCTGCACCAGGATCGGTGCGTCATGGCTGTTGAGACCGTTGTCGCTGATGATCTTGAGAATCGCATCCTCGAACGGATGCGTGCTGCCGGTGGTGCCGCAACCGTTGGCCAGGGCCTGGGCGTTGTTCCAGTACGGGTTCTTGCTTTCCGGATAGACCGTGATGGTGCGATGCGCCGCCGCGGCCTTGGCCTTGGCGATGTCGATGATTTCCTGGAAGGTCAGCACCGGGTACTTGCCGTTGAGCGCGGTGGGCCGCTCGGCGCGGTCGTCATAGGTGGTGCCGCGCACCCACTCCTTCAACTCCGCCGCGGTGAAGTCGGTGATCGACCAGTCGCCGGTGTGATCCTCGCCGTCGACGATCAGCGACTTGAGCACGGACTTCGGATCGGCGGGATCGGTCAGATCGCTGAGGTACTGCGCGGGACCGCCGTACTTGCCGACGTCGTAGGGCACATTCACCAGCCGACCCGGCACGGTGCGTTTGCGCGCGGCGACGTCCGGATTGGAGGCGGCGACTTCGGCGATATTGGTGTTGTCGCTGAGCCATGGATTATGCCGCGCCATCAGCACGCAATCCTTGCTCAGGTGGAGATCTTCCTCCAGCGAATCGGCCCCGGCGTCGGCGGCGTTCTCGTAGGAAGGCTGCGTTTCCTCCGGATACAGTCCCGGCAGGCCGCGATGGCCGATCACCATCGGCATCGCCCCATCCAGGGTGGCGAATGGCGTGGAACCGGCATTGTCGTCGCTGCCGCAAGCAGCGAGTACGCAGACCGCGGTCAACGCGAAACATGCGCCGGACCTGCGCGCACGGCGAAACATCAAAGTGGATTTGAAAGTCATGTGGCTCCCCTGCCTTGAATGACGCGGCGACTCTATGGACGGGGCTTGACGGTGGTGTGACAAACCGGGTCGGACAGGACCTGCCGGCATCGAGCCGCTACAAATGGCCTTCCGTCCGGCACCGGCTTGCGCCACACTGGGTGCATGCATATTCGGACGCACACGCCGACCGACCCCGAGGCCTTCGCATGAGCGCTTCACGCTGCCCCTGCGGCGTCATCGCCTATGGTGGCGAGATCGTCTGCTACGAGTTGCCCAAACAGGGCGCTGCGGATGCCGGCCGCGTGATGGAAGCCCGCCGCCTCGGGCAGAAGGTGCTGCTGGAGATCACGCCGGAACTGCGCGCGGCGATCGAAGCGGATCTGCGCAAGGGTCGCGAGGCGAAATGAACGCGATTGAAGCGCGGCTTGCCTGGGAAATCAGGCGGTCGTCGTGCAGACGCACGAACAACTCCAGGAACGCATCGTCCGTCGGCAGGTAGGCGGTGAAACCGGGGCGACGGCTCTTGGAAATGTCGGTCACCACTTCGATGGGACGGCCCAGGTCGGTGTCGGTGTGCCAGGGCGAGGTCTGACAGGTGACGTCCGGCTCGGCGAGGCCGCGCCGCTGCGCGATCTCGGCCCAGACCTGCTGCGCGGCCGGGTGTCGCGCTTTTCGCTGGATGCACTGGTCAACATCGCTACCGCGCTGGGCCAGCGCATGCATGTCGAGCTTGAAGCGGCCTGATCCGATCAGGCCAAGGCGGTGTAGCAGACAATCTCGCGGCTGAAGCCCTTGATGGTGAGCGGCGCACGCGCTTCCAGGCCGCTGCCTTCGCCCAGCGCGCCGGCCAGTTCCACGGTGCGGCCGTCGAGCAGGATTTCCGCGTGGGCGGCCTGCTCGCACAGGCGTGAGGCGAGGTTCACGGCGGAGCCTACGGCGGTGTATTCCAGGCGCGAGGTGGCGCCGATCACGCCGACGGTGACGGCGCCGCTGGCGACGCCCACGCCGATGCCCAGGGTGTGCGTGTCGGTGCTGCACTCATGCGTCAGCTCCACACCGACGCTGCGGATGCGCCGCGCCATCTCCATGCCGCAACTGGCGTGGTCCTGCATCGGGATCGGGGCGCCGACCAGGATGAGGATGCCGTCGCCGGCGAAGTCCTTGATGGTGGCGCCATACTCGGCGACCACGGCGCCGACCGCGTCGTAGTACTGGCGCAGCACCTGCAGCACGCGGGCGGAGGGCTGCGCCTCGGCGTAGGCGGTGAAGCCGCGCAGGTCGCAGCAGACCACGGTGATCTCCA
>JAQGNS010000382.1 GCA_028291705.1 Nevskia sp.
CGACGCGATCGGAGAATTCAACATGGGTAGGTCCGTGCATGTGGTGGGAGTCGGCATGATTCCTTTCACCAAACCGGGTGCCAGCGAGTCCTATGCGGTGATGGGGACCAAGGCCGGGCGCGCCGCGCTCAAGGACGCGCGCCTGGACTACGGCCACGTGCAGCAGGCCTACGTCGGCTATGTGTTCGGCGATTCCTGTTGCGGGCAGGCGGCGGCCTACGGCATCGGGTTGACCGGCATTCCGGTGATCAACGTCAACAACAATTGCGCCACCGGTTCGACTGCCTTGTTCCTGGCGCGCCAGGCGGTGGAGAGCGGCGCGGTGGAATGCGCGCTAGCGGTAGGCTTCGAGCAGATGGCGCGCGGCGCCCTGGGTGCGGTGTTCAACGATCGCGACGATCCCACGCAGCGCATCCTCGACACCATGATCGGCATCCAGGGCGCGGAGTCACAGGCGCCACGGGCGGCCCAACTGTTCGGCGGTGGGGGTCGCGCGCACATGGAGCTGTTCGGCACCCGGCGCGAGACCTTCGCCATGATCTCGGTCAAGGCCCGGCGTCATGCGGCCAACAATCCCTATGCCGTGTTCCGCGATCCGATCACGCTGGAGCAGGTGATGGATTCGCCGCAGATCTTCGATCCGCTGACGCGGCTGCAATGCTGTCCGCCGACCTGCGGCGCCGCTGCCGCGGTGATCTGCTCCACCGAATTCGCCGTGCGACATGGCCTCGATACGCGGGTGAAGATCGTGGCCCAGGCCATGACCACCGATACCAATTCCAGCTTCGACGAGCAGGACATGCGCAAGCTGGTGGGTTACGACATGAGCCGCAATGCCGCCCGCCAGGTATACGAGGCCGCGGGCGTCGGCCCCGAGCAGATCCAGGTGTGCGAGCTGCACGACTGCTTCACCACCAACGAGCTGCTGAGCTACGAGGCCCTGGGCCTGACGGCGGAAGGCACGGCGGAGCGTTTCATCGTCGACGGACAGAACACCTATGGCGGCCAGGTGGTGACCAATCCTTCCGGCGGCCTGCTGTCCAAGGGGCATCCGCTCGGGGCCACCGGGCTGGCGCAATGCGCCGAACTGACCTGGCAGCTGCGCGGCCAAGCCGGTCCGCGCCAGGTCGAGGGTGCGAGGTTTGCCTTGCAGCACAATATCGGACTGGGTGGCGCATGTGTCGTCACCCTGTACCAGGCTGTGTAACACCCGTGCATAGCGCGGGATCTCGCCCGGCTGGGGATTCCGCGCCAAAGTGATTTCCGCGTTGCAGCGCGCGACCATGTTGACCGGAAATCCCTGTTTGGTCCCGGCTGGCGTCGGTGCAGTACCATGCACGCAGGCAAGCCACACCAAAAAAGTGGCTGCGGGCTCGGAGGAGACCATGAGCAAGGTTGCGGATTCATCCCGATTCACCAAGGGCAGGCAGACGTTGCCCCTGCTGGGTTCCAAGCTCAGCCCTCCCGTTGCGCCGCCTTATATGGTGACGCGCAGTCATATCGCGGATCGCGTGTTCCTGTCCCTGGGCATCAAGCTGGTCCTGGTCAGGGGCCCCGCGGGCTTCGGCAAGACCACGGCGATGCTGCAATTGCGCAACCGCTTCAATCAGGAGGGCGTACCCAACACCTGGCTCAACCTGGACGAGGCGGACAACGATACGCCGCGCTTCCTGGCCTATCTGGAGGAAGCGTTGCAACCGCTGCTCGCCGGGAAGCCCGGCCAGCCGAACCGCTCCGAGCACCGCAGCGGCTCCGAACTGGCGGTGTCGATCCTCGATCGCATTTCCGCGCAGAGCGGCCCCTTCGTGCTGTTCCTGGATGAATGCGAGAACATCCGCAACCCGGCTGTTTCGGCTTTCGTCACCCAGTTGATCGACAGTCTTCCCGCCGGAGCCCAGCTGGTCGTCGGCACGCGCACGGTGCCGTCGATGGGCATCGCCAAGTTGCGTGCACGCGGCCAGTTGCTCGAGATCGCGCCGGACGAGTTGCGTCTTTCCGCCGACGAAACGTCCGATTTCCTGACCAAGCAGCGGCGCCTGGTGCTCAAGGCCGAGCAGATCCGGCGCCTGCACAACACCACCGAGGGCTGGGTCGCCGCCCTGTGGCTGGCCTCGGTGGCGTTGGAGAAGCGGGCGGACACCGACGAATTCATCGCCGGCTTTGCCGGCTCCAATGCCGATATCGCCGACTACCTGGCCGAGGATGTGCTGGGCCGGCAGAGCGAGCTGTCGCGGGAGTTCCTGCTCAAGACCAGCATCCTGGATCAGTTGACGCCCGAGTTGTGCGACGCGGTATGCGGCCGCGACGACAGCGCGGAACAGCTCAAGCGCATCGAGCGGGCCAACCTGTTCCTCATTCCGCTTGACGAAAGCCGCAGCGCCTACCGCTATCACAGCCTGTTTTCAGGATTCCTCCGCGGCCAGTTGCGGCGCCTGAAACCGGAGTGGCGGGCGCCGCTGCATCGCGCCGCCTCCGAATGGTATCTGGCGCAGAACCGGCCGATCCCCGCCATCAGCTATGCCCTGAAGGCGGGAGACGCGCAGCGGGCGCTGACCATGATCGAGGAGCAGGTGGATGCGATGCTTGGCGAAGGGCGGCTGCGCCTGCTCAACAAGTGGTTCGAAGTGCTGCCGCGGGAAGCCCTGGATTCGAGCCCCAGGCTGAAGCTGATCCAGGCCTGGGCGGTCAATCTCACCTATGGGCCGCACGAGGCCCTGACCCTGGTCGAACGCCTGGAAACGCAGCAGATGGCGGATGCGGAGGGCGAGGCGCAGTTGCTCGCGCTGCGTCCCATGCTGCTGGGCATGAGCGATCGCATCGAGCAGTCCTATACCCTGGGCCGCGAGCGGCTGCCCCTGGTCAAACCGGAGTTCGCCTTCGCCCGCAGCATGCTGGCGCAGACGCTGGCCAACACCAGCATGATCCTGGGCAACCTGACGGAAGCCCGCGGCTATGCCGACGAGGCGCGCCAGCTGCAGACGTCCAAGGCGTCCCGACTCAATTTCGCCCTGGCCGATTCGGTCGACGGCGCCATCGACCTGATGCAGGGGCGTCTGAAGCAGGCCACGGTGCGGCTGCGCCGCGCCGCCGGCGTCAGCGGCGAGGACATCGTCAACAGCACCAGCCGCAACGCCTATTCCGGCGTATTGCTGGCCGAAGCCCTGTACGAGGCGGGCGATGCCGAACGGGCGGAGCGCCTGCTCGGCGTGTTCGTGCCCATGCTGCAGCAGCTGGGCTTGCCCGATCACCTGATCACGGCCCATGTATTGCTGGCGCGCATCGTCGGCGATCGTGGCGACCGCGATCATGCCCTGCAATTGCTGGGCGACCTCGAGAGTGTCGGCCACCGCTTGACCCTGCCGCGCGTGGTGGCCAGCGCCCGGCTCGAACGCGCCAGGGGCCTGATCATGCGCGGCGACCACGGCGCCGCGCGCGAGCAGCTGGACCGGGCAGGGGATTCCGCCCTGTGGCAGCAGATGGCCGCGCGCTCCTACGTGGCGAACGATCTGCTGAATCACCCGCTCGGCATGCTGCGCTGGATGATACACAGCGGGGCCATTGCTGATGCCATTCCGCAGATCAAGCTGAGGCTGGAAGAAACCGAGCGCGCCAACTTCCATCGGCGGGCTCTCAAGCTGCGCATCCTGCTGGCCGAGGCGCTGAGCCGCGACGGGCAGCGCAAGCCGTCCATGCGCATCCTGGAAAAGGCGCTCGACTACGCCTCCGGCGAAGGCTTCGTCAGCACCTTCCTCGAAGAGGGGCCGGCGGTGCAGGGCATGCTGCACGAATTCCTCAACGCCCGCGAAGGCGCCGCCGCGGAAGGCAGCAATGCCGAGCAGTTCCTGCGCCGCATCGCGCAGGAACACCGCTCCGCCACCGACCGCGCGGCGGCGGTGGAAATGCAGAGCAGCGCCGTCGATGCCCTCACCTCCAAGGAGATCCAGGTGCTGGAGCTGCTGGCGCAGGGGTATTCCAACGATGCCATGGCCGGCAAGCTGTTCGTGTCGGAGAGTACGGTGCGCACGCATTTGCGCAACATCAACGTCAAGCTGCGTGCCGGCAACCGCACGCAGGCCCTGGTCATCGCCAGGCGCCTGAAACTGATCGCCTGAATCTTGCGTCCGTCAGGCGCCTGACGCGGGCGCTGTCGATGATGTCGCTTGCGCCTCGTCGGAGCCGACGAGGCGCAGGAGCAAGGGCTGGGATAGCGTCATTGTGGGGAGCCCCGACCCGAACGCCAAGCCGGCAACGCAGGATCACGATATGGACCAGGATTTTCACGGTGCGCCGCCCGCTTCGCCGCGGCTGCTGGCGGGATCACCCAATTTTCGCGACCTCGGCGGGCTCAAGGGGATGGACGGCCGGGTGGTCCGTGCCGGTATGGTCTATCGCTCCGGTGCCCTGGACGGTTTGCTGGCCGCGGATCTGGTGCTGCTCGAATCGCTCGGCGTGAGCCTGTGCTGCGATCTGCGCACCGGCTCCGAACGTACGCTCAGTCCCAGCCGCTGGCCCGAGGGCCGGGTGCCGCGCCTGCTGGAGCTGGAATTCTCCTCCGATGTCCGCGCCTTGAGTCCGGAAC
>JAQGNS010000344.1 GCA_028291705.1 Nevskia sp.
CGGGAAAATGTAGCGCAGGTCTTTACCGGCTCGGCGGCGTGCGGCGACGTGGCGCCCAGCAGGCCGAGGCACAGCAGCAAGGTAGCCCAGGGGGATTTCATCGACAACTTCCTTCGCCTGCAGGCAGGGTCAAAAAAGGCGTAACGATAGCGCATATTTGCCCCTGTCGGGCGGCAATTGTCAAAGCGGTGATGTCCTCAGGCGGCTGATACCGCCAGATCCCTCGCCCAGCATTTTTTCCGCATCGCAGCATGCTGCAACGCCAATTACCGTTGACGGACCCGTGCGCAGGGAAAATCCCCACTGATTGCAGCCGATTACATTGCGGACGTGACATTATTGCGCCGCAACAAATCCCCCTTAAGGGAATGTTTGCATTTAACAAAATTTGTCTGCCATGGGCGCGCAGTTCGCTTCACCGTGGAATACAACCACAAGTTCTGATCGGGTTTGACCCACAAAAAAACCCGCAAGCTTCGGCCTGCGGGTTTTTTCGTCCTGTCATCGCCAGACTTACCGGAGCCCGTGCGGCAGGCTTCACAACGGACAATCGTTGTTTTTTCGTTGCTCGGAAAACTTGTATATTGACAGCATTAATGCGGAATGATCTGATTAGATGTTTTTAAAAAAATATGTCTTCATTTCAATAGTTTGGTCAACAAGACAATATTGCAAAAAGGCCACAAATGCAGCTCGCATTGCGCGCTGCGATTAAAAATTACCACGACAGGGACCCACACTATGATGGTTGAAACAGTTTTATCCCGCTCAGTCCGCATGATCTGCGCTGGCGGCATGGCGCTCGGCATGACGGCAGCGTTTGCACAAGAGGCAGCGCCGCCGATGCAGAAAGTCGAAGTGACAGGTTCGCGCATTCCTACCGCAAACCTGGAAGGCCCTAGCCCGATCACGGTGATGAGCGCAAAAGAAATCAAGATGGACGGTGTGCGTTCGGTCGAAAACCTCCTGAACAACCTGCCGCAAGTATTCGCCGACCAGGGCGGCACCATTTCGAACGGCTCTTCCGGTACCGCTACCGTCAACTTGCGCAACTTCGGCGCCGATCGCACCCTGGTGCTGGTCAATGGCCGCCGCTTGCCGGCAGGTAGCCCGTCGAACACCGCCGCCGACTTGAACCAGATTCCGGCGCCGCTGATCAAGCGCGTCGAGGTGCTGACCGGCGGCGCATCGGCCATCTACGGCTCCGATGCCGTGGCCGGCGTCGTCAACTTCATCATGGTTGACAACTTCCAGGGCGCTCAAATTGAGCTGAACCATAGTTTCTACAACCACTCGCAACACGGCGGCGCGGCAGCAGATGCGTCGAAGGCGCGCAATTTCCCACTGCCTGGCGACATCAATGCTGACGGCAAGATCACGGATGGCACTCTGCTGATCGGCGGCAACTTCGCGGAAAACAAGGGTAATGCGACCGTGTTCTTCTCGTACAAGAAGGAAGATGCGCTGCTGCAATCGGAGCGCGACTTCACCGCCTGCTCGCTCGGCGGCTTCACCGCCGGCCCCACGCTCAAGTGCGGCGGTTCGGGCACCAGCTTTCCAGGTCGTTTCTTCACCGCAAACGGACAGAAAACTGTCGCGGACGCGAACGGCGGCGTGCGTCCATACGTCGCGGCAACAGACCAGTACAACTTCGGTCCGCTGAACTACTTCCAGCGTCCATCCGAGCGCTACGGCTTCAACGCCTCGGCCCATTACGACATCAGCGACAAGGCCCGCGTCTATTCGGAAGCCGGCTTCCACGATGACCATACCGTGGCGCAAATCGCACCGAGCGGCCTGTTCGGATTTGACGCGTCGGGCCCGAACGCCATCCACGTGGAAAACCCGTTCCTGTCGCAGGCGTGGAAAGATGCGCTGGGGCTGAGCGCAGCGAACCCGACCGCGGAGTCGACCATCTTCCGCCGCAACGTGGAAGGCGGCGGCCGCCAGGACGACATCCGTCACACCTCGTACCGCGGCGTGCTGGGCGTCAAGGGCGAAATCGGCAATTGGAACTACGACGTGTTCGCGCAGTTAGGCCGCGTCGTCTACGCCGAAAACTACCTGAACGACTTCTCGGTTAACCGCACCGGCAAGGCACTCGACGTTGTCCTCAACAGTGCGGGCGTGCCGGTCTGCCGTTCGGCCCTGAATGGCACCGATCCTGCTTGTGTACCGTACAACATCTGGAGCTTGGGCAAGGTCACCCCTGAGGCCTTGAAATATCTGCAAACCCCTGGCTTCAAGCAGGGCGGCACCTCGCAGAGCATCCAGGGCTTCAACCTGTCGTCCGACCTGGGCGAGTATGGCCTGAAACTGCCGACCGCCACCAATGGCATCGGCGTGGCGATGGGCTTCGAACACCGCACCGAGAAACTGGACCTGAAAACCGATTCGGCATTCGAGTCCGGCGACCTGGCCGGCCAGGGTGGCCCGACCCACGGCGTGCAAGGCGGCTTCAGCGTGAAGGACTACTTCGTCGAAGCACGCATGCCGATCTTCGAGAAGCTTCCGTTCGCGGAACTGCTCAGCGTGAACGCGTCGTATCGCAAATCGGACTACAGCACCGGCCAGAAGACCGATTCCTACGGTGTCGGCGGCGAATGGGCGCCGATTGCCCAAGCGCGTATCCGTGCCAGCTACCAGCGTGCGGCGCGCGCGGCCAACGTGGTCGAACTGTTTACGCCAACCGGCGTGGGCTTGTATGACAACGATTCCGACCCATGTGCCGGCACCAAGCCGACCGCATCGGCCGCAGCGTGCGCCAAGACCGGTGTCACCGCGGCGCAGTATGGCCATATCGAAGACAGCCCGGCGAGCCAATACAACGCCTTGTTTGGCGGCAACGCCAACCTGAAGCCGGAGACCTCGGACAGCTACACGCTTGGGCTGGTATTGACCCCGATGCGTAACCTGAGCCTGACGTTCGACTACTTCAACATGACCGTTGAAGGCGTCATCGGCGGCGCGCCTCCGACGACCACCCTGAGCCAGTGTATCGCCACCGGCGATCCGAAGTTCTGCAGCCTGATCACCCGCGATCGCCTGGGCACCCTGTGGGCCCTGCCGACCGCGCAGATTATCGCTACCAACCAGAATCTCGGTATGCGCAAGACCTCGGGCGTGGATATTGGCGCGAACTATTCGCACAAGCTGAGCGGGTACGGCGGACTGGATTTCGCGTTCACAGGCACCGTCCTGAAAGAGTTCTTGCAAGAGGACTTCCCAGGTTCTGGCTCGTACGATTGCGCCGGCCTGTTCGGCCCAAGCTGCGGCACGCCGTTGCCAAAGTGGCGCCACAAGATGCGCGTGACCTGGTCGACGCCTTGGACCGTGGAGCTGGCCCTGACCTGGCGCCATCTGGACGAAGTCAAACTGTCGTCGACCAGCACCGATCCGCACCTGGCCGGTCCGTCGCAAGAAGCTGACCGCGTCTTCGGCGCCCGCGATTACCTCGACGCAGCTGCCAGCTGGCAGATCACCAAGAGTTACGCGCTGCGCGCCGGTATCAATAACCTGCTGGATAAAGATCCTCCGGTCGGTGGCGTGACGTCGGGTACTTTCGGCAACGGCAATACCTTCCCGCAAGTCTACGATGCGATGGGACGCCGCGTGTTCTTGAACTTGACCGCACGCTTCTGATCCTGGTCTAGGTAAGCATTTGAACGGCGAACTTCGGTTCGCCGTTTTTTTGCCCGGTCATAAAAAAACGGCGAACCAAAGTTCGCCGTTTTTTTCATGGGCCCGACGCCGGCCTTACAGGTCGAAGCCGCCCGAGCTCGCCGCGAAAGCATTGATACCGAGCGTCATGGCGCTGATCAAGGCGCGTTCGGCCAGGCTCAGGTTCGGATGCCAGATGTCGAAGATCAGCACCACGCGCAACTGCTCGCTCAGGTTCCATGCCTCGTGCTCGATGGTGTCGTCGAACACCCAGGCCCTGCCCGATATCCATTCACGCGTTTCGTTACCGACACGAAAACCGCAGCGCTCCGGAACGATCAGCGGCAGATGCGTCACTAGGCGCGCATTCGACACCCCCGTATGGGGCGGGATGCGGGTTTGCGGCTTGAGCAAAGAAAACATCGCCGAGGGCGTACGCCCGGCCTGCTCAGGCAAGGGCGCGCCGGCGAGCAGCTCCATGGTCAGCGGACAACGGCTGGCGTTCCGGGCGACCGGCAGGCCATCCTGGTACAGGTGAATCGCGCTCCAGCGCGCCGAGTTGTTCAGTTCGGCGAACTGGTGATGAGGAAGATCGGCCGCATAGTTCAGGTAAGGCGTGCGGCCGCCGTCGGCTTCCAGCGCGCCCATGAATTCTTCACGGATCGCGCCCGTGGCTGCCTCGATCGGGTCTAGCCAGGGAAAGTCGGCCCGCTCGAAAAAGCTGATCGGCGCCAGCCCCGGGTAATGGTAGAGCGCCGACTGCGAGTCATAGCGATGCTTGCGGCCGAGCATGATATCGACCGAGTCGCGGAAGCGGCCCACTTGCTCGCCGCCCGCATCCTTCAGATACGGTTCCAGGAACTGATCCAGGTGAGTGCCGAGCCGGTGCTCGTAACGGGCGCGGAACGCGAGCGCGCGCTGCACGGCCGGGCGCAGCGAGGGGTTGAGTTGCGCCAGCGGCGGCGCCACCTTGGCTGCCGCTCCGTAGGCGCTGGCGGCCGCGTGTACCTTACCCTGGCGTTCCAGCAGAGCGGCGCGCAGCAGCAGCCCGAGCAGGTCGGACGGATCGACGGTGAGCGCGCCGCGGATGGCCCGCTCTTCCCCGCCGTCGTCGCGCAATCCCTGGCAGACCACGGCCAGGTTGATCCATTGCTGCGCGTCGCTGCCATCGACCTGTACCAGCCGCTCGAGCAGCGTGCGCGCGCGCGCAAGGTCGCCGCCCCGGAAGGCACGCTGGCTGAGCGCCAGCAGCGCCTTGGGATGATCCGGTGCGCCGGCCAGAATGCGTTCCCACCAGCGCGCGCCCTCGTCCTCGCTGCCACGTTGCAGCGCCTCCAGGACCTTCGCTTCCAATTTCGCAATGTCGTCCTGACGCAATAAGGTCACGGCCGCCCCCGTTTGTAATTACAAATCAGGATGCTACCGGGAAACGGCGGCGCTGTGCTGTATTTATGCGTCTTCGCGCAGGCGCCGCTGGCGCACCGCTTGCGCCAGCCCTTCGAGCACTTGCACGCTCTGTTCCCAGTCGATGCAGCCGTCGGTCACCGACTGGCCGTACACCAGTTCCTTGCCCGGCACCAGGTCCTGACGCCCGGCCACCAGGTGCGATTCGACCATCACGCCAACAATGCGGCTGTCGCCCGCCGCCACCTGGGTCGCGATGTCGGCGCACACCGGGACCTGGTTTTCCGGCTTCTTCGAACTGTTCGCATGCGAGGCGTCGATCATCAGGCGCGAGGCCAGCCCCTGCGCGGCCATCTGGCGGCAGGCTTCGTCGACGCTG
>JAQGNS010000486.1 GCA_028291705.1 Nevskia sp.
CGGCGGCCCGCTTCGGCAACGCGGTGGAGGACGCCATCGTCTATTCCACCCTGCGTCCCTGCTTCGACTGCACCAAGGCCATGCTCCAGGCCCGCGTCACTTCGATCCATTACCTGCACAACTGGCATCACCCCATCGGGGAACTGCAAGACCAGTACGAGCTGCTGCAGAAGTCCCTGCGCGGCGGTGTGCACCAGGTTACGATGGACGACCCGGAAGCGGACTGGGCCAACGCCAAGTTCATCCCGGCGCCAGGCCAGTAGCAGCCGGCGAATTCAGACCTTGCCCAGGGCTTTGACGTAGTCCGCCGGCGAGCGCCCCACCAGCCTCCTGAAGTCGCGGATGAAATGCGCCTGGTCGGCATAGCCCAGCTCCAGGGCGATATCGGCCCAGTCGATATCACCGCCGGCGGCAAGCCGCGCCGCCGCTTCGTGCAGGCGATAGCGTTGGATCACCCACTTGGGGCTGACGCCGACGTATTCGCCGAACAGGCGTTGCAGCGTGCGCAGGCCGATGCCGAAATTGGCGGCGACCTGCTCCACGCGGGTGATGGCGCGGTCTGCGGCGATGCGCTCGGCGATGCGGCAGGCGAGGGCGACCGAAGGATCAGCTTGCGGATTGCACTGGCGCAGGAAGGCTTCGAGCACGGCGATGGTTTCCGCATGTTCCGGCGGCGCCAGCGCCCGTAGTGCCAGCCCGGCCGCGGCCTCGCCGAAAACCTCCTGCAAGGGAAAGCCGCGATCGGTGAAATCCGCCACCGGCCGCATCACGAAAGGCCTGAATCCGCCGGGCCGGAACTTGATGCCGAAGACGCGGCCCTTGCCCTCAAGGACACGGCTGAAACGACGGCTGCTCACGCCGTGGACTTCGCCCTTGCCGGCCTCCAGCACAATGTGCACCGAAGGGTGCGGCAGGGTTTCGGCGGTCTGCTGCTCGCGCAGGTCCCATGCCACCGTCCAGTAGTGCTCGACGAAAGGCGCCAGGTCATCCGAAGGGTGATACCGCGCATGCCCGCTGACCGATTGTGCGGCGGGTACGTTGAGGATGCCGCGCGGCGGCTCGTCTTTGGGTCTGATCATGTCGCGTTTGTTCAATGCAGGCCGCGCGTCCCTGTCTACCATTGGCGTCCCCGGTGCCGGTGATCCACGGCAGGTACAGTATGCACAAGGGCGATGGCCGGGAAATACCTATGCGCGTTGTCAGTGCCGGTGCCTTGGTGGTCCTCTGCCTGTTGCCCGGTCTATCTGTTGCCGCCGCGCCGCTTGATGCCGCGTTTGAAACAAGCAAGAAGGAGAGGGGCGTGACCAATCGTGCAAGCGGTACGTTCGAGGTGAAGCTGAGCCCGCTGGAGATGGACGAGCCCACGCTCGGACGCATGTCGATCGACAAGCAGTTCCACGGCGATCTCGAAGGCGTATCGAAAGGCCAGATGTTGACCGCGGGCACCGAGGTCAAGGGCTCGGCCGCCTATGTCGCGGTGGAGCGCATCACCGGCACGCTGGCAGGCCGCAGCGGCAGTTTCGTCTTGCAGCACTATGCCAGCTTGAACCGCGGCGCCCCGCAGCAGAGCATCGCCGTGGTGCCGGATTCCGGCGCCGGCCAGTTGCAGGGACTTGCCGGCACCATGACCATCCGTATCGCCGACGGCAAGCACTTCTACGACTTCGACTACACCCTCGTACCTGCGCCCTGAGCCCCTTCGGTACCGGGGCGCGGCGCACTACGGCCCCAAGAAGAACTCCCACTGCGCCTGCGTGGCGTCGATATTCTGCGAGGTGATGCCCAACAGGATGGTGGAGAGGGTCACTTCAGCGCCAGGCCAGTTATGGCCGCCGTTGACGATCTGGTAGAGCAGGGCGGGGCAGCCCGGCTTGCGGTGCAGGGTCACGCTGGTGCCGTCGTTGACGGGGCTGTTCAGAGGTATCGCGGCCTCCGCGCCACTGCAGGCGTCGATGTTCTCCCATTGCGTCAGGGTAACGGGTGCGGACTGCAGTGAGCCAAAACCGTTGTAAGGCACCTGACTGTCCTTGGTGCCGGCGAAAATCATCATCTTCAGTGGTGTGTGCGTCTCGCACAGTGTGGTCTTCAACTGAGCCGCCGCGACCATGCCGAAGCCCGTCAGCAAGTTGGGTCGGGTGCAGCCGAACAAGTCGGCCATGAAGCCGCCCTCGGAGTAGCCGGTCATCGATACCTTTGCGGGATCCACCGGCATGTTGCGGGTGGCATCGTCGATGACGTCGATAAGGAAGCCGATGTCGGCCGCCGTGTCACCGTTGCCCGGCAGGCCGTTGTTCCAGCTCGTACCCTGATGCGCCGGAAAGGCCATCACCGTGGCGCCGTTGCTGCCGATCGTGCTGTCAGCCCCGGTGGCGTGTTCCCCCGCCTTGATGAAATTGGCCATGAAGGTGGGATTGCCGCCCAGGTAGTCGAGCACAATCATCAGCGGCACCTGCGTCAGCGGAGACTTCGGTGCGTCGGCGGGAATGACGTACAACACCATACGCCCGTCGACGGTGCGCACGAAGCCGCGCGAGCCCGCCGGCAGATTCAGGATCGACGGCGGTGCGTCGCCGGAAAAGACGCGCGAGGAACCGCTTGAAGAACTGCTGCCCGAGGAACTGGAAGACGAAGAACTGCTCGATGAGCCTGACGAGGAACTCGAAGAGCTGGATGAGCTGCCGGACGAGCTCGAAGATGAGCTTGAGGAACTGGCCGAGCCGGAAGAGGAACTGCTGGACGAAGAACTGCTCGATGAACCCGACGAAGAGCTCGAGGAACTGGACGACGAGGAGCTGCTGGACGAGCTGGAAGATGAGCTGGAGTGCGCGCCGCCCGACGAACCGCCCGACGAACCACCCGACGAGGAACTGCTGGAAGAAGAACTGGAGGAGGAGCTGCCCGAAGAGCTGCTTGACGAGCTGCTCGACGAAGAGCTGCCCGACGAACTCGATGAGAGCGATCCGCCCTGGTCGTTGGAGCCGCCGCAGGCGGTAAGCGTCAACGCGGAAGCGGCGCCAATGGCCGCCAGGAAAATCTTCAACCGCATTGCT
>JAQGNS010000521.1 GCA_028291705.1 Nevskia sp.
TCATGGCCGATATAAAGCCAGCATTTCTCGAAGATGGTGCGGTATTCCTGCTGCAGGATCGCAGGATCCATGAAGCTGCGGCGCGAAACCTTGAAGCGCAGGCGCTCCTGGTCGATCCACAGCGCGGACTGTTCTGCTGTCAAAGAGGCATTCACGATGGACATCTCGTTATCAGACGATGATCAAATTGGCTTTTGGGGAAATATCGAATTCCTCGCCACAGGCCTGGCATTCGACATTGGCTTGTCCACGCGGATCGCTAAAGAATCCGGTCAGGGCGGTATCACAGCGCGGGCAATGGAACCAGATCTGCATCGGTTCGATCAGGATGCAGCTCACGCTCAGACGGGCGCTGGGCAGCGCTGCCAGCGCTTGGGGCTTCGCCTTCATTGTGGCCTCGCGGGATCGAGCAGCTGTGGAAAATCGGATTCGAAGTATTCGTGAGCGCCACGTTCGCCGGCGGCGCGGCGGCGCAGTTCGATGCCGCGCAGTTCGGCGCGGCGGATCTTGCCGGACACGGTCTTCGGCAGATCGCAGAATTCCAGCACGCGGATCTTCTGGTAGGGCGCCAGCCGGCCGCGGGCAAAGCTCAGGATCGACAGCGCGGTCTCGCCATCCGGGCTGACGCCCGGCTTCAGGATGATGCAGGCCTTGGGCACGCACAGCCGCTTCGGATCGGGACTTTCCACCACGGCGGCTTCCGCCACGGCAGGATGTTCGATCAGCGCGCTTTCCAGCTCGAACGGCGATATGCGGTAGTCCGAGCTCTTGAACACATCGTCGGTGCGCCCGACGAACCAGAAAAAACCATCATCATCGCGCGCGGCCACGTCGGCCGTGCCGTAGTGGCTACCGCCAAGCGCCGTGGCAGTCCTGGTGCCGTCCCCGGCGTATTCCGACATCAGGCCGGCCGGGCGCTCCGCCAGCACGACCGATACCTCGCCCTCCTCGGCGGATTTTCCGTCGAGGTCGAGCAGTTCGATGCGGTAGCCCGGCAGCGGGCGTCCCATCGAACCCGGACGGATGTCCTGGCCGGGAGGATTGCCGACCATCGCCGTGGACTCGGTCTGGCCATAGCCTTCGCGGATGTGCAGCCCCCAGGCCGAGCGGATGCGCTCGATCACCTCGGGATTCAAAGGCTCGCCCGCGCTGGTCAACTCGCGCAGTCCGACGATGTGGAGGCTCAGATCCTGCAGGATGATCGAACGCCAGGCGGTTGGCGGCGCGCACAGCGTGGTTACGCCGCAACGCCCGATCACCGACAGGGTCTTGCCTGCGTCGAAACGCCCCTGGTTGTAGATGAAGATCGTGGCGCCTACGGCCCAGGGTGCGAACAGGCAACTCCAGGCATGCTTGGCCCAGCCGGGGGAGCTGATATTCAGATGAATATCGCCCTCGCGCAGGCCCAGCCAATACAGCGTGCTGAGATGGCCGACCGGATAGCTGCGCTGCGTATGCAGCACCATCTTCGGCTTGCTGGTCGTTCCCGAAGTGAAGTACAGAACGCAGGGATCTTGCGCCCGCGTCACGCCTTCGGCCTGAAACTCCGGACTGAATTCGGCGTGTAGCATATAAACCGTCCAGCCCCCGGCAGCACCACCGACGACAATGCGGATGCGTCCATCGGGAGCGGCCGGGAATTTCTCTAGGCAATCCTCGTCCGCGACGATACCCTTGATTTCACCGCGATCGAGGCGGTCGGCGACATCCGCTTCGGAAAGCAGGGTGGTTGCCGGACTCAGCACGGCGCCGAGCTTGATTGCCGCCAGCATGATCTCCCACAGTTCCGCCCGGTTCGACAGCATCACCAACAGCCGGTCGCCACGCCGTATACCCAGCTCCCGCAGGAAGTTCGCCGCGCGATTCGAAGCCACCCGCAAGGAGTCGAAGCTGCGCCGGACTTCCGAGCCATCTTCATCGACAATCCACAGGGCGGTGCGCAGGTTGCCGTCTGCCATTTCGTCGAAATGGTCCAGCGCCCAGTTGAACGTCGGCAGCTCGGGCCAGCGGAATCCGGCGTATGCCTTTGCATAGTCCTCGCGGTGCGCGACCAGAAAATCACGCGCTGCCCGGAATGCCGCCGCCGGATTGATTTGCGCCCTGCTGTCCACCCCTTCTCCTCTCATTGTTATTTGTTGGTATCGCACGTACGTCAGGCCGCGATGGCCCTGGCAAGATCAAGAGCGACGTCCTCGATCATGTCCTCCTGCCCACCCACGGTCTTCCTGCGCCCCATCTCCACCAGGATGTCCCTCGCCGGGACGCCGTACTTGGCGCTGGCGCGCTTGGCGAACAACAGGAACGAGGAATAGGCGCCGGCATAGCCGAGCGTCAGCGCATTGCGGTCGATACGCACCGGGAAATCGAGAATCGGCGTCACCAGGTCTTCCGCCACATCCATCACCTTGAACAGATCGACGCCGGTGGCAATGCCCATGCGCTCGCAGACGGCGATGAATACCTCCAACGGCGTGTTGCCGGCGCCGGCACCCATGCCGCCGCAGGCACAGTCGATACGCGTCGCGCCGGCGGCAATGGCCGCGACGGAATTCGCTATGCCCATGGCCAGGTTGTGATGGCCGTGGAAGCCGAGTTCGATGGATGCGTCCAGGCCTTCGCGCAAGATCCCGATCCGGGCGGTGACGTCCTGCGGCAACATGTAGCCGGCGGAATCGGTGGCATAGATGCAGTTGGCGCCATAGGACACCATCAGGCGGGCTTGCTCCAGAATCTTGGCCGGCTCGGCCATGTGCGCCATCATCAGGAAGCCGACGGTATCCAGCTCCATCTTGCGGCCCAGCACAATGTGCTGCTCCGCGACGTCCGCCTCGGTGCAATGCGTGGCAACGCGGATGGTCGAAATGCCGCAGTCCGCCGCCATGCGCAGGTCATCGACGGTGCCGATTCCGGGAATCAACAAGGCCGACACCTTGGCTTGCCGCATCAGCGGGATTACCGCCCTCAGGTAGTCCTCGTCGCTCGCCGCCGGAAAGCCGTAGTTCACCGAAGCGCCGCCCAGGCCGTCACCGTGGGTGACTTCGATCAGCGGCACACCGGCCTGATCCAGGCCGGTCGCGATCGATTTCATCTGCTCGACGGAAATCTGGTGCCGCTTGGGATGCATGCCGTCACGCAGCGACATGTCATGAACAATGATGCCTCCCGCCGGAAGTGCCGGCGCTTTGGCGGCGTTCATGCGGCCTCCACGACTGCGCGCGCCGGAGCCTGCCACCGTCCCTGCTGCATCTCGCGCGCGAACAGCTCGGCCGTACGCGCAGCGGCAGCGGTCATGATGTCCAGGTTGCCGGCGTATTTCGGCAAAAAGTCGCCGAGGCCTTCTACTTCCAGGAAGATCGACACGCGCCGACCTTCGAATACCGGGCCGTTCTTCAGGCGATAGCCGGGTACGTAAGCCTGCACTTCTTCGATCATGCGGTGCACCGACTCGGTGATAGCGGCCTGATGCGGGGTATCCACCGTCAGGCAATGCACGGTGTCGCGCATGATCAGGGGCGGCTCGGCCGGATTGACAATGATGATGGCCTTGCCGCGTGCGGCCCGGCCGATCTGCTCCACCGCACGCGCGGTGGTGCGGGTGAATTCGTCGATGTTCTTGCGTGTACCGGGTCCCACCGAGCGGGACGACACGGTGGCAATGATCTCGCCGTATTCGACTGCCTGCACGCGGGAGACTGCCGCCACCATGGGAATGGTTGCCTGCCCGCCGCAGGTCACCATGTTGACGTTGCCGACGCGCTTACCGATCTGCTCGCCGAGATTCACCGGCGGCACACAGTAGGGACCCAGCGCCGCCGGCGTCAGGTCGATCATCAGCACGCCATGGGCTTGCAGCGCCGCGGCGTTGGCCGCATGCGCATAGGCGGATGTCGAATCGAAGGCGATGCGGATGTCGTCTTCGGCCAGGAATGGCAGCAGGCCTTCCACGCCCTGATCGCTGGTGCGTAGCCCCAGGTCACGAGCCCGCGTCAGGCCCTCCGAAGCCGGGTCGATGCCGACCATCCACACCGGCTCCAACACCTCGCTGCGCAGCAGCTTGTACAGCAGATCGGTGCCGATGTTGCCGGGACCGATCAAGGCGCATCGAATCTTCTTCATCCTCCAGCCTCACCCTATCTTTATAGTCCGGTACCATACTATTATCTTTTGCGAATGACAACATTCAGGCTGTACGGCTTGTAAGTTGTCCGATGATTTTCCTGCAGAGCCAACGAGGTGACATCGATGTCCGCTGCGAATCCGGAACAACAAAAGGAGCTGCGACTGGCGGCACGCGCGCTGGCGCGCGGAAATCTGGTACATGCCTACGGCCATTGCAGCCTGCGGCTGGATGCTGCGCACTTTCTGGTCTGCGCGCCGAAGCCGATGGGGACGATCCTGCCCGGCGAGCAGGGCACCGTTGTCGGCGTCGATGGCCCATTACCCGATGGCGTGCTCGGTGAAGTGCGGATTCACCAGGCCATCTATCGCCAGCGCGCCGAGATAGGCGCGGTCTGCCGTATCATGCCGCCACAACTGGGCCTGCTCGCGCTGCTGCACCGCACGCCGCGGCCGAGGCACGGCTTCGGTGCGTACTTCGCGCCGATGCTTCCGCTTTGGGACGATCCGCGACTGCTGCGTGATGACGATGCCGCTGCCCGCCTCGTCAGGCACATGGCCGCTTCGAAAGCAATCGTGATGCGCGCCAATGGCGCTGTCGTGGCCGGTGTCAATCTGACCGAAGCGGTGGCGCTGTCCTGGTTTCTGGAAGAGGCGGCACGGGTCGAAGTGGGCCTGATGCAGATGGGGCAGGATGGGGAACACACCCTGTTGAGCGCCGATGAAACCGTCGCCCGCCAGGTCACCGCCGGCCGCGTCTACGAACGCATGTGGGAGTATCTGACTTTCGGCGATCCGGAAGCCTGAATCGACACCGACGGTCGTCCGGGCGCCGTTTCTACTATCTCGCACTAGCGCATCGAGATCCGCCGGCGCGGATATCCAGAAGTTGGCGATGCCCAATCCGCCCGATGCGATGAGCGCAGTGAAGATGAACACGTACCACAATCCGGTGATCTAGTGATTGAGATCGGACCGCGGCGCATTGCTCATTACTTTCTCCATGACTTCGACGAAGGTGGTGCTCAGAACACCAGCACCGGCTTGATCGCGTGGCCCTTTTCCGAAGCGTGCGCCGCCTCGTTAATCTGGTCGAAGGGGAACTTGGTGATGAGCCGGTCGAACGGAAATTTACCGGCCCTGTACCAGCCCAGCATGCGCGGGATGAACTCTTGTGGATCGGCGTCGCCTTCGGTGATGTACTTCACGCCCACGCCGCGAATCAGCATGCTCATCATGTTGGCGGGCAGCGTGGCATCCGGCGGCGGCACGGCGATGAGGCCCAGCATGCCGTTCGGCAGCATGGTCTCGACCGCCACGGCGACGACGGCGGGAATACCAGTGGTATCCAGCGCATGGTTCACGCCACCGCCGCTGAGCTCCTTGATCTTCGCCAGCACATCGGCGGTCTCTTTCGGATTGATGACGTGGGTGGCGCCGAGTTCCAGCGCGAGCGCCCCGCGCGACGGGTTCGGCTCGATCATGATCACGGTGCCGGCGCCGATGGCGCGGGCTCCGAGCAGCGCGCTCAGTCCGACCGCACCGCCGCCGAAGATGGCCAGCGACTGGCCTTTCTTCAGGCCGACGGAGTTGACGGCCGCACCCGCACCCGTCTGAATGCCGCAACCCAGCGGTCCTAGCAATTCGAGCGGCAGGTCGCTGTCGACCCGGACAGTATTGCGCTCATGGGCGATGGCGTAAGTGCCGAAGGACGACTGGCCAAAGAAATTGCCGCTGACGCGATCGCCTTTCTGGCTCAACGGGCTGCTGCCATCGGCAGGCCGCACACCCGAGAAATTGTGCGCCAGGAAGTTGTAGCAGTAAGCGGGCTTCGCCGCACCGCAGCTGGGACAGTCGGCACAGGAGTTGAAGCTGAGCACGACATGGTCGCCTACCTTCAGGCCGGTGACTTTGGCGCCCACGGATTCGACCACGCCGGCGCCTTCATGGCCCAGCACGATCGGCATCGGCACCGGGAAGCCGTCGCGCGCCACCAGGTCGGTATGACACATGCCGGTGGCGACCATGCGCACCCGCACTTCATGTTCGCGCGGCGCAGCCACCTCGATGGTCTCGATCGTGAAGGGTCCGCCAACGCCACGTACCAGCGCGGCCTTGGCGCTGACGACATCTGCTGTGCTCATACCGGTCTCCGCTAAATGATTGTGGGGTGCAGCTTATTCAGCAATCCGGACCACGCGCTTGCCCAGATTGCGGCCCTCGAAAATGTCCTGGAATGCCATGGGGGCGTTCTCCAGGCCATCGACGATATCCTCCAGCGGCCGGACCGCTTCGCTGTCGATCCAGCCCCGCATATCCCGATGAAAGTCCTGGAGCTTGTCGCGCAGGTGGTCGAACGCTACCAGGCCGCGTACCGAAATGCGCCGGTTGATGATTTCGTACATGAAACTCATCGTGTTCTGATACCGCCCCTTGAAGGCGGTCTCGCCGAAATGCGGCGTTCCCATCAGGCCGCAGGCGGCGATGCGCGCATTGAGGTTCAGCAGCGGCACGATCGCTTCCAGGGTCTTGCCGCCGACCGTCTCGATATCGACATCGATGCCGGCAGGGCAGGCCTCCATCAGCAAGCGGGAGAAATCCTTGGCCTCGTGATTGATGCAGGCATCGAAGCCCAGCTTCTGCACCGCCAAGCCACATTTTTCATCGGTGCCGGCGATGCCCACCACGCGGCAACCTTTCAGCTTGGCGATTTGACCTGCAATCTGGCCCAGGCCGCCAAGGGCGGTACCCACCACCACGGTTTCGCCCGCCTGCGGCGGCGCGATCCGGTCCAGTGCAACGTACGCGCCGAACCCGGGGACGCCGTAGGCACTCAGGGCATACGAAGGCTTCTGCACCCCGAAATCGAGCTTGCGCAAGCGCTTTCCGGTGGAGATCACGTAGTCCTGCCACTCCCAGAAGCCGCTCACCAGATCGCCGGCCTTGTAATCGGGATGGCGCGATTCCTCGACCCGCCCCACCGCCGGGCCGATCATGGCGTCCTTCAGCTTGATCGGCTCGCCCTGCTGGGAGGAGACGCGCTGCACTCGGGCATAGAGCATCGAATCCATGCCCAGCCAAGTGGTGCGGATGCGCAGCTCGCCGTCGGCGGGAACCGGCATCGCCGTGGTTTCCAGCCGGAAGCAGTTTGCGGTCGGGACGATGTAGCGCGGACGCTCCGACAGGATCACTCGACGATTCGCATTCACCGATAGCCCCTCCAGGACCTGATTCTTGTGTATTCACCGGGTCGTTGATGATCGGCTGGAACGGCGGCGCGAATTGGCGCCGGAGCCCGGTCGAAGTGCCCAGTTGCGGTAGATCGTATGGTATCATACTATATTCTGCAAGAGTCCCGTCGCCCACGGCGAGCGGACCACAAGATCACAAAATCCCGGAGGGGGTCATGAGCTTCCTGAAATCTCTGTTCGGTGCGAAGGAAGCGAAATTCGTCGAGGTCGCACCGTTCGGAGCCCGCTTCGAAGTGCCTCAGGGCGAAACCATGCTGGAAGCGGCGTTGAAGAACAACGTGCCGTTTCCGCACAACTGCACGGTGGGAACCTGCGGCTCGTGCAAATGCAAGCTGAAAGCCGGGCGTGTGAGCGCCCTGACCGACTTCGGCTACACCCTGTCGCAGCAGGAAATTGCGGCCGGCTTCATCCTGGCCTGCCAGGCAATTCCGAAGGATCCCCTGACGCAGGTCGAAGTCGAGAGCGGCGCCAACGACAGCCCGAAGCCGGAGCAGTTCGTCGGCAAGATCGTGGCAACCGAAACACTGACCCACGACATCCTCAAGATAACCATCGAACTGGACCGCCCGATCAAGTTCTCCGCCGGCCAGTACGCCAACCTCAAATACCCGAACATCCGGCGCGCGCGCAATTACTCCTTCGCCGACGCACCGGACCGCGACGGCCGCAAGCAGATCAGCTTCTTCATCCGCAAGGTTCCCAAGGGGGCCTTCACGGAAGACCTCTTTGCCGGACGCCTAGCGGACGTGCCGATCGACGTCGACGGGCCGCATGGCAATTTCCATCTGCATGCCAGCGCCGAACCGATGATCTGCATTGCCGGCGGCTCCGGCCTGGCGCCGCTGATGAGTGTGTTGGAGGATGCCAGGAAGAACCGCGTCAAGCGCCCCTGCGCCTTCCTCTTCGGCGCACGGACTCAGGCCGATTTGTACGGCCTCGAACAGATCAACCAGGTGGCGCAGAACTGGGCGGACAAGTTCGTGTTTCTGCCGGTCCTGTCGCACGAGCCCGCTGACAGTTCGTGGAAGGGCGCGCGCGGCCTGGTGACCCAGTTCATCACCGATGCCATGCCCGGCATCGACTGGAGCAAGGCGGAAGGCTATATGTGCGGCCCTCCCGGAATGATCGACGCCGGCATCGCATCGATGACCGAGGTGGGCATGAACATCGAGTCGATCTTCTACGACAAGTTCACCGACGAAAGCCACATTTCGAAAATGCCTTGATAACGGCTTGCCGGCACCCGAAAGCCGGCAACCCAGGGTTCGCCGCGGCATTTGCCTCCGCCAAGCGCCATCACTGCGAGGAACTGAGCACGGTGATTCCCTCATCCACCACACGCGCCCGATCTTCGCTGCTCATGGCCTGCACCCTCGCCGCGCTGTGGGCAGGGGCGGCGCGATGCGCGCCGCTGGAACGTGAGTTGCACGTGGTCGTCACCGTGGACGCCGAGCAGAGCTGGAGCAAGGACGATCCCAAATATCCCGGTCATCAATGGTCAAAAGCCACCTCCCGGCAGCGTTGGGAACTGAAAACACGGCTCCGCTCCGACGGCAAGCTCCAGGTTCGCGATCTGCTAGACCCTGATCTCAACACGCGCATGGAAGCAAAGACCATCTTCCTGGCGCGCCAAGCCAAGGCCTTGTTTGAGCAATCCG
The DNA here is from genome assembly GCA_028291705.1 of Nevskia sp. Classification (GTDB taxonomy): domain Bacteria; phylum Pseudomonadota; class Gammaproteobacteria; order Nevskiales; family Nevskiaceae; genus Nevskia. The sequence continues at coordinate 9,026 of JAQGNS010000521.1, forward strand.
GCAAGCCGTTCAAGATTCCGCATACGGATGCGGAGAAAAGCGCCCTGATGCAGGAAATGCAGGAGCAGATCATGGGCTGCAAGGGGCAGGAAACATGCACCCACGACATGACCCTCCAGTATGCCGCGCTGATGGCTGCAATCGAGTTCCCCGAGGCACTGGAGGAGGACACGGTACCCGGACAATATCTCTACTTCCTGCCTTTCAAGGGTTGCGCAGATGAATCCCGCGTCACCGTGGATATGGCCATCGACGGGGAGCGCTACAACAAGGACGTCGACCATCTGGTGCAGTTCTCCGAGCATCGCTCGGCCGATACCGTCAATGCTTCGGATGGCCTTGCCCTGTGCGAACACTTCGCGGCGGTCATCGATACCAAGGAGCCGAAGAAGCTGGTGCGCCAGGAAAACATCTTCATCCCGCGTCCGGAAGGCACCACGGACTACACCGAGCGGGGGCATACCAGTCACCGGCAGGAGCCACAGCCCCTGATCGGCGCGGCCATGAACTGGGTCAACGACACCCTGCGTCACGCCCCGGAGTCGGGCAACGCATCGGCTACCCTGCCCCTGCCGATGTCGCTCAACGGCAATTCGACCTGGCTTGGACTCTGGCAAGGAACGGCCAAGGTGTCGCTGCAATGGACATTTTCGAACGTCGCACCCACGGCCGTCGCAGCACCGCCCAAGTGAGTACCTGCGCGGCGCCCAGGCGGAAAACGTCAGCGCGCAGCCCCTTCTTGATGTTCGGACGGATGTCGGGATGGTTGCTGGGCTCCATGCTCTGCGCCGCACTGGCTTCCTGTGCGCACACGCAGCAGACCGAACTGACGGGCTGGTTCAGGGATTTCAACAGCTGCCGGGACGAATATGCCGCGATGGATGCGCGCGTCGCCGCGGCCGGAGTGGGGGACGCGGCCTATTACCACGTACCCGGATATCCATACCTGCGGACCAACCGGGTTCTCGCTTCGTTTCGCAACGAGGTCGAGGGCGTCAACCAGGTGGGCGGCTGGATCCGGCAGATGCGGGAGCTCGACCAGGAAGCCCGCGAGTACGAATACATCAACCTGGGCATGACCATCAAGGAAGCGGCGATCCAGCGATTCCGCTTCCTGAACTGCGGCCGGGCCCTGGCCAGCGTGGACCTGGATGAACCGGCCGGTTACGCACACCTGCTCTCCGTCGTTCAGCCCGCCGATGAGTATTCAACGCTGGCGCGGACCATCGGGCTCTATCCACTCGCCGTGCCGCTGATGCGGTCGCAGCTTTCCGCCAAACGGGAAGCCGACATGCGGGAACTGACCCTGCCAGTGGACGAGTTGAGCGCCTCTGCACCCCTGTGGCTCTGGTCGGTAAAACCGGTGGAGGATCTGGGCCTGCTCAGCAATGCCTATGCCCGTGCGGTTCCCGACGAGTTGGGAATGCCGGGACTGGTGGACTCGGAGTGGCGGGCCCTGGCGGAGTATTACGCGCCCAGACTGTGGATCGAGACCGCGGACGATGGCGATTGGCCGGCTGCACCTCAACTCACCCCCGGCGGCCCGGCCGCGGACCCTGCCCAGCCGTTGGTCAACTACCAGATCAACTTCACCCGCTTTCACGGCGCCGGGCTGGTGCAGATCAGCTACTTCGTATGGTTCAAGGGCACGAAGGCCGCCGGTGCCGCCGGCGCCCTGGATGGATTCATCTGGCGCGTGACGCTCGACACCAGGGGACAAGCCTTGGTTTATGAGAGTCTGCACCAGTCCGGCAGCGACCACCGCTGGTTCCCGGCGCAGCCCCTGGCTCTGCGCGGGGCGTCCGCCTACTGGGAGGAACCGCCGCTGGTCATTCCCGGCCTTGCGCCAACACGATTCGCCACACTGCGCCTGGCCGCCGGCACCCATGCGTTGCAGCACGTCACGGCGCCGGAGCAGGCCCAGGGCGCCTCACCCCGGCAATACGAACTTCGCCGCTACGAGGATCTCTTCACCCTGCCGTATCCGGACGGGGGCACACGCAGTCTTTTCGACCCTGACGGCAGGGTGAAGGACACCTACAGCCCGGACCCACTCGGCTGGATCGGCAGCGGCCTGCGCCAGCCCGGTGTGTTGCGCCAGTACGGACATCACGCCATCGCGCATATCGGCCGCAGCCATTTCGACGACGCCTTCCTGCTCGAAACCGTATTTGCTCCGGAATGGAGGCCGAATACGCTCGTCGTCCTTCAATAGACCTGGAGGTACTTCGGGTGAACGATGATTCTGCCCGCGGCGCATTGAGGTCGCCGGTAGCTACTGTTTGATTCTGCCGGTGCCTCGCCATCGGCCCCAAACCCAGACTCGGAACGAGAGCCGGATTTCCCGGATGATTTTCCGACGCGGAGACCGCGGCAGATCTGATCGGAGCGGCGAGCTGCCTTATGACTTGGCCGAGGCAAATGCCTGCCTGGCCAGCAGGAAAACCGCGATCAATGAAATGACGGCGAACAACAGCGCCGGCGCCAGGCCGATGATGGAGGCCAGGTTGGACGGGCCCCATTTGTTGCCGGCAAAGCTCAGGGCGCGATTGGGAGCAAACAGCGCGGCCCAGTAGAACACGGTGTTGGCCCAGCCGGTCCCGACCAGCATCCAGGACATGCGCTTGGCCGCCGCTTCGGCAAAGCCAAGGCCGGACAGCAGGGCCGCGACCAGCAGGATCAGCATGCCGTTCATCATGCCGCCGATATGGGTGCGCACCCAGGCATCGGTCGTTCCCGGAATCGAGAACTGGATGATCTGTCCCGGAATCAGCTCGATGCCGCCGAGCAGGCCGATCAGCAGGCCGATACCGGCAAGCATGCCGATAAACAGGATGAGGGCCCCGTGGCCCATCATTTTCTTCTGCAACACGGTAAACGTCATCGGAGAGCCCTTGAGTTGTTGTGTTATGCGACGTTGATGATCTGATCCCTGACCGCGCGCTTCAGCACCTTGCCGGTGGCGGTCATGGGCAATGCATCGACGAATCGGACTTCCTTGGGCGCCTTGTACGCGGCGATCAGGGAGCGGCAGTGCGCGATCACTTCTTCCTGGCTCGCCACCACACCGGGCATGGCGACGATAATGGCCGTGACCCGCTCTCCCCACTTCGCGTCGGGCAGGCCGATCACCGCGCACTGCTTGACCACGGGATGCTTGGCCAGCGCTTGCTCGACCTCGGCGGAGTAAACGTTTTCACCGCCCGTGATGATCATGTCCTTGACGCGATCGACGATGTAGAGCAGCCCCTCGGGATCGCGGAACCCGGCATCGCCGGTGCGATACCAGCCGTCACGCATGACAGCCGCCGTGGCTTCGGGCTGGTTCCAGTAACCGCCGAACAGGGAAGGCGAACGCACCCAGAACTCGCCGGTGCCGCCCGAGGGCACTTCGTTGCCCTCCGCATCACTGATCCTGACTTCGATCAGGGGCAACGGGGTACCGCAGGAGCGCAGCCGGGCCTCGTTGGCGACGTCGTGCTGCTCGGGCCGCAACAGCGTCAGCGCGCCCGAAGACTCGGTCGCACCGTAAAACTGCATGAAGCGACACTTCATCTCGCGCAGCGCGCGCTGCAGCAAAGCCGAGCTGATGGCGGAACCGGCGTACATGACCAGGCGCAACGAGGAGAAGTCCGCGGACTTCGCTTCCGGATGATCCAGGATCATCTGGATGGCCGTCGGCACCAGCGCACAGATTGTCGGCCGGTCGCGGGCCAGCACCTGCAGCAGCTTGCCGGCGTCCAGCGCCGGCAGCACCGATACGGTGGCGCCGTTGTAGAGTGCCTGCACCGACAGGCCGGTCCCCACCAGGTGGAATACCGGCATGACGGTCAGCATCACGTCACCGTCGCGCCACTCGTAGGCAGGCTCGAGGTGTTCGCACAGACGCATGAAGCCGAAGCCGCGGTGTGTCAGCTGGACACCCTTGGGCAGGCCGGTCGTGCCGGAGGTATAGATCAGCAGAGCGGTATCGCCCGGCTCGATCTTCGTCCGTGGATCCTTGCCATCGCCGAGGCCGGTCCAGGCATCGAAATCTCCGTCTGCGGTGCCGGTCGAATCGAATACCACCGTCCTGAAATCGCAGCTGCAGTGCTTTCTGGCCGCAACCAGCAGCGGCTCGAATTCCTGATCGACGAAGACCAGTGCGCACTGCGCATCGTCGATGATCTGCCCCAGCTCGGCCGCGGCGAGGCGCCAATTCAAGGGCGCGATGGCGGCGCCAGCCTTGTTCGCGCCGAACAGGAGCTCGAAATAACGCGCCGAGTTTTTACCCAGGAAGCCGATGTGCTGGCGCGGCTGCACTCCGCAGGCCACCAGGGAGCTGGCGATCCTGCTGGTGCGTTCGTCCAGCTGCAGCCAGCTGATCTTGCCCAGGCCGTCGATCAGCGCTGTCCGGTCGGGCGTGATGCTGCGATAGTGCCTGGGAATGTCCGCCAGGCTGTTGACCTCATGATGCAACCACATGGTGAAGGTCGTCCCTGTCTAGCGGCCGGCGAATTGCGGTTTGCGCTTTTCCACGAAGGCCATGATTCCCTCCCGGGCGTCGGCGGTCGAAGCGGCGCGGCTCAGGCCCTGCGCTTCGTCTTCCAGCTGCGCTTCGAACGGCTGGGCCAGGGCGCGGCTGAACAGACGGCGTATTTCGCCGTAGGCCCGCGTCGGCCCCTGGCTGAGCTTGATGGCTGCCTGTTCCGCTTCGGCAGCCAGCACGGCATCGTCGACCACGTGATCGACCAGGCCCGTCTGCTGGGCGGTGGCCGCATCCATGGTTTCCGCCAACAGCAGGAAGCGCCGCGCGCGGGCAAGGCCCATCCGCGAAGCCAGGCCAAAGGAGGCGCCCGCATCACAGCTGTATCCGATCTGCGAGTAAGCCGCTCCGAAACGGGCGGATCGGGCGGTATAGACCAGGTCGCTGTTGGCGATGAGCGCGCAGGCGCCGCCCATGCAGGTGCCGTGCACGCTGGCCACGATGGGCGCGTCCATGCGCGCGAACCTGGCCACACCCATATGCAGGGTGGAGGTCCACTCGCGGATCTTCTCCGGGAGGGTGTCGAGGTTCTTCGAGAACATGCCAATGTCGCCGCCGACACTGAAAAAGCGTCCGCGGGCGCTGAGCAGGATGGCGCGAACATCCTTCCGGCTGGACAATTCGTTTGCCACCGCGGCCCAGTCGGCGCAGAACCCAGCATTGAAGGGGTTGCCTTGATCCGGCTGGTTGAGCGTCAGGCGCGCAAGACCCTCGTGCACGCTCAGTTCGATCGTTTGATAGGCCACTATTCTCCCCTGTACCTTCATATCGGGGGACCGATCTCCCTGGCCGGGAGTATCGGGCCCCGCTTGATTATTGCTTCAGATGCCGACGGTCGTCGCGCGGCCGACGGCCACGCCGGGCTCGTGCTGCCAGTCCGGCCACCCGGCAGCCTGGTTCTGCTTCAGGGCGATGGCGCGCTCCTCGGCCGTGGCGAATTCCGTATCCCAGCGCTTCAGGGCCGGCTTGACGATCATTTCGTTCCACAGCGGCGGGATCAAGGCGGACAAGAAGCAGATGAACACACTGGGCATCATGATCGCCTGACGATGAGGCACCAGCTTGTAGTAGACCTGGTAGGAATTCAAATGATGATCGGCATGATTGGTGATTTCGAAAGCCACCGTGCGGGAAAACCAGTTCAGGTGATTCCACACATGGCGCCGCCCGATCGGCGCGCCCGGCAGGCGGATCAGGCCGTAGTGCTGGAAGTAATTGAACGACTCTACCCAGGCGCGGGCCACCAGCATTCCAGCCAGGCCGCAAGCCACGGCGGTCCAGCCGCCGATCATGAACAGGATGCCCTGGAAGATAACCTGCGCCAGGATCGCACGGTAAGCGCGGTGACGAATGTTCCAGGGGCTCAGGCCCTTCTTGCGCAACGCGCCGGCTTCCATGCGCAGCGCATAGACCGTGCTCTCGACGATGGCCCGTCCGGTAAACGCGTACAGGTTCGTCCCGCGGACCGCCGTGTCGCCATCCGCGGGCGTGGCCACGTCAATGTGGTGACCCACAACGTGCCCGATGTCACGGGTACAGTCCAGGATACACAGATGGGCGTAACGGCCCACGGTCCGCGCGACTGTTCCACGCATGTGATAGAGCTCGTGCGCGGCCGGCACCAGCGGAATCACGCCCATCCAGGCCACGCTCATGATGCCGCCGAACATCTGCCAGCCGGTGAGGTGTTCGATTGAAAGACGCCAGGCGAAAACCAGATAAAGCGCGACCGGGCCCACGGCGCAGATCCAGATGGGCAGGTTGGCCAAGGTGGCGTTACCCATCTTGCGGACGCTGAAATCGCGCCCTGCGATCGTATCCAATAGCGCAAGAGTCGGGAACGTGATGATGCCCAGCCAGACAAAGTCGCCGCCGACAATGAATCCGGCGAAGGCGATGGCCAGAACCAAAACAGGCGTCCAGTACTTCAGGTAATCCATGACACTCCTCCATCTTTAGAAGCGCCAATGGCTATCAGCCATCGCGCTTGAAAAAACATGCGCCGCTGCTGATGCAGCTGTAGTTATTCTTGTATGGTCAGGCTGCGGCGATGCGGTTGCCAGACGGACCGTCCTGCCCCTGGGCTTCCTTCTGGGCGAAAGGCGTCACCGTGTTGCCGCCGCCGAAACTTTTGATCAGGGCTCGGCCGATGATGTGCTTCATCACCTCGATCGAGCCACCGGCAATCTTGACGATGCGCGCGTCGGCATACGCACGGGCGATGGGGTATTCCCACATATAGCCCCACCCGCCGAACAATTGCAAGCATTCGTCCACCACCCGGCAATGCATATTGGACAACCACATCTTGGCCATCGCCGCATCGACTTCGGTCAACTCGCCCCGCATGAACTGCTCGATGCAGGTATCGGTGAAAACCCGGCCGAGTACGGCATCGGTCTTGAGCTCGGCGAGCTTGAATTGGGTATTCTGGAAATCGGCCAGCGTATGGCCGAAAGCCTTGCGCTGGATCGTGTATTCGACAGTCCAGTCGATGACGGTCTCGGCAACCACGGCGGAGCGGATTGCCTGGGCCAGACGTTCCTGTGCCAGCTTGGTCATCATGATGGCGAAGCCCTGGCCTTCGCCGCCGAGCATGGCGCTGGCCGGAACCCGCAGATTCTCGAAGAACAGTTCCGAGGTGTCCTGGGCTTTCATGCCGAGCTTGTCGAGATTCTTGCCCCGTACAAAGCCGGGCAGGCTGGTATCGACCAGGAACAGTGTGATGCCCTTGGCACCGTGAGCCGAATCGGTCTTGGTCGCCAACACCACCAAGTCGCACAACTGGCCGTTGGAGATGAAGACCTTCTGGCCGTTGATGAGGTAGTCGTCGCCATCGCGCACGGCACGAGTGCGGATGTTCTTGAGGTCGGAGCCGGCGTGCGGTTCGGTCATGCCCAACGAACCAATGGCTTCGCCAGCCACCATCTTGGGCAGCCAATACTTCTTCTGTTCTTCCGTACCGAAGGACTTGATATAGGTGGACACCAGATCGACATGGATGAGGAAGCCGGGGCCGGTAAAGCCGCTGCGCGCCATCTCCTCGAACACCACCACATCGAACAAGTAGTCCAGCCCGAGGCCGCCGTATTCCTCCGGAACGGTGCAGCAGAGCATGCCGGCTTCGCCGGCCTTCAGCCACAATTCCCGCGGAACGATGCCGGCCTCTTCCCACTGCTTGTGGAAAGGGGCGATCTCTTTTTCGATGAACTTGCGTACCGCGGAGCGGAAGGCTTCGTGCTCTTCACGGAATAACCGTCGTTCAAACATGCGGCTCTCCCAAATTTGGTAATTTAATCGTACGGTACCCTACGACATATGTAAAGCCCTTCGCGAACAGGAAATATCCCCGCCGGGCTGGGCGCGGCCGCGGGCGCGGAGGAGCAGCCCGCTAGAGCTTGCGCGAGATCAGTTCGCGCATGATTTCCGACGTGCCGCCGTAAATCCGCTGCACCCTGGCATCGGCGTACAGGCGGCAGATCTCGTACTCGCGCATGAAGCCGTAGCCGCCGAAGAATTGCAGGCACTGATCCACCAGCCGGCCGTGCATTTCCGTGCACCAGAGCTTCGCCACGGAAGCGTCGTGGGTGCTCAGTTGCCCCCTCTCGTGCTGTTCGAGGGATTGATCGACAAAAGCCCAGCCCACGCACAGGTCGGCTTTCATGTCCGCCATCTTGTAGCGGGTGTTCTGGAATTCGGCGACGGGCTGGCCAAAAGCCATGCGCGACCGGACATAGTCCAGCGTGATATCGAAAGCCTTCTGCGCCGCGCCCATCGAGGAAATGGCCAGGGTGAGCCGCTCCTGGGGCAGCTCCTGCATCAGGGAGGCGAAGCCGGTGCCCTCGGTGCCGAGGAGGTTCGACACCGGCACCACCACATCATCGAAGAACAGTTCGGACGTATCGGACGACAGGTGTCCCAGCTTCTCCAGGTTTCGGCCGCGGCGGAAGCCCGGCCGGTCCGACTCGACCAGGATCAGACTGATGCCACGCGATCCGGGCGCGTCCGAGGTGCGTGCGACCACGATGACCAGATCGCAGTGCTGTCCATTGGAGATGAAGGTCTTGGAGCCGCTGACCCGGTAGCTGTCGCCGTCGCGCACTGCCCGGGTTTTCACCGATTGCAGGTCGCTGCCGGTACCGGGCTCCGTCATGGCAATGGCGCAGACGATCGAACCGTCCGCCATGCCCCGTAGGCAGCGGAGCTTCTGCTCCTCGTTGCCCAGGTGCTGGATGTATCCGGCGCAGACGTCGTTGTGGACCGAGAGATCGGTCTGCGGACCGGCGGCGCCGGCATAGGCGAATTCCTCCACGACAACGGCATTGTGCTTGAACGTGCCACCCGCGCCGCCGTACCGCTCCGGAACCTGAGAGCACAGCAGGCCCGCCCGGCCGGCCTTGGCCCACAGTTCGCGATCGACGATTCCAGCCTCCTCCCATCGGGCGAAATGGGGAACGACTTCGGCCTTGATGAATCCGCGAACCGCATCGCGAAACATCTGATGCTCGTCGTTGTAGACGGCGCGTTGTTTAAGCATTTAATGACTCTCCTCGGAGTGCGGGCGGCGGCCGTCTCTGTTTTCTGATTTTCGCGGTCCGCAATAGTGGTTCAGGAAGGCGGCGCCCGACTGGCGCCTTGGACGCTCGCAAACTGCATCGCCCTCCGTGTGGCCGTACCGTGCAACAGCGCCGCTGCAGTTAAAAGTCCGCGGCCACCTATTTATCGCCTGTCCGCTCCGCAGCGACACCCCAGGCCCTGGAGAACAGCGCCACCAGGGAATCGACGGTTTTCCTGCGGCTCGCCGGATGGCACGAGGGCCGGACCAGCACATATCTCCCGGCGCCACTGGCCAGGCCGGCCAGCTGTGTCGCGGCGTCCTGGGGGGATTCGAGATCGACGCCGCCGCTATTCTTGAGGGCCTGCAGATAGTCCACCAGCGGCCGTGCCGCGAACTTGGCGTCGTCGAGCATGGCCCGCCCCAGTTTCGGAAAGCGGCGCCCTTCGGCGATGACCAGCCGCATCACGTCGAGGTATTCGGGCCGGGTAAAGCCGTCATGCAAGCGCTCGATGCTCTCGCGCAACACCTGTTGCAGCGAAGCGGACGACTCGATCCTCACATCCAGACTGGCGCGGACCCGCAGCTGGGCGCGATGCGCCACCTGCACGAACAGGTCTTCCTTGCCGTCGAAATGCCGGTGCAGCGTGAGCTTGGCTACTCCGGCGCGGCGCGCCACGCCCTCCATGCTGGTTGCCTCGAATCCATGCGCTAGAAAATCTGCAATTGCGGCGTCCAGGATTCCCTCGCGCAGATCGCGCGCCTGCTGAAATGTCGGCCGCCCGGGGCGCCGCCGCGACGCGGTTCCTGGCGCCACGGACCGATTCCCCGCGGGGACCGCGGGGACCGCGGGTGCGGCTGCTCGAGGCTGAGTCTGTTGCATGGCGCGTATGGGGGGGCAGGTCCGGGGCGGTGTGGCCGATTGCGTTGGGAACAAGCATATCGTATGGTTCCATATTGTCCAAACTCCGCGTGGAATCGCCCTTCTATGACTCTGTTCTCCTCCGAAGCCCTGGCCAGCAAGCGCATTCTGATCACCGGCGGCGGCACCGGCCTGGGCAAGGGCGTTGCCGCCCACCTGGCGGCACACGGCGCCGAAGTCCACCTGTGGGGAAGGCGGCAGGAGGTCCTGGACGCGGCGGCGGCGGAAATCAACCAGCGCTGCGGCCGAACCTGCGCCTACGTCCAGGTTGTCGACATCCGCAAGGCGGACCTGGTGGATGCGGCGGTCGGCCAGATCTGGGAACAACATGGCCCACTTACCGGGCTGATCAACAACGCCGCCGCGAATTTCATCTCCCCCACCCGCGATCTCAGCCCGCGCGGCTTCGAGGCGATCACATCAACGGTGATGAACGGCGCTTTCTTCACTACCCACGCTTGCGGCAAGCGCTGGATCGACCAAGGACTGAAGGGCTCGATCGTTTCGACGCTCGTCACCTGGGTGTGGACCGGCTCGGCTTTCGTCGTTCCTTCGGCCATGGCCAAGGCCGCGGTCAACGCCATGACCATGTCGCTCGCGGTGGAGTGGGCGCGCTACGGCATCCGCATCAACGCTGTCGCACCGGGCCCGTTCCCGACCGAATACGCCTGGAAGATGCTGAGCCCCACCGATGACGTCAAGGTCGGCGCCACCTCGGCCGACGAGGTCCCCATGGGCCGCTACGGCGAGCTGCCCGAACTCGGCAACCTGATGATCCTGCTGCTCGGCGACGGCTGCGACTACATCACCGGCGAGACCATCTGCATCGACGGCGGCCACCATCTCGCCGCGCCGTCGACCTTCGCGGGCCTGACCAAGCTGAGCGACGACGCCTGGCGCAAAATCCGCGAAGCGAGCCAGGCCGCGACCGCTTCGTCCAAGGCGCAGCGCAGCACCTGAGCGATTCGATCGCGGCCTGGTTTCCGTCACTGGCTCAGAACTGATAGCCCAGGCGAATGCCGAGTTCGCCGGCATAGTCGACGGTGCCGACAATATTGTTGTTCAACTGGCCGATGTGGCCGTTGAGGTAGTTGTAGAAGGCATCGACGGTGTATCGTCCCGAGGGCTTCCACCGCACCGCCGGCTGCACCAGCAAGCCGCCTTTCAGGTCGTAGAGCAGGGACAGGTCGGCACGCCAGATCAGATTGGCGAAAGGCTGCTGCAGGGCCAACGCAACCGCCTTGTAACCACCGCCGAATCCAGGCGATTCCTTGCTGGCGTCGCCGCCCATGCCACCCAGATAACGCCCGAACAGATCGCTTTCCGATTTGTAGATCGCCTGGGCGACGAAATAGGTGGCCGGGAACTGCGCGCTGAAACGCTCGTATTTTTCCACCACGACTGCCGTGGTCCATTCCTTCTTCTGTAGGAACCCGGCGCTCAATGAAGGATCGGTAAAGGTGCGGTTTGGCACATAGGACGCCTCGACGTTGACGATCATCTGTTCGAGGAAGGATCCGGGGCTGCCATCGAACACATAGCTCGCGCCTAGCCCGATATCGTCCTCGCGCCGGTACTCGCGCTCAATGTGGCCCCGGAAACCGGAGTCGTTGGCGCCGACCAGCGCTCCACCCGCCAGCTGGAAGAACGAATCCAGCTCCTTGTGCGCGCCCGCGTAGTTCGGCACTTCCACCGCCCCGAGCGCGCCGGTGTAGGGCTGGAAATCCCGCACCAGTGAATTCAGCGCGGTCACGCCGTCGAGCCGCGACAGTCCCGCGTAGGTGAACCACTCGTCGCCGGACCAGACGCCAGAGGGGTCGACCTCCAGGGGCGTGTTCTGCAGCGCGGCCCCCGAGCCGGCCAAACCCGGAATGTCGCGGTTGACGCCGGACTGTGTCCACCGAAATACGCCGTCGGGGTTGTAGCGATGAGTGTAAACGCCCTGCACGCCGAAGCTGCCGAACGAGCCCTTGACGCGGAAGCCCTCGTCAATCTTGTCGTCGAACTGTCCATAGCGGTCGTGCACGGTGAACTGCGACGCCACCGCGTTGTATGGCGTATTCGGATTGGACAGCACGGAGGGCTGGAATTTTTGCACATAGGCCTCGGCCAGCCAGTTGTCGGAAAACGAGTAAGTGACCCGCATGGCCGGCGCGGACACGCGCTTGTCCGAAAACTCCTCCGAAGCGAAATCGAGCAGCGAATGGCGGCGGTAATCGAGTCCGTCCGGCAGGTCGAGCACCCGGAAGAACAGGGCTTGGCCCCAGGCGATCTGCTGGATTCCCAGGCGGACATTCAAAGCGCCGCGATTGTATTGCAGCACCAGGGCTGGAAGGCTGATCTGGTATTGACGGCCGTCCCACTCCCCGGGCTGCGGATGGGCGCTGCCCGCGACGCTGTATTTGAAATAATTGGGCCGCCCATTCAGTTCGCCGCTGGCCTGGCTACTGATCCGCGACGGATCGTATTCCGAGTACAGGGCGGGATCGAAGATCGCGCGCACCCGGGCCACGGCGCTGAATCCGTCGTAAATCTGCAGCTTGGTCTCCACCTCTCCGCGCAGGATCTGCAGGTTGATGATCTGCGACTGGTTGATGCCGTTGCGTGTGGTGGTATCCGCAAAGATGCCATTGCGCACAGTGGCGACGCCGTTGTATGGGTCGCCGTTCTGGTTGAACGGATTGTGCTTGCCGTCCGAGATAGTGAAAGCGGTTTCCGAACGGACGAAGCCGTCCACGGAAAGGTTGTAGCCGCCGAGCGCGTTCAGCCAGTTGTCGGCGCCGGTTTGCGGCGCTTCCCCGGCTGCGGCTTCCAGCGGAATCAGCATAGATGCCCCGATCAGCAGCGGGGCGAGCAATGATTGCTTCATGGTCAAGATCTCCTCCAATGAACAGCGTTGGTCGATCCTGAACCACGTTTGAGGTTTTACCGCTTCGCTCTTTTTATGGAGCCGCGGATTGCTTTATTTGAAGAATGCGAAGCCACTCACTGGCGCCGACATGTCATTTTTGTATGGTGCCATACTAATTGTACCGCGAACGCTTACACTGCGTGGTAATTCCATACCGGTGCGTCACGCCGCCCAACACACTGGCCCAAATTGGATCAACTCGTCACCGGCGCCTGAAGATAGATTCCCGCGATCGCGGCCGTGACTAGGATCACCCAGGCTTCGAACAGCAGACGCCAGCGCGGCGGCGCGTGGCGCAACTCCATGAAATGGCACAGCACCAGCCGGGCCTTCATCGCCGCAAGCAGGAAAATGCCCACCGTCGCGGCGTCGGGCACGATTGCTGGGATGGACATTCCCCAGGTGGAAACGCAGGTGATCGTCATCAGGACGATCCACGCCAAGGTGATGCGCTTGACTGAATGCTGCATCGCTAGCGCATCAGGTATAGCAGGGGAAACAGCATGATCCAGAGCAGGTCCACCATGTGCCAGTAGGACGCTCCGATCTCGAGTCCGGTGCAATTGCGCCCACCATAGCCTCCGCGTTTGGCCTTGCCATGCAACACGACCAGAACCACGGTTCCCGCGACGACGTGAAGCAGATGGATGCCGGTCAGGGCGTAGTAGTAGGTGAAAAACGGATTGCTGAGCAGCGAAATTCCGGCATGCAGCTTCTGCGCATATTCGAATCCCTTCGAGATGCCGAACGCTAGGCCGCAGAGGATGGCACCGCCCAGACAGCGGCTGGCCAGCCGCGCATCGTCGTGCCTGGCCGCTTCGACTCCCAGGGCCACCAGCCAGGAGCTGGTCAGCAGGATCAGCGTGTTGAGTCCACCGATACTGGCATTCAGGAGCTGCCGGGAGGCCTCATAAACTCCTTTCTGCCGGCCCCGGTCCATGACAAAGGAAACGAACAGCAGGCCGAACATGGCCATATCCGCGGCGATGAATACCCAGACGCCCTCCACACCGGGAAGGCGTCTGGTCACACCGGTGGACCGGGCGGTCACGCTGGCATCAGCGGGCGGCTGTAACCGTCACGGCCTGGACCGCCACGCGCGGCTCGAGCTGATGATCTTCCTGTTGCAGCCGCGTCACCGCTTTGATCACATAGGTCGATATCCCGCTGACCCAGATATACCAGGTAAAAAAGGCGATCCAGAAATTGAACATGCCGTGAAAAGCGAATGGCCCGGTCTTGCAGAACGGCACCAGGCTGACCGGGAAGAAAGCCGCGCAGGTGACAAAACCCCACCAGCACAGCCAGGACGGGACCAGCGGCTTTTCGCGCTTGTCGCGCAGGAACACCATGCTCACCGCGAAAATCTGGAACGTTGTAACCATGTAGGCCAGGTCGATGATCATCCAGCCCATCCAGTACAGCAGGTGAACGATCTCCTTCGGCAGCTGTGGCGCTTCGAGCGCAGCCGAGAGCCAGATGCCGCAGGCGACGATGATCGGCGCGCAGGTGATCGTTGCGCCCATCATCTCGAGGTTGGACAGCATGCCCTCCGGGCCCTCGATGCGGCGCATGACGCGCGATACCGCCAGGCCCCAGGCCATGTAGAACGCCCCGCCGACCATGCACACCGACATGCCGATCTGGATCGCCACGCCATGCGCGAGGTAGTGCGCCAGGATCTGCGAGGCGTCAAGATCGGCGCCCACCGGTGGCAGGTTGCCGGCGAGCAGCCCCCACATAACGAAAAAGGTGGCCATGAAGATGGGGCCGCACCACGCCATCAAACGCCACATGCCGTAATCCGCCGGCAGGGTATCGGTTTTCATCGAATTGTTCTCCTCCATTGCACCATGTCCCGTTGCGCAACACGCGCAGGTCAACCATAAGTCCGTACCGCGGGGCGGGTATATCAATACCGGAGCGCGCTTCATGTCAGAATCGGCTCAGGCAGGTGTGGAGAAATGACATGGGCCAGCTCGTCAGCATGAGATCCGCGCAAGACTTCCAGTCGGCATTCCGCGTGGAGCCGGAGCTCGGCAGGGAGGCGCTGCTGCCCGCGCGCATCGGCATCTACCGCTGGTCCACACCGGATATGGACGGATTCGAATTGCCGGTTTGCGACGACCTCGTCGTCGCCATGCACATGGGCGGTTCACAACGGGTGCGGGCCATCACCGAACGGGGTCCGAGTCGCTCCAGATCCTCACCGGGCCTTCTGACCATCCTGCCCGCCGGCCGCTCCGCGGCCTTCCGCACCGAGGGCAGCGTGCGCCTGGTTTCGTTGCATATCTCCCGCGCCGCGTTCGCCATCGACTGGCCTGTAGCCCCACGCTTTGCGTTCCAGGACAGCTTCGCCGGGGCCGCGATGGACGCCCTGCAGCGCGTCGCCGGCGACCGGCAAACTCACGCGGCGGAGTACATCGCCAGAATCTCGGGCGCGCTCCTCTACCATCTCGCGCATGGCAGCGGCCTTCAGGCCCAGGCGCGCCCTGCGCTCGGTCAGGATGCTGCCCGTGGCGACGGTGCGCTGACCCGGTTGATGGCGTACATCGACGCCAACCTTGGCAACAGTCTGGATCTCGAAAATCTGGCCGGAACAGCCGGCCTGAGCCGTGCAACGCTGGTGCGCAGACTACGCCAGGCGACAGGCCTGTCGCCCCATCAGTACGTCATCGCCAGACGCATCGAAGCGGCGAAAACGCTGCTGCGGCAAAACAGAACCGATCTTGCTTTCATCGCGCTGGAAACCGGGTTTTCCAGCCAGTCGCACTTTACTTCGGTGTTCCAGGGCGCCACGGGGCTCACCCCCGGTCAATTCCGGCAACGCCACTGAGTTGTACGCGGGCCTCACCAGGCCGGCGCCAGCGCACACGAATTCAAGCTGCATAAAAAACGGCGGCTGGGTAACCAGCCGCCGTTTTCGCAATGCACCCGCCGGGCAAGAAGACCAGGTCGGGTATCAGCCCATGACGTAGATCGACTTCCACTGTTGGTAGCTGCCCAACGCTTCAGGGCCGAACTCGCGGCCCAGGCCGCTGGCCTTGACGCCGCCGAAAGGCGAGCCGATCGCGGGGATATAGCCATTGATGCCGATGCTCCCGGTCTGCACGCGACGGGCGACACCGCGGGCGCGCTGCTCGTCCGAGCTCCACACCGATCCACCCAGGCCGTAGGCCGAATCGTTGGCAAGGCGGATCGCCTCGGCATCGTCCTTGTACGGGATTACGACCAGGACCGGTCCGAAAATCTCCTCCTGCGCAATGCTGGCGGTGTTCGCCACATCGGCGAACACCGTCGGCTGGACGAACCAACCGCCATCGGTATTCTTCGGCCGACCGCCACCGGACACCAGTTTGGCTTCGGTCTTGCCCTTGGCAATGTAGCCCTCAACCCGATCGCGATGCGCCGAGGAGGCCATCGGCCCGACTTGCGTGGCCTGGTCCGAGGCGTTGCCGACCGTCAAGGAACTGGTCATCGATGCCAGCGCATCGACGAACTGGCCATAACGGCTTTGCGGCGCGAGGATGCGGGTGCAGTTGATGCAAGCCTGCCCATTGTTCATCAACGAAGCCTGTTGCAGCCCCTGGATCACAGTATCGATATTGGCGTCATCAAGGACGATGGCGGCGGACTTTCCGCCCAGTTCCAGCGTCACCGGACGCAGCATCTCGCCGCAGGTCCTGGCGATGGAACGACCGGCAGCGGTCGATCCGGTGAATGCGACCTTGTCGATACCCGGATGCGATACCAGGTAGGCACCGACCGCGCGATCCGCCGCCACCCAGTTGAGAACACCCGCGGGAATGCCAGCTTCAAGGGCCGCTTCGGCGATGATGTAGCTGTCCAGCACGGTACCCGGCGAGGGCTTGATCACCATGGTGCAACCCGTCGCCAGGGCCGGGCCGATCTTGCTTATCGCCAGGACCACCGGGAAATTCCAGGGGACGATTGCGGCAACCACGCCGATCGGCGCGCGGCTGACCAGGGTTTCACGCCCCATCTGCGAGGGACGGATATCGTCCTGCTGCATGGCGGCCGCAAGCTGGGTGTAGTAGTCGAGAACACCCATCGAGAATCCGCCCTCGAAGGTTGAGCTGAGCGAGATCGGCATGCCGTTCTGCATCGTGACTGCGCGTGCCAGGTCGCCACTGCGCTTCTTCAATGCCTCGGAAAAGCGCGCCATGGTCTCGGCACGCCGGGAAGGCGCCCAGGTGGACCATCCAGTGGGGGAATCGAATGCAGCCCTGGCCGCGGCGACCGCATGATCCACATCGGCCTCCACCGCTTCCGGCACCGAAGCAAACTCCTGTCCGGTGCTGGCATTGACCAGCGAGAAACGGCGATCGGACGCGGGCGCGATCCATTCGCCACCGATGAAAAAGTGATTGCGCGATTCCTGTTGCTGTGCCATCGACGACTCCTCGAATTTATTGTTGCGCTGTACCGCGATGATGGATGGGGCCGCAAAAGCCCAGGTGAGTTGTTACCCGCGACTGGACTTGATCTTGGGACCTTCGGTGAGCAGCTTCGGCGGCTCGTCGAGGTGAAAGCCGGGAAACGGCTTGGATTTGTCGTGCTCGGCCGGAGGGTTCCAGCACAGGCGCATATTGGGTGCGCCGCCGTCGACGCGGATGCAGGTGCCGGTGATGAACGAAGCGACGGGAGAGAGCAGGTAGACGATGGCACCGGACATCTCCGCGACATTGCCGTAACGCTGCATCGGGATGGTCTTGGGGAACTTGAGGATTTCCGCCTGCGCATCGGGCTCGTAGGTATCGAAGCCGCTGCTGGCGATGCCTCCCGGGGCGACGCAGTTGACCCGCACGCCCGCCGGCGCCCACTCCGACGAAGCGCTTTCGGTCAGGGTCCACATGCCGCCGCGCGCCGCGCCCGAATGCGCGTAGTTGGGCCAGCCGTTCCAGATGTCGGCAATGATGTTGACGATCGAACCGCCGTTCTTCTCCATCCAGCGGTTATAGACCTCGCGCATCACCATGAAGCCACCGAACAAGTTGAGCCGCACCACCGCCTCGAAACCCTTGCTGCTGATCTTATTCAGGGGCTGGCGGTATTGTCCGCCGGCATTGTTGACCAGTCCGTCGATGCGGCCATGGGCGGCCAGCACCCCGTCCACCATGGCGATGACCTGGGCTTCATCGCGAATATCGCAGATATGCGTGCTGACCTTTCCGCCGTCGGCCTCGATCTCGGCCTTGACCGTCGCGAGCTTGTCCGCATCGCGCCCGGCGATTGCCACCGTCGCGCCGATGGAGGCTAGCTCATGCGCGGTGCAACGGCCGATGCCACTGCCGCCGCCGGTGATGAGAACGACCTGGCCATTGAACACGCCCTGCCGGAAAACGGACTGGTATCCCACGTTAAGCTTCCTCCAATCGATTATTTAATATGGTACCATATCAGTATACTGAAAAAGCCGTTCGCGGGATCGCAGCGGCGAATACAAACGAGGAGAGTAGATGTCATGAATACTGCGCGACCGCAGAGCCTGACCGTACCTGAACTGGAGCCGGTCCACGATGGACGTCACCAACTCAAGAATCTTCCGCTGGAACGGGAGTCCGTCCCCTACGTATTCGCCATTCCCGAACAAAAAATTTGCGCGTTCGTCTACACCTGGGTCAACAAGGACAATCTGGCCGGATCGATCTTCGTCGCCTACGGTCCGGGAATCGGCGAGCAGCCGATCGTGGAAGCCATCGACAATGTCGAGATGGGCGCCTCAAGCAATTTCGATGACTGGCACGTCGGCTGTGTCCATATCAAGCAGGATCTGAAGCTCGACCGTGCCCAGATCCGAGTCGACAGCAAACGGGTGACGCTCGAAGCCAGCTTCCAGTCCGCCCACCCGGCTTACGCCTACGGCTTCCACTCGGAAGGCTGCCCCTCTTATGCCGCGACCAACCGGCTGGAGCAGGCCGGCCGGATACAGGGCGTGCTGCGCATCGACGGCAAGGCCATTGAGTTCGATACCACCGGCGCTCGCGACCATTCCTGGGGAACGCGCGACTGGGAAACGCCGCAGCACTGGAAATGGCTGCATGCCCAGACGGCTTCCGGCACCTGCGTGCATTTCTGGCAGATCAACGCCCGTGGCCGCACCGATCTGCGCGGCTATGTCTTCAGGGACGGACGCATGGCCGAGGTGGAATCCGTCGACATCGAGTTCGAAGTCGACGCCGAGTACCGCCAGAAGCGCATCGTCGCTCTGGTTGTGGACCGCCAGGGTCGCACCACTTCTGTATCGGGTGAGTTCTTCGCCCACTACACCCTGATCCCCGGCCCGCATACCACCCTGATCGAAGCTGGACTCCAGTGCGGGATTGACGGAGTACCGGGCGCCGGCTGGGCGGAATTCATGTGGCCGACACCCTACCTGGAACACCTGCGCGCGGAGAAGTCCGGCGCCTAGCCGGACTGCACGGCAACTCCGGCACCGATACCGCAAGATGTCCTCGCTCGCTTCCGCCTCCAGCCGGAGTACCGGCCAGCAACAGGCCGGTTCCGAGCACTCGGCCGCGCGCGCCGCCCAAGCAAAACGGAGCAAGAAGCCCGCTGTCTCGATCGCCATGGTGCTTTCCATGGCGTTGCACCTGGGCCTGGCGATCCTGTTGATCACCCACTCGGTTTCCAAGGGTGTGCGCAAGCCGCAGGTCAAGACCACCGTGGTCATTTCACTGGAGTCCCTGCGCGAAAGCGGCAACCCCAAGGCGTCGCATCCGGAAACGGTTCCACCGAGCCCACAACCGGCTCCCAAGACGAATTCGTCCCCGCCGCCGGATGCACAGGCGGTGCCCAAACCCAGGCATGCCCCCGCGCCGCCCAAGCCGGCGCAAGCCACCGCCGTCCCGCAACCGAAGCCCGTAGCCAAGGCGCCCGCCGTACAGCCCAGGCA
>JAQGNS010000525.1 GCA_028291705.1 Nevskia sp.
TCGCGCAGGGCGGCGATCAGGGCTTCGGGAATGCCGCACAGGCCGAAGCCGCCCACCGCCAGGGTGAGGCCGTCACCGATGATGCCGTCCAGCGCCGCAAAGGCGCTGGGGTAGAGTTTGTTCACACTGACCCCTTGGAATTGATCTCAGCTTTTCTTGACACGCCCTAGTTTACTGGCTGGTTCGCGGCCGAGCTTGTTCGACATCCAGCGGCCGGTTTCGACCAGGGCGTCGAGATCCACACCAGTCTCCAGTCCCATACCCTGCAGCATGTAAACCAGGTCTTCGGTGGCGACGTTGCCGGTGGCGCCGCGGGCGTAAGGGCAGCCGCCGAGGCCGGCGACGCTGGCGTCGACCGAGCGCGCGCCTTCTTCCAGGCAGGCGTAGATATTGGCCAGGGCCTGGCCGCGCGTATCGTGGAAATGCACCGCGATGCGCGCCATCGGCACCGCCTCGGCCACGGCGCGCAGCATCGCGCGCGCCTTGCCCGGCGTGCCGACGCCGATGGTGTCGCCCAGCGAGATTTCCTCGCAGCCCATCTGCGCCAGCGCGGCGGAGACGCGCACCACATCGGATATCTGGACCTCGCCCTGGTAAGGGCAGCCCAGCACGCAGGAGACGTAGCCGCGCACGGTCAGTCCGGCGGCGCGGGCCTGGTCGACCACCGGCTTGATGCGCAGCAGCGAGGCGGCGATGTCGCAGTTGATGTTCTTGCGGTTGAAGGCGTCGGACGCGGCGGTGAACACGGCGACATGGTCGGCGCCGGCCTGATGCGCCCGCTCCAGCCCCTGCAGGTTCGGCACCAGCACCGGGTAGGACACGCCGGGCTTGCGGTGCAATCCGGCCAGCACCTCGGTGGCGTCCGCCATCTGCGGCACCCACTTCGGGCTGACGAAGCTGGTCGCTTCGATCACCGGCAGGCCGGCATTGGCGAGACGCTCGATCAGTTCGATCTTGACGGGCGCCGGTACGCGGGCGGCTTCGTTCTGCAAGCCGTCGCGCGCTCCCACTTCAACGATACGGACGCGGTCCATTATTCAACCGTCGCGGGATGCGCACCGGACACACCGGCCAACACGGGCGCGGCGTACGCAGGGCACATGCTACGACTCCTCCAGGTAATAGTTCTTGATCCGGACGTAATGTTCGGCCGAATATTTCAGCTGCGCAATCTCGCGCTCGGTCAAGGGCCGCGCCTGCCGCGCCGGCGAGCCGCGGTACAGGTAGCCCGAAGCCAGCTGCTTGCCCGGCGCCACCAGGCTGCCAGCCGCTACGAAGACATCGTCCTGCAACACCGCCTCATCCAGTACCCGCGCGCCCATGCCGATGAGGCAGCGGTTGCCGATGCGGCAGGCGTGGAGGATCACGCCATGACCGATGGTGACGTCCTCGCCGATCTGCAGGTCGGCGCCGCCGGGGCTGTAGGGACCGTCATGGGTAACATGCAGTACCGAACCGTCCTGCACGTTGCTGCGCGCGCCGATGCGGATGCGGTTGACGTCGCCGCGCACCACCGCCATCGGCCACAGCGATACGTCGTCGCCCAGCTCGACGTCGCCGATCAGCTGCGCCGCGGGGTCGACGTAGACGCCCCGTCCCAGGCGCGGCAGCACACCGCGGTATGGCCGGATCATGGGCCCGTATCCCGTCTACTTCGGCGGCACGTAGGTCTGGATCGACGACGGCTGCGCCGAACTCGGCGCATTGCCCACGGTAACGCGGCGGACGAAGGAGTCGATCTTGTTCATTACGTCGGCGTAGCTCTGCAGGCGTACGGCGGTGACATCGAGGATGCGGCTGTGGGTCAGATCCGGGTAGATGGTCTTTTCCACCGTGCCGCCGGCGCGCTTGACGCGGTCGTAGAGGTTGTTGGTGTTGCGGATGTCGATGGTCTCGTCCTTGCCGCCGTGCAGCAGCAGCAGGGGCGGCGCGTTGCCGTCGACATGGAAGATGGGCTGGGTGCGGTCGAAGGTTTCCGGCGGCCCGAACAGGTCGCGCAGGTCCGGATCGGTGATCGGCAGGAAGTCGTAGGGGCCGGCCAGGCCGATCATGCCGCGCACCCAGTTGCGGTTGCCGCCCGCCTGCACCAGGAATTCGGGGTCGAGCGCCAGCATCGCCGCGTTGTAGGCACCGGACGAATGGCCCATCACCACAATGCGGTTGGCGCTGCCGCCGTAGCTGCCGATATGGCTGTGAACCCAGACCACCGCGCGGGCACAGTCGTTGAGGAAATCCGGATAACGCACCCGCGGATACAGCCGGTAATTCGGCAGCACCGCGACAAAGCCGCGCGCCGCCAGCGCCTGGCCGACGAACTTGAACTGTTCCTTGTCGCCCTCGGTCCAGCGGCCGCCGAAGAAGAACACCACCACCGGGGCGTTGTTGCCGCCATTCTGCGGCGAGTAGATGTCCAGCTTGAGCCCGGTGGTGTCGTCGTAGACCACGTTCTGGCTCAGGGCATAGCCTGAATCCGAGGCGGTGGCGTTGAGAAATTGCTGGCTGGAACAAGCACTTAGAGCCAGCAAGCTGGCCAAGGCAAGGAGCAGGACGCGCACCGGGACTTCCTCTGGATTGAAACTGGGGGACAAAGTGGAATAGTACCGCACCGCACCCCGGCAGCACATGCAATACTGATTGTCAGCGGCCCCGAATGCCGCACAACAGTCCGGAAATCTGGATATCCATATGCCCCTTCACTACCTGCCCATCGCCATCCTGGTGGCGCTGCTGCTCTACGCCGTGCTGATCTACAACAGCCTGGTAGCGATCAAGAACGGGGCGGCCAAGGCCTGGAGCAATATCGACGTGCTGCTGAAGCAGCGTCACGACGAGATCCCCAAGCTGGTCGAGGTGTGCAAGGCCTACATGCAGTTCGAGCGCGACACGCTGGAACGCGTGATGCAGGCCCGCGCCGGCAGCCAGGCGGCGCGCGAGCAGGGCGACGTCCGGGGCGTATCCGCGGCGGAAGGCGCGCTGCGCGCCGGCGTCGGCCGCATCGCCGCCACAGTGGAGAACTACCCGCAGCTCAAGGCCAACCAGCAGATGATGAACCTGCTCTCGCGCATCACCGCGCTGGAGAACGAGATCAGCGACCGGCGCGAGTTCTACAATGAATACGTGGCCAACAACAATGTGCGCATCGAGCAGTTCCCCGACCTGATCGTGGCGCGGCTGTGCGGCTTCCGGCAGAAGGTATCGCTGCAATTCAGCGCCGAGGAAACACAGGACGTGGATCTGGGCGCGCTGTTCCGCGCCTGACCTTTTTACCTCTTGAACAGCAGCGGTATCCTCGGGCTGGAGTGGACGCTGGCCGCCCTCGGCAGCGGCGCGGCGGCGGCCTGGTTCGGCCTGCGCGACCTGCGCCGCGCGCGTGAGCTGGAAGACACGCCGCAGTCGCGCATCCGCTCGGCGGCGCAGGGTTATGTGCAACTGCTCGGCCGCGCCCGGCTGATGCCGGGCCCGCGCATCGTCTCGCCGCTGACCGGCGCGCCCTGCATCTGGTGGCACTACCGCGTGGTGGACACATCCGAACGCAACGGCGAGGTGATCGCCGACGCCACCAGCGATGACCTGTTCTACCTCAGCGACACCACCGGCGACTGCATCGTCGATCCGGTCGGCGCCAACGTGGAACCGAACGTCTCGCGCCAGTGGCGCGGCCACGCGCAGAAGCCCCTGCACCTGCCGCGCTCGGCCTGGGACGCTTTTTTCACCTACGGCAAGTACCGCTATAG
This sequence comes from Nevskia sp., assembly GCA_028291705.1. Taxonomy (GTDB): domain Bacteria; phylum Pseudomonadota; class Gammaproteobacteria; order Nevskiales; family Nevskiaceae; genus Nevskia. Next base: position 3,735 of record JAQGNS010000525.1, read on the forward strand.
CGAGCGGCTGATCACCGAAGGTGCGCTGCTCACCGCCGAGGGCTGGTTCCGCACCCAGGCGGCGGCGCAAGCCTCCGACGAAAGCCGCGACCTCGCCGCCCTGCTGGGTGACTGGAAACGCGACCGCCGCGAACTGCTGCGCCGCTTCGACGCCGACCGCAACGGCCGCATCGATCCCGAGGAATGGGAAAGCGCCCGCGCCGCCGCGCTGGAGGAAATCCGCACCCAGCGCGCCGAGCAGCAGGCCCTGCCGGATCTGAACGTGCTGGGCCAGCCGCCGGATAGGCGCGAATTCCTGCTTTCCGCCGTGTCGCGGCAGACGCTGCTGGAGCGCTACCGCCGCCGCGGCCGGGTGCTGCTCGCCGCCGCCGCGCTGGCGATCCCCAGCGCCGTGCCGATCCTCCACAGCCACGGCTGGCTATGATGGCGCCGCCGCACTTGAATCGAAGCGCGGCGGACACTAGTTTCAGTTACGACTTCAGCCTGGTTTCAATTCAGTATTAACTTCCCGGGGCTTTGACTGTCTCAAGGCTTCAGCTCACTCGATCGAACCGCAATCCCATGGAAAATCCCCTGCTCGCTCCCGCCCGGCCCGGCGCCCTCCCGGCTTTCGACCAGATCCGGCCGGAGCATGCCGAAGCGGCGATCGATGCCGTCCTCGCCGACAACCGCAAGGCACTGGAGCAACTGCTTGCCGCCCCGGGCGAGCCCAGTTGGGAGACCTTGATCGAGCCGCTGGAAGACATGGGCGACCGCACCTCCCGCGCCTGGGGGCCGGTGTCGCACCTGTTCGGCGTCACCTCCACCGCCGATTGGCGCAAGGCTTTCAACGCCTGCCTGCCCAAGGTCACCGAATATGGCCTGGAGGTGTCGCAGAACGAAGCCTTGTTCCACGCCTACGAGCGGCTGAAGGCACAGCCCGGCTTCGCCGGCTTCTCGGCGACGCGCAAGAAGGTGATCGAGGACGCGCTGCGCGATTTCCGCCTGTCCGGCATCGCCCTGCCGCCGCAGGAAAAGGCGCGCTACAAGGAAATCGCCATGCGGCTGTCGGAGATCCAGAGCAAGTTCGAAGAAAACCTGATGGACTCGGTGCAGGCCTTCAGCAAGCTGGTCACCGACGAGAGCCTGCTCGCCGGCATGACGCCGCAGGGCAAGGCCCAGGCGGCCGAGCGCGCCAAGGCCAAGGAACTCGAAGGCTTCCTGCTGGCCCTGGACTTCCCCAGCTACGATGCGGTGATCAGCTACGCCGACAACCGCGAATTGCGTAAAGAGCTGTACACCGCCTACGCCACCCGCGCCTCCGACCAGGGGCCGCTGGCCGGCCAGCACGACAATACCGCGCTGATGGGCGAGATCCTGGCGCTGCGCCACGAGGAAGCGCTGCTGCTCGGCTTCAAGAACTTCGCCGAGCTGTCGCTGGAAACCAAGATGGCCGAATCGCCCGACGCGGTGGAGCGCTTCCTGCTCGACCTCTCCGGCAAGGCGCGCAAGTTCGCCCTGACCGAACTGGAGGAACTGAAGGCCTACGCGAAGAAGCGCGACGGTCTGGAGGATTTCCAGCCCTGGGATGCGGCCTACTATTCCGAGAAGCTGAAGGAAGAGAAGCTGGGCTTCTCCGAGGAAGAGCTGCGCCCCTACTTCCCCGCGCCGCAGGCCATCAACGGCATGTTCACCCTGGTCGAGCGCCTCTACGGCGTGAAGATCGAGCGCGTCAACAACGTTGCCACCTGGCACAAGGACGTCACCACCTACGCCCTGCGCGAGGCGGACGGCACCGACATTGGCCTGTTCTACCTCGATCCCTATGCGCGCCAGGACAAGCGCGGCGGCGCCTGGATGGACGAGTGCCTGGGCCGGCGCCGCACGCATACCGGCCTGCAGTTGCCGGTGGCCTATCTCACCTGCAACTTCGCGCCGCCGCTGGGCAACGACCCGGCGTTGCTGACCCACGACGAAGTATTGACCCTGTTCCACGAATTCGGCCACGGCCTGCATCACCTGCTGACCCGGGTCGACGAAGCCGCCGTCTCCGGCATCCGCGGCGTGGCCTGGGATGCGGTGGAACTGCCCAGCCAGTTCATGGAGAACTGGGCTTACGATCGCGATACGCTCAACAGCTTCGCCCACCATTGGCAGACCGGCGCGGCCATCCCCGACGCACTGCTGAAGAAGCTCCAGGCCAGCCGCAGCTTCCAGTCCGGGCTCGCCACCGTGCGCCAGATCGAATTTTCCCTGTTCGACCTGCGCATGCATCGCGATTACACACCGGAGAATGGAGCGCGCGTGATGGAAACGCTGGCGCAGGCACGCAAGGAAGTCAGCGTGCTGGTGCCCCCGTCCTGGAACCGCATGCCCAACAGCTTTTCGCATGTCTTTGCCGGCGGGTATGCGGCGGGCTATTACAGCTACAAGTGGGCCGAGGTGCTCTCGGCCGACGCCTTCGCCGCGTTCGAGGAAAGCGGCTTTTCGCCGGAGACCGGGCATCGGTTTCGCGATACCGTGTTGTCGAAGGGCGGGTCGGAGGATGCGATGGAGTTGTTTGTGGCGTTTCGCGGGCGCAAGCCGAGTATTGAGCCTCTGTTGAAGCATTCTGGGTTGACGGCCTGATCTGGTTAGAACTGTCATTCCCGCGCAGGCGGGAATCCAGTTTTGCTTTGAGTTTGTAGTTCCGATCGGATTCCATGGCGTTTTTCCCAATGCGTGCCATGCGTGCCAAGGTTTTTTGTTGGCACGCATGCGGCGAGCGATGTTCCTTTTCACAGGAAAAGGGCGCCAAAGTCTGGCTGCATCCATGTGGTGAGTTCAGCAGAACTGGATCCCCGCCTGCGCGGGGATGACGAAGAAGGCTGAGGAAGGTCCAAGAGCGACACTTCGGCTTTTGATGTTGTTTCGCGCTTTTGCCGTTGCTTTTGATTTGGCCTTTGACGTACCTCCCCGTCTGGCTGCGCCGAGCATCGCAGGCCAAGGTGGAATAGCCGCGCGCAGACGCGGGCGAGGCAGGATGCCGAAGCGTTTTCAGACAGGCCAGGGATGGCCTGTCTGAAAACCCCACCTTGGCCGAGAAGCGCAGGGAACCCATCAATCACCGCAGGTGATTGATGGGCGCAGAC
>JAQGNS010000528.1 GCA_028291705.1 Nevskia sp.
ACTTGGATTTCGGATGAACCTGCCTTGGTCGCAGATCCAAGGCTTTGCCGCACACTCTGAAACTTCAGCGTACGCGCTTGCGCACGAGGCATTGACCGCGCTTGGTGAAAGTGCGGTTCCGCCCTGAAGGCGGATTACTTTTCTTTGGGTTTCGCCCAAAGAAAAGTAACCAAAAGAAATGCGACCCGATGTCTGCGCCGAGCAAACACCTATCGGTGTTTACTCGGTCCCCTGCGCTTCTCGGCCAAGGTGGGGTTTTTAGACAGGCCATCCCTGGCCTGTCTAAAAACGCTTCGGCATCCTGCCTCGCCCGCGTCTACGCGCGGCTGTTCCACCTTGGCCTGCGATGCTCGGCGCAGCCAGACGGGGGGAACGTCAAAAGCATAGAAAAAGCGCAAAGAAAAACCACTAAAGACCGGAACCATAAGCATTGATAAGCGCAGCGAATCCCATCGACTCGACTCCACAACGACTTATTTGATGGCGGCTTCGTGCAGTCGATAAATCCGATAGAGCGTCTAGTTGAGCTTCACTGCAGGACCGTAACCTTACCCGTCTTAAAATCTTCCAAGACCAGAAAGCCCGGCAACGTGCCACTTACAAGACTCCTCGTCAACGGGATTTGCGATCTGAAATTTAAGGGAAAGACTTCCGCTGCGTGTTTGCCAAGAAGTTTGTAACTACGTGCGAGATCTTCAGGCAGAGGTTTCATGGCACCACGCCAGAAAAGAACCTGACCCCGCTCAGTAATGATGATCGGCTGTATACGACCTAGGCTGCTTTCACTTTGAACTGGGGGAGTAAGGTAGCCCTTCATTTCTGTTCCATCCGCAAGAGTGAATGCGGCTTGTACAATAAAAGTGCCTTCCGTTGGATCAAGCGGTCCTTTAAGTTTTACCGGGCGAACGGTAGCCTCATCCTGGCCCTTTTCCCCTTCTTCATCCAAAGCAAATTCCCAGACTGGAACCCGATCCAAGTCCTCCAGAGTTAGCTCATATACCTGCTTCCTAATCTTCATGGGATTCCTGTGAAGGCTCAACAAAACTCAATGAATGTCATGGCTGGTACCATTGACATGAGCGGTTATGGAATAAGGTGCAATCACCCCACCTTCTCCCGCCGAAGCATCGCCTTCGCATCATCGAACCCCACCGGCGCCGACGTATGCTCGTGAACGATCTTCCAGGCGCCGCCTTCAGGCTTCAGCACCCAGGTAAGCCGATTCTGGATGGCGTGGAGTGCCTCGCCCTCGGCGGAGACACCGGCATAGGTGACGATCGCGTTGACCACCGCCAGTTCCTGCCCAAGCGTGGTTTGCGCCTCATCCACGGTTACGTTCACCAGTTTGGTGCCAAGCGAACCAAACCACGTTTCGATCATCTTCTGCCATGCCGCCGCGCCTTCATACGACCATACGCCCCACATGTCGAACACCCGCACCTTCTGGTCATAGAGGCGCATGAACGCGTCGACATCCTTTTCCAGCACCGCGGCTTTGTAGGCCTCAAGCACCTGCAGAACCGAATTTTCAGAATCATCCATTTGGATTTCCTCCAGGCATATTAGGGTTCGGCCGCGAAACTGCTCGAAGTAAAATCCTTTTTGGCTTGCGCCAACTCCGTCGCTTTGATTGTTTGCGACACCAGTTCTTCCAGCCACAGATGGGCGTGAACCCAGCCCGTAACCAGAACAAGAATTGCCGTTCCTGTCAGTAGCGCGGGCAGCAGCAGCGATATATGCGCTACCCAGCAAATAATCCAGGCAACAAAGGCGGCGGCACCCAAACCGGCTATGGTCAAATATGAAAGACGCACCGAAGAAGTGACGAGGCCATTTTTCTTCTGTATAGAACCTCCTCTCAACAGAATGATTGGGCGCCAAATCAGCGCGCCGCCTTCGAATCGAATGATGTCGTCTTCGCGCTGAGTGACAATCGCTCCAACTTCCAACAGAGCGCGCTGAATAGGCCCCGCAACGCTCAGTAGACCCGTTGATGACGCTTGATGATTGTCGGCCATCTCAATTAATTCCCCATCCGGTCTGCGCGGCATCTGCACCGCCATCGTTCTGCCGCTTGCTGATCACGGTGGCGACTCGTTTCAGGTGCATATCAGGTGGCACTCTGACGACACTGCGCAGCATTGTCCTCATCGCTCGTTAACGGCTATCGCCAGCCGCGGCCTGCGCCGTGGGATTGGGTGTAGGCTCACCAATCTTCCGCAGCGTATTACGATCCGTATGGTGAAACGGCTCCGCCTGTCCCGGGATGATCAAAACCGTGTCCTGCTCGTAAGACCAGGTTCCATCGGCATGGATCGATACGGAGATGACGTAGCTCATGGTCCGGAACGCGTATTCGAGAAACGGGTTGGAAATGATTCCGTTCGTCTCGGAGCCACGAACCGCTTCGAGGCGGAATGATTTCGCATCAGCCGCGGCGCGGCCAACCGCCATCGCCGTCTGGCCGCGCGGGATTGAAAGCGTCTGGATCACCGCACCGGTGGCCGGCTCCCACAGCCAATAGCCGACCTGGTCATGAAGCGCCTCGACTTCGCCCGGCTTGACGATGCGCGTGTGGTAACGCAATCCATAGAACAACTGCGGCCCATTGGTCTGCGCATCGATGGGCTGGAGTTCGATGTGCTCGACGAATGGCTGCCTCTCCGGACCTGCTGCTTTTGGATTGATATCGACACCCAGCGCGCTGGTCCAGATGCCGGCCATCCCGGTCAGCGGTCCCAGGTTAGCGAGCGTATCGACACTGGGTTCGGGTTCGGTGTAAATGTCTTTCGGAAAATCCTGCATTGCCGCCTCCGAGGTTTAATGCAAAGGTGAGCGGTGGACGCGGCGCGCTGTCTAGTAGCCCGACAGACGCCAATGGGCCGACCGCTCGACCGCGATGTTAGCGGGCATGACTGACGACGAGTTGGGCGGCACTGGGCTTCGACGTGGCGACGACGGTGAACCAACGGTCTGCACTATTGGCGAGCCCTAGAAGATATCGCTCCGCTTCTCCGCAGCTACGTTGCACATAGCGCGACCATGACTCCCCGGGCGCAATTTCGCAATGCCAGCTGTCGCAGGTAAGCCGAAAGCTATCTCCGATCCGCAAGAAAATATCTCCGCCGAGAATGGCGAAGCCGTTGTCACATAGAGTCGCTACTACCGATGTGATGCTCGTCGCCGGCCACACCGTTTCATCGATGCCTATTGCGGAAAGCCGCACACCGCTCGATCTCATTGGCTCTGACAACACATCCATCCATGATTCGGCCATGACTTGCTCGCTAACGCTGGTTGAACTGCAGAAGGAAACGTTCTCGCTGCGGTATAACACAGCAATCCATCGGCCAAGCCCCTGATTCCCGGGCAGTTGAAAATATTATGCCGGATTAAATTTAGCCGTACGAAGAGTGTCGCAGGGGGTCATTGTAAGACTCGTTTGCGTCACCAAAAAATGCGACTTCCCTCGCCGCAGATGCGCCAGCCAGTCGTCTGCGGCAAGATGCCCCCATGACCCAACACTACGACTGCATCATCATCGGCGGCGGCCACAACGGCCTGGTCTGCGCCAGCTACCTCGCGCGCGGCGGCAAGCGCGTGCTGGTGCTGGAACGGCAGGGCGTGGTCGGCGGCGCCGCCGTCACCGACGAGATCGCACCGGGCTACTTCGTCTCCACCGCGTCCTACCTCGTCAGCCTGCTGCTGCCTGAGGTCGAGCGCGACCTCGAACTGAAGCGCCACGGTTACCGCGTGCTGGCCCGCAACCCGTCCTCGTTCACGCCGCTGCCGGACGGCCGCCACCTGCTGATGGGGCCGGACGAGGCGCTGAACCATGCACAGATCGCCAAGTTCTCTGCCCGCGACGCCGAGGCCTATCCGCGCTACGAAGCCTGGCTGACCCGCGTCGCCGAGTGCATCGAGCCGCTGCTGGCGGAGCCGCCGGCCGACCTGCTGCCGCTGCCGGCGGACTGGCGCCCTCGCAGCCTGATGCAGCGTCTGCGTGAACTGGGGCGGGGCGGGCGGCTGTACAAGGCCCTGCGCGCCATGGGCTCGGAGCTGCCGCAGTCGGCCGAACTGATTACCGGCGCCGCCCGGCCGATCCTGGACCGCTGGTTCGAATCCGATGCGCTGAAGGCCACACTGGCGACAGACGCGGTGATCGGCACCCACGCGCCGATCTCCGCCCCCGGCACCGGCTACGTGCTGCTGCATCACGTCATGGGCACCGCCGGCGGTGCGCGCGGCGTCTGGGGTTACGTCGAAGGCGGCATGGGCGCGCTGACCCAGGCGATGGCCCGCTCGGCCGCGGAATCCGGCGTCGAAATCCGTCTCAACGCCGAGGTGGCCGAGATCCTGGTCGAAGGCGGCAAGGCCACCGGCGTCCGGCTGGTCGGCGGGGAAACCATTGGCGCGCGCATGGTCGCTTCAAACGCCACCGCCCGCGTCACCTTCGAGCAATTGCTGAACGGCGCCACGCTGCCGCAGTCCTTCCGCGAGGCCGTGAGCCGCATCGACTATTCCAGCGCCTCGATGAAGATCAACCTCGCGGTCTCAGAGCTGCCGGATTTCACCTGCCTGCCCGGCAAAGCCGAAGTTGGCCCGCAGCACCGCGGCACCATCCACATCAGCCCCACCATGGAGTACCTGGAACGCGCCTACGACGATGCCAAGTACGGCCATCCCTCGCGCGAACCGGTGCTGGAGCTGACCATCCCGACGTCCGTCGACCGCACCCTGGCGCCGCAAGGGCACCACATCGTGCAGATGTTCGTGCAGTACGCGCCGTACCAGCTGGCCCCGGAGATCGAAGGCGGCTGGGACGCCATCGGCAACGCCTTCGCCGACCGCTGCATCGACGCCGCCACACTGTACGCGCCGAATTTCCGCGCTTCTGTACTGCACCGTCAGGTGCTCACGCCGCTAGACTTGGAGCGCCGTTTCCGCCTCACCGGCGGCAACATCTTCCAGGGCGCGATGCCGCTGCACCAGTTGTTCAGCTTCAGGCC
>JAQGNS010000541.1 GCA_028291705.1 Nevskia sp.
ATCTGCCGCGACAGCGAGGACAGCCGCTGCCCGGATTCCAGTTCGACCGTGGTCGGTTGCTCGATCGGCAGCGCGGCGTTGAGCTGCAGCCAGGCATCGGCGCCCAGGCCGAGCAGCACGCCCAGCAGCAAGGCCGGCAGCAGGCGGGTGCGTTTCTTTTTCTTCTTTTTCGGTTGCGTCATGTCTATCAGGAAACGGAAGCTTTATACGGATGCCGCAATACGGCAGCCAGACGTGTGGTAACCGGTCCCGGCGCCTGCCACTGCCGCTGTTCCAGGCTGCGCAGAGGCCAGATGCCGATCAGGCTGTTGCTGACGAAGGCCTCGTCGGCATCCAGCAGCTTCGCCCAGGGCCGCGATTCGACCCGCACCGGCAGGCCCAGGGCAGTGGCGCAGGCCAGCACCTTGTCGCGCATCATGCCGGCCACACCGCAGCCGTCCAGCGCCGGGGTATGCAACTGCCCTTCGCTGATCCAGAACAGGTTGCTGCGGGTGCCGCACACCGGCACGCCCCGCTCGTCGCACAGGATGCCTTCTGCCGCGCCTTCCGGCCAGTCCCGCGAGGCCAGCACCTGCTCCAGGCGGTTGAGGTGCTTGATGCCGGCCAGCGCCGGCTGGCGCCCCAGCCGCAGGCCGCAACGGAAGGCGGCTATGCCCTGGGTCCAGTGTTCGGCCGGATAGGCCGGCAAGGGATACGCCAGCAGCAGGCGGTCGGCCTGGGTCGTCTGTGGCGTGTAGCCACGCCCGGCGCCGCTGCGCAGCAACAGGATTTTGACCACGCCGCTGACGGCGGTGGCGCTGACCAGGCCGGCCTCCTCGAGCAGCAGCTCGACCGCGGGCGGCTCCAGCCCCAGGGCCTTGGCATCATGCGCCAGCTTGATGAATTGCAGCCTGGAATCAACCAATTGCCCGTCATATTTCAACAGGGTTCTGAAAACTCCATCGCCGTAGTGGAGTCCGCGGCTCACGGTCAAGGCCTCGCTAACTATTGGCGTGCCATTGAACAAGGCCTGGATGGCGCCGCTCATACCTGCGCTCCCAGGGCCAGCAGCAGGCCGCGCGCCTTAACGCGTGTTTCGGCCAGTTCGGACAGGGGCTTCGAGTCGGCGACGATGCCGGCCCCGGCACGCAGGCTGACCTGGCCGTCCTCGCAGACCAGGCTGCGGATCAGGATATTGGTGTCCATGCGGCCACAACGCGACAGGTAGCCCATGGCGCCGGTATAGGGGCCGCGCCCCACCCCCTCCAGCTCGGCGATGATCTGCATCGCCCGCACCTTGGGGCAGCCAGTGATGGTGCCGCCGGGGAACACCGCCTTCAGCACATCGCCCGGCCCGATTTCCGCACGCAGCCGGCCGCGCACATTGGAAACGATATGGTGCACGTGGGCGTAGCTCTCGATGCACATCAGCTCACTGACTTCGACGCTGCCCGGCACACAGACGCGGCCGAGGTCATTGCGTTCCAGATCGATCAGCATCAGGTGCTCGGCGCGTTCCTTCAGGCTGGACAGCAGGCTGGCGCGCTGGCGCTCGTCTTCCTGCGGATCTCGCAGTCGCGCGTGAGTGCCCGCGATCGGCCGGGTCTGCACGGTGCCGCCGTCAATGTTTACCAGGCGCTCCGGGGATGAGCTAAGTACCGCGCTGTCGCGCCAGCGCAGCAGGCCGGCGAACGGGGCCGGGTTGGCGCAGCGCAGGCGGGCGTAGACATCCAGGTAATCGATGCCCTCACGCAGCCGCGCGCGCCAGGCGCGCGACAGGTTGACCTGGAAGATATCGCCGGCGTGCAGGTAGTCGAGGATGGCCTCGACGCCGCGCAGGAACTGCGGCTCCGGATCCTCTTCGATATCGACCAACAGAGAACCTTCGGGCGGCTCCGGCGATGCCGTCAGCGCGGCGCAGTCCGCCTGCAATTGTTGCAGCTGCGACGAATCGCTCTCCGCCAGCAGCAGGCTGCGCTCGTTTTCACGGTCGATGATGACAGCGCCGGTACAGCGCACCGCCAACGCATCCGGCAGGCGATACGGCGCATCGGGCAATTGCAGGCGCGCCTCCACGCCGCGCGCCGCTTCGTAGCCGAGAAACAGGAACCAGCCGCCGCAGAACGGCAGGCCATGCGTGGGCGCGCAACGCTCCGCAGCCGATTCGGCGTCGAGCCGTTCGAAGAAGGCGGCATGATCCAGGCCGTCACGTCCGCTTTCCAGCGTTTGCTGCGGAAAGGCGAAGAGAATGTCGTAGCGTCCGGCCAGGGGATGCCCGGCCACGCTTTCGAGCAGGAAGGGATAACGCTCCGGCGCACGCCGGTGCAGCGACAGAAGATCAAGCCTGCCTGGAATTTCAGCGAGCAGCATCAGGGTCTGATTGTGGACAGACCCTAAGGTCTGTTACTGGAAACGCTTGAATATCAGCGTACCGTTGGTGCCGCCAAAACCGAAGGAGTTGGACATCACGATATCCAGCTTGGCCTTGCGCGCCGTGTGCGGCACGTAGTCCAGGTCGCAGCCTTCGCTCGGATTGTCCAGGTTGATGGTCGGCGGAATCACCTGGTCGCGCAGCGCCAGCAGCGAGAACACCGCCTCGATGCCGCCCGCGGCGCCGAGCAGGTGGCCGGTCATCGACTTGGTCGAACTCACCGGCACTTTCTTGGCGTAGTCGCCGAAAGCGCCCTTGATGGCGGTGCTTTCGGCCTGGTCACCCGCCGGGGTGGAAGTGCCGTGGGCATTGATGTAGTCCACGTCTTCCGGGTTGAGGCCGGCGTCCTTCAATGCATTCTGCATGGCGCGCCGTGCGCCATTGCCGTCTTCCGGCGGCAGGGTGATGTGGTAGGCATCGCCCGACATGCCGAGGCCGACCAACTCGCCGTAAATGCGCGCGCCGCGCGCCTTGGCGAATTCGTATTCTTCCAGCACCACAACGCCGGCGCCGTCACCGAGGACGAAACCGTCGCGGTCCTTGTCCCAGGGGCGGCTCGCCTGTTGCGGCGCGTCGTTGCGCGTGGACAGCGCCCGCGCCTGGCAGAAACCCGCCATGCCGGCCGGACTCGATCCCGCTTCCGCGCCGCCGGCGATGAACACTTCCGCATCGCCGCCCTGGATCATGCGCACGGCGCAGCCGATCGCATGAACCGAGGTGGTGCAGGCGCTGACCGCGGCGAAGTTGGGGCCGGTGATCTTCAGGTCGATGGAGATGTAACCCGAGATCATGTTGATGATGCTCGACGGCACGAAGAACGGCGAAACACGCCGCGGTCCGCCCTTGAGCAGCGCCCCGACCTCTTCCTCGATCGAACCGATGCCGCCGATCCCCGAACCGACACAGATGCCGATGCGGTCGCGATTGGCATCCGTGATCTCCAGTCCGGCATCGCGCACGGCCTGCTTGGCCGCGGCGACGCCGTAATGGATGAATGGATCGGTCTTGCGGATTTCCTTCGGCCCCATCCAGTCTTCCGCGCGGAATCCGGCGACCAGCCCGGCGAACCGGGTGCTGTATGCCGAAACATCGTACGCGGTGATCGGCCCGATGCCGCTATTGCCGGCAAGGATGTTCGACCAGGCAGTAATGAGATCGGAACCGACGGGCGAAACGATGCCCATGCCGGTGACGACCACGCGGCGTCGAGTCATGGCGGTGATCTGGATTTGAAGAGGGGGTTTGCTGCGCCTTCCGATGAATCAGGAGGCCTGGTTGGTGTGCGACTTGATGTAGTTCAGCACGTCGGCGAACGTGACGATCTTTTCGGCTTCTTCGTCGGGGATGTCGATCTCGAATTCCTCTTCGAGCGCCATCACCAGTTCTACGGTGTCGAGCGAGTCGGCGCCGAGATCCTCGACGAACGAAGCCTCGGGGGTAATCTGGTCTTCGCTGACCGACAGCTGTTCAGCGATGATCTTCTTGACTTTCTCTTCCAAGCTGCTCATGAGACTCCCTCGTTCGGGGTGGTAAAAAACGTCGCTTAGTGTAGCCAGATTCGCTGCACGTGTCGCCAGCGGATCGAAGTATTCTTTTTAAATTAAACGATTGATTTCTATTAAATCATATACATGCCGCCGTTGACATGCAGCGTCTCGCCGGTGATGTAGGCGGCTTCGCTGGATGCCAGGAAAGCGGTTGCGGCGGCAATGTCTTCGGGAATGCCGAGGCGGCGCACCGCCATTTGCTGCAGCAATGCAGCACGGGTGTCTTCCTTCAGCTCTTTGGTCATGTCGGTTTCGACAAAACCCGGCGCCACCACGTTCACGGTGATATTGCGCGAACCGATCTCGCGGGCCATCGATTTGGAGAAGCCGATCAGGCCGGCCTTGGCGGCCGCGTAATTGGCCTGCCCCGCATTGCCCATGGTGCCGACTACCGAACCGATGCTGATGATGCGGCCATGACGCTGCTTCATCATGCCCGGCACCACCGCCTTGGACAGGCGGAACACCGAGCTGAGGTCGGTCTCCAGAACCTGGGTCCAGTCCTCGTCCTTCATGCGCAGCAATAGCGTGTCGCGGGTGACGCCGGCGTTGTTGACCAGGATGGTGATAGGGCCGAAGGTCTTGCCGATTTCGCCGACCACGGCCTCGATCGAGGCCGGATCGCGCACGTCGAGCACCCGGCCGGCACCGTTCCAGGCCTGTAACGCGGTGCTGATCGCCTCGGCGCCGGCGGCGCTGGTGGCGGTGCCGATGACCCGCGCCCCGTCCTGCGCCAGGCGCGTGGCAATGGCCTTGCCGATGCCGCGGCTGGCACCGGTGACCAGGGCCACCGCGTTGTCGCCGAAACGCCCGCTTGCCGCTGTGCTCATGCTTGCTCCGTTTCGAAACTGGCGCGCGCTTTCTGGATGCCTTCCGGCTCTTCCAGTGCAATATAGATGCCGGCGCCCAGGATACGTTTGTTGAGATTGGTCAGGACCTTGCCGGGTCCGCATTCGAAAAACGCGCCGACGCCGGATTGCGCCATCGCGCCGACGCTCTGCGACCAGCGTACCGGGTGGTGCAGCTGCCCGATCAGGGCGTCGCGGATCGCATCCGGCTCGGTGCGCGGCTTGCCGTCGATATTGTGGATCACCGGCAATATCGGTGGGCGCACCTCGACTTTCAACAGGCTTTCGGCCAGTTGCGCGGCTGCGGTGCGCATCAGCGAGCAATGCGAGGGCACCGACATCTGCAGCGGCACCACTTTGCGCACGCCGAGTTCCTTGGCGTTTTCCAGCAGCCAGTCCAGGCCGGCCTTGCTGCCGGCCACTACCACCTGCCCCGGCGCATTGAAATTGGCCGGTTCGAGGGTGCCCGGACCGGGAAACGCGGCGCAGATCTTTTCCACTTCGGCGTCATCCAGGCCGATGATCGCGGCCATCGCGCCCACGCCTGACGGAACTGCGTTCTGCATCAGTTCGCCGCGCAGTTCGACCAAGCGCAGCGCGTCGCCGAAAGCGATGGATCCGGCCGCCACCAGGGCCGTGTACTCACCCAGGCTGTGCCCCGCCATCACCGCCGGCAGAGCGCCGCCGCCGGCGCGCCAGACGCGCCATACCGCGATACCCGCGGCCAGCAGCGCCGGCTGGGTTCGCTGGGTGCGGTTCAATTCCTCTTCCGGACCTTCTCGGACCAGGCGCAAAACATCCCAGCCGAGCACGGCCGAGGCCTCGTTGAACGTCTCGTCTACCTGCGGCTCGCCGACGCCGAGCGCGGCGAGCATGCCGACCGTTTGCGAGCCCTGACCCGGAAACAACAACGCGTACTTCATGCAGCGGCATCTCCCTGAAAACGACATCCTATCCACTCGACCCGGCCATCCGCAGCCGTACTGATCAATTCAGTGCCCGATTCAAACCGTCGCCCGGTCCGCGGCGCATCCTGTTCCACGCCGCTGCCGCCAGGGCATAGACCAGAGCGGAGCAGATTCCATACAGATGCGACTCCGCCACCACGCCGCCGCCGATCAGTTCGGTTTCCGAGGCCGGCGCACCCTTCACCAGTTCCCAGGTGATCCTCGCCGCCAGGAATACCAGGCAAACGATGGCGATTTCATCGCGCCGCCAGGCTTGCCGTCCCAAGCCGAGCGCGAACAGGCCGTAGACCAGCCCGGACAGACCGACATAGGTCTGCACCTTGGGGGCGAGAAAGTACAGGCACAGACTCATCCCGGTACCGATCAGCACCAGCCGGCGCAACCACTCCGCCGGCGACAGGCGCTCCGGGCACAGCAGAACCAGCAATACCAGGCTCAGGACGTTGAGCAGCAGATGCCAATATCCGAGATGAACCAGGTTGCCGCTGAACAGCCGCCACCACTCCCCGGCGGCAATGGCGGCGCGATCATAACGCAGGAATTGCGACAGTTGCGGACCGGCCAGGGCCAGCAACAGGCACAGCGCCGACAGCACTGCGGGCGGCCCCCACACCGACGGGGAACTTGGAGACGGCTCTGCTATCATAAACCCTGGTCACCGCGGCTAATTTTCATTACAAAATCATGAACAAACCCATGGACAGACATATTCTTCCGCGCCGCCGCGCGGCGGGCTTCACCCTAATCGAAATCATGGTCGTCGTGGTGATTCTCGGCATTCTTGCCGCGATCGTCGTACCGCGCGTCATGGACGCACCGGACAAGGCCCGCATCACCAAGGCCAAACAGGATATCGCCGCGATGCAATCGGCGCTCAACCTGTACAAGCTCGACAACTACGTTTACCCCAGCACGCAGCAGGGCCTGGAATCGCTGGTGGCCCCGCCCCAGGGCGAACCGGCCGCGCGCAACTGGAAGCCTGGCGGCTACATCGACCGCCTGCCGCAGGATCCCTGGCAGCATCCGTACCAGTATCTCAACCCGGGCCTGCACGGCGAAATCGACATCTTCAGCCTCGGTGCCGACAACGCGCCCGGCGGCGATGGCGTCAACGCCGACATCGGCAACTGGAATCTGGGGGGGTGAGCCCAGAGGCGAAGCAAAGCTTCGCCTCTGGGCGAACGCCCGGCCATGGACGGCCGGGCCGGGCTTTCCCACAGCCGCTCGGTCCCGCCATGGATGGCTTTGATGCATTTGGCGGACGCAAAGTCGAACGCCAGGGCTAGCCTGATGCGCTTGCTGAACACGTTGCTTTGAGAGCCTGATCCATGCGGCACCCCTTCGACCGAAGCAAAGCTGCCGGCTTCACCCTGATCGAGATGCTTATCGTCATCTTCATCATCGGGATTCTGGCAACTTTTGTCGGCCTGAAGATGGGCAACCGGCAGCTCGACGACCGCCTGCAAACCGAATCGCAGCGTTTCGAGCAACTGGTGAAACTCGCCCAGGAAGAATCGCAGATGAAGGGCATCCCCATCGGCTTGCGCTTCACCACCAGCGGCTATCAGTTCCTCACCTTCGACGACAAGGGCCGGTGGGTCGAGTACGGACAAGGTGCGTTGCGGCCGCGGCCACTGCTGCCTCCGTTCTACGCCGAATTGCACGTGGAAGGCCGCATGGTGCCGCCGGCGCAGGACGCCAAGCCTGGAGCGAATTCGAGCGACGAGAAGCAGAAGATCCAGCCGCAGATCGTGCTGCTGCCGGGCGGCGAAAGCAGCGCCTTCGCCGTCGACGTCAAGGCGCAGAACTACCTGTCGTACTTCCATATCGAATCGGACGCCTTGGGCCGCATCCAGCACGAACGCAGGTCCCTGCAGTGACGGCGCGCGGATCCGAGGCTGCTGGAAGATCCAGCCGGCTGGCCCTGCAGAGGGGGTTCACCCTGCTGGAAGTGCTGGTGGCCGTCACCGTGCTGGCCCTGGCCCTCACCGCGATCATTTCCGGCGGCTCCAGCTACGCCCGCTCCGCGTCGGGACTGCGCGACAAGACCCTGGCGCTGTGGGTGGCGCGCAACCGCCTGGCCGAGATCGAGATGTTGCCGGTATGGCCGCAGGTCGGAACCGGCAGCGACGATGTGCAGATGGGCGGCGACACCTGGACCTGGCGTTCCGAAGTGGTGGGCACGCAGGATCCGACCCTGCGGCGCGTCAACATCCGCGTGGAAAAGAAATCCGATTCGCAGAAGCACAGCTATATCGAGCTGAGCACCTTTCTCTCCGCCGCGGGACGGCAACAGCAGTGAACCACCCTCGCCTGCCGAACCGCAAGCCGCGCGGCAATGCGCACGGCTTCACCTTGCTCGAATTGCTGGTGGTGATCCTGATCTTCGGCGTCTTCTCCGTCATGGCCTACGGCGGCCTCAGCAGCGTGCTCGGCACGCGTCGACACATCGAGGAATCGCTAGCGCGTACCGCTGAATACCAGAAAGCCTACGTCCGCCTGCGCGAGGACTTCGTCAACGGCTCCGCCCGCACCGTTCGCGACAGCAACGGCCAGTCGCTGCCCGCCTTCATCTACGACAGCACCAACAAGCGTCTCGAATTCACCCGCGGCGGCTGGAGCAATCCGGCCCTGCTGCCGCGTGCCACCCTGGAGCGCGTCAGCTATTTCCTCGACGACAGCCAGTCCGACAACTTCCGGCTGATACGGCGCAGCTGGCGCGTGCTGGACCGGGCCTCGCAGACCGACCCGGTGGACCTGAGTCTGCTGGAGCATGTGGAGCAGGTGCGGTGGCGTTTCCTGGACAGCCGCTACGCCTGGCAGGACCAGTGGCCGGCAAACAACACCACCCTGAGCAGCAGCGGCAGCAATGCCGCAGCGATCCTGCCGCCGGTGTCGGCGGAACTGACCCTGCGCACACGCGATTGGGGTGAGATGCGGCTGCTGTTCCGTTTCGGGCCCGATGGCTTGAGTGGCGGTTCCAGTTCCGGCTCCAGCAGCGGCGGAGGGACGGGAGGATGAAACGGCAAGGCGGCATCGCCCTGATTACCGCGATCTTCGTCGTCGCCCTGGCCAGCATCGCCGCGGTGGCGATGTTCGAGGCGTCCAACATCGCGGTGCACCGCAGCGCCAACCTGGTCCAGTCCGAGGCCGAGCTGTGGTACGGCACCGGCATCGAGTCCTGGGTCAAGGGCATCCTGATCCAGGACGCCAAGCTCAATAGCAAGACGGTGGGTTTCAATGGTCTCTGGGCGCAGCCGGTCGATTTCCTGCCGATCGACGGTGGCGGCATCCGCGGCCATATCGAAGATCTGCAGGGGCGCTTCAACCTCAACAACATTGGCGTCGGCCAGTACAACAACAGCAACAATGCCGCCGCCACCGGCGCGATGATCTATATCCAGCAGTTCGACCGCCTGCTGGACAACCTGCCGAACTTCGATGCCTCCAAGTATCACGGCATCGGCTACGCCATCCGCGACTGGATCGACGCCGATGACCAGCGCGCCGGCAGCGACGGCGCCGAGGACCAGGACTACCTGTCGCAGGACCCGCCCTACCGTGCCGCCAACCAGCCGATGCGCAGCGTCAGCGAACTGATGCTGGTCAGGGGCATGACCAAGGAGCTGTACGCGGCCCTGCTGCCCTATGTCACCGCCCTGCCGGTGGCGCCGACGAATCTCACCCCTGCCGCGGCGGCCGCGGCAGGGGGAGGAACCGGGACCATCACCCCGATCAACATCAACACCGCGCCCGAGCCGGTGCTGATGTCCCTGGCGCCTAATATCACCAATAAAGCTGTGGTGGAAAAATTCATCGCCGTGCGCAAGCGGCAGCCGGTCACTGATACCAACGTGATCAGCGGCAGCGGCGAGTTCGGATTCATCCCCAGCGTGACCAATAACGGTAATACGGGTGTCATAGGCGCGGTTTCCATGGGCGTCACCAGTAATTATTTCGAGCTCCAAGCCGAGGTTTTCATTGGCAGCGGTCGGCTCGCGTTGTACAGTGTGATCTACCGGCCGGGCAGCGGAACGCCCGTAGTGCTGGCCCATAGCACCAATACCGAATAACTCCGCAAATCTAGCCCGCCGCCTGACCGTGCGCGAAACCCTGTACATCCGCTTGCGCCAGCCCTCGGGCGATGCGCCGACCCCCTACACCGTCGTGGTGACCGACGGCCTGGGTGGCGCGCCCGCCAGCGTGTTCGTGCGCGAAGCCCCCCTGTCGGAGGTGATCGCCCAGGCCGCCGGCCGCAAGCTGGTGGTATTCGTGCCGGGGGCGGAAGTGCGGCTGACCCAGGTCAAGGTTCCCGCGCGCCAGCCGGCCAAGGTGTTGCAGGCCGCTCCGTTCGTGCTGGAAGACCAGTTCGCCGACGACGTCGAGACCCTGCATTTCTCGCTGGGCCCACGCCAACCGGACGGCGCCTTCCCGGTGGCGGTGGCCTCGCACGAACACATGCAGGAATGGCTGGCGCCGTTCCGCGAACGCGACACCATGCCCGATGCGCTGGTCCCCGAAACCCTGGCCCTGCCCTGGGAGAACGGCGGCCCCTGGACCGTGTTGCCCGAGCCGGACCACCTGACCGCGCGCACCGGCGCCTACAGCGGCTTCAGCTGCGTGCCGGAAGATTTCGAACTGTTCCTGCAGCTGGCCGAGAACGGCGCGCCGCACTCCCTGCGGGTGCTGACGTCATCACGCGGTGAACAGGTCGACTACACCCCCCTGAAACGGCCGCTGGAATTGCTCCCCGGCTTCAGCCATCCGCTGGAAGCGATGGTGCGCAACCTGCGCCTGGCGCAGGCCATCAATCTGCTGCAGGGTTCCTATTCACAGCGCGAGAGCCTGGACCGCTTCTGGCGCCCCTGGCGCTTCGCTGCGGGCCTGCTCGCAGCGGCCTTCGTGCTGGGCATCGTCGTCAATACGGTCGAGGCGCTGCATTTCAAGCACGCCGCGGCAGCCCAGCAAAGCGCCAATGAGCTGCGCTTCAACCAGCTGTTCCCGGGCCAGCGCGTCGCCGCGGTATCGCTCGGCACCCAGGTCGAGCAGCAGGCGCAGATTCTCGGACATGGCAATGGTCAGGGCGGCCCGCTTTCGCTGTTGCAACAAGCTGCGGACAGCCTCGTCGCCACGCCCGGCTTGACCCTCAACAACGCCGAATATCGCGAGGGCGCCCTGTTTCTCGACCTGAGCGGCACCGATTTGCAGGTGCTGGAGAAGCTGCGCGGCTGGTACGCGAACCACCGCTGCGCCGTGCTCGACGTGCAGTCGGCCGATTCCGGCGAAGCCGGGGCCAAGATCCGCCTCAAGCTTTCCGCGGGCCACTGCTCATGAAATCCATGCGCGAACGGCTGGAACCACAACTGGCGGAGCTCAACCGGCAGCTGGCGCCGTTGCGCGTGCGCTTCGAAGCCTTGCAGCCGCGTGAACAGCTGATCGTCGCCGTAGGCGGCCTGGCGGCTCTGCTGGCCGTGATCTACCTGGGACTGTGGCAGCCCTTTGTCCTGGCCCGCACCCATCGGGCGGAGGAACTGGAGTCGGCCCGAGCCCTGGCCAGTCGCATCGAGCAGATCGGCGTACTGGCCCAGGTGGTGCACCCGGCTGGTGGTGCGCCGGTGGTAGGCCCGGAAGTCTCCCTGCTTTCCGCGGTGGATCAGGCCAGCAAGGACGGAATCCTCGGCAAGCCGCTGTCGCGCATCAACCCGGACGGCGAGAACCAGGTGCGGGTGTGGATCGACGATGTGCCGTTCGATGCCGTGCTGCGCTGGATGGACGACCTGCAAACCCGCTACGCCGTACATATCGACAACGTCGCCATCGAGCGCCGCCCGGCGCCTGGCGTGGTCAGCGTGCGTCTGTCCCTGAAGCGCGGACCATGAAAGCACGCACCCTGATCCTGATCGGCGTGCTGGTGTTCGTCTGGACGCTGTTGCTCAGCGCGCCGGCGGCCAACCTCTATGCCTGGTTCGCACCCAAGGCGGCGGCGGTCCAGCTCTATGGGTTGGAAGGCAGCCTTGACCAGGGCAAGGTGCAGACCGTGGGTATCAACGGCCGCCCGCTGCTGCAGAACCTGCGCTGGGACTTCCAGCCCTGGTGGCTGCCCCTGCTCCGCGCCAGCTTTCACGTTGACGGCGGCGGCCAGGATCTGAACCTCAAAGGGCGCGTCGCCCTGGTATTCGGCGGCGTCAATATCGCGGGCGCCCAGGGCGGCGGCGGCGTCAAGGCGTTGGCGGCGATCGCCGGCTTTCCCTTCGTTCCGGTCGACGGCCAGGTCCGTTTCGATGTCGGTAGCCTCAAGCTGCGCAAAGGCTTTCCCACGGCGGTCGCCGGCACCGCCGAACTGCACGGCCTGGCCTTTACCCTGGGCAAAGACCCGCTGCCGCTGGGCGATTTCAAGGCCACCCTGAGCAACCAGCCCCCGCCGGCCGGCACTTCCGGCAACGACAGCATCAAGATCGTCATCGAAACCCTGGGTGGACCACTCGATGCCAGCGGCGAGGTGCATGTGCTGGCGGACCGCAGCTACGACTACGATCTCCAGCTCAAGGCCAAGGACAACGCCGATCCGAATCTGCGCAACATGCTGCAGTCCGGCAGCATCGGGCAGCCGGATACACGCGGCTACTACCACCTGCGCAACCGCGGCACCCTGCCCGCTCCGCGGAGCTGATGGGCTGGAACGCGCATATCACCGTTGCCTGCGTGGTCGAACACGAGGGGCGGTTCCTGCTGGTGGAAGAACGCACTGATGACGGCCGCCTGGTGCTGAACCAGCCGGCCGGGCACTGGGAGGAAGGCGAAACCCTGCAGGCCGCCGCCATCCGGGAAACCCTGGAGGAAAGCGCCTGGGACGTGGAGCTGACCGGCCTGGTCGGTCTCTACGCCTACAAGCCCGAACATCTCGACCACGGCTTCCTGCGCGTGGCCTTCGCGGCCAGAGCGCTGCACCACCACCCGCAGCGAACCCTCGACGACGGCATCGAACGCGGGCTGTGGATGAGCCGCGAGGAGCTTGCAACATGCGGTGGCCGCCATCGCAGCCCGATGGTGCTGCTCGGCGTCGACGATTATCTTGCCGGCAAGCGCTACCCGCTCGACCTGATACACCATCTGCGATAATTGCGGCATGGCTGCAAGCCCTTTTGATCGCAATCCCTTGCTGGGCGTCCTGGTCCTGCTGCTCGGCGCCGCCCTCTACACCGTGTTGCTGCTGGAAGCTGTGGGCGTAGGAGCGGCGTTGCCGATGCCGCACTTCATGCAATGGATTGACGAAAAACACCTGCGCTTCTGGGTGTGGGAGCAGATCCTCAACACCCTGATTGTCGTGCTGACCGGCCTGCCCTTTGCCTGGGCATTGGCGCGGCTCTACGCACGCCGCCTGCTGCCGGCCGCCCTGATCGTCGTGGCACCGACGGTGCTGTGGATGGGCCTGGATTACGTAGCGATGAATGGTGAAATTCCGGACGCGCCGGCGGCGATGAACATGTTCTACGCCATCGATGCGCTCAAGGTGCTGCTCTTGGTCCCCTTGATGAGTGTGCTGCTGCGCGCACGCACCGCAGGTTCCGGAGGGCAGGCATGAGCATCACGGCGGCGCATGTCGTGGTCGGTCTTTCCGGCGGCGTCGATTCCGCGGTAACGGCCTGGCTGCTGAAGGAACAGGGCTACCGCGTGTCGGCCCTGTTCATGGTCAACTGGACCGAGGACGAGGAGGGATATTGCACCTCCGCGGAAGACTTCCAGTCGGCGAGAGCCGTGTGCGAGGAACTGGATATTCCCCTGCACCGCGTCGACTTCTCCGCCGAATACCGCGCACGCGTGTTCGATCATTTCCTCGCCGACTACCAGGCCGGCAAGACGCCGAACCCCGATGTGCTGTGCAATCGCGAAGTGAAGTTCCAGCCGTTCCGCGAACACGCCCTGCGCCTGGGCGCGGACTTCGTCGCCACCGGCCACTACGCGCGCATCGAACAGGCTGCCGACGGGCCGCGCCTGCTGCGCGCCGCGGACGACAACAAGGACCAGAGCTATTTTCTCGCCGCCGTGGCGCGCGAGCATTTTGAACGGGTGTTGTTTCCCATCGGCGGCCTGACCAAACCGATGGTGCGTGAAATCGCCCGCCGCGCCGGCCTGCCCAATCATCGGCGCAAGGATTCCACCGGCATCTGCTTCATCGGCGAACGTGAATTCCGCGACTTCCTGTCGCAGTACCTGCAGCCCAATCCCGGCCCGATGGAAGATACCGCCGGTCGCGTCATCGGCGAACATCGCGGCCTGATGTACTACACCCTGGGCCAGCGTCGCGGCCTGGCCATCGGCGGCCAGCGCGGAGCGCGTGAGGCGCCGTGGTACGTAATCGGCAAGGATCCCGCGCGTAATGCACTGCTGGTGTCGCAGGAAGCCGACCATCCGCGGCTGATGTCGCGGCGCATCGAGACCGCGCCGTTCCAGTGGGTGCGCCGGCCGGAACAATTCGGCAAACCTTTCCAGGCACGCATCCGTCACCGCCAGGCGTTGCAGGACTGCACGGTGCAGTTGCGGGAAGACGGCGCGCTGATCGCGGATTTTGCCCAGCCGCAACGTGCGGCTGCGGCCGGGCAATACCTGGTGCTCTACGACGGCGAGGAATGCCTGGGCGGCGGCGAAATCGCCGCCGCCTATAACCCCTAGCTGGCGCTGCCGGTGAGCTGCTGGATGATCAGCGGCCGCACTGCGTTCCACATGTCCAGACCGGTCGTCGTGTCCTGGTTGATCAGGATCACCGCACCGTAGTTGAGCCCGTCATCGAACCAGGGCGTGGCGCCGAACAGACCCGGATCGCTGTATTCCGGCCCCGGGCTGGGCTGGTACAAGGCCGGCGCGGAAATGAACAAGCCCAGTCCATACCCTGGATAGCTCGCCGCCGCGCTCTGCGGGAACGGGTTGAAGGTATTCGGCAATCCATCGATTTCATTGGTCTGCAACGCGCTGATCGCGTTCGCCGACAGCACCTGCTTGCCATTGAACTTGCCGCCGCCCTGCACCATGCGCAGGATGGTGGCGTAGTCCGTGACGTTGCTCGCCGCGCCGCCGGCGATGCGCGGATTGGTGACCAGCGCGGGATCACCGTAGCTGTAGCTGGTAATGCCGCCGAGCGGCGCCGCGATGGCGGTGCTGAAAAAAGCCTGCCAGCTGCTGGCCCCGGAGAGCAGCGTGGCAACGTAGCCCGCCACCTGGTAATCCGCACCGCCGTAGTTGAACTCGGCGCCCGGCTGGGATACCAGCGTGGCGTTGGCGATGTCCTGCGCACACTGCTGGAGGGTGCTGGCGGCAGGCTGGTTGAGGCAGTTCGGCTGGGTGTCGCCGAGTCCGGGCAGGCCCGAGGTATGCGCCAGCAGCATGCGCGTGGTGATGGCCGCCTTGTCGGCAGGCCAGGTGATGGGATCGCCGGCATTGTGCAGATAGGTCGCGACCGGTGTATCCAGATTGAGCTTGCCCTGATCCACCAGGGTCAGGATCGCCGAGGACGAGGGTAGCTTGCTGGCGGAAGCCAGCATCTCGACCGTGGACAGGCTATGGTCGCCGCCGGCACGGGTCAGGAGCGTGCCGCTGCTGTTGAACAGCAGGAAACTGTAGCCGCCTACCGAGCCCGACGGCGGACTGCTGGCCGTGGAAACGAAGCCGTCCAGCGCGCTGTTCACCTTGCTCCAGTCATAGACCCGCACCGAGGTGCTGGCCTGTACATTGGAGACGCTGCTGCTGGCGGTGAGCGTGTAGGTGGTGGTGGCCGTTGGGTTGACGGCAAAGGTGTTGCGGCTGGTGACATCGACAGCGCCGGGTTGCAAAACCACCCGGGTGGCATTGCTGACCGACCAGCTCAGGGTCACCGCTGCACCACTATTGACCGCCGCCGCACTGGCCTTGAACCCGGAAATGGACGGCGAATTGACCGTTCCATTGCCGCAAGCCGCCAATAGCAGCGTAAATACCATCATTCCGAACTTTTTCATGCAGCCCTCCTTGCTATAATTCGCGCCGTCGTGGCACGCCCTGCGCGTGCGTGTACAGATCTTTTTCAGGAGAAGAACCATGTCGGACAGCTTCAAAGCCAAGTCCAGCCTCAAAGTCGGCGACAAATCCTATACTTATTGCAATCTCAAAGCCCTTGAGCCGCAGTTCAAGCTCTCCCGCCTGCCCTACTCCTACAAGATCCTGCTGGAAAACCTCGTCCGTCACGAAGACGGGGTCAACATCACCAAAGCCGATGTCGAAGCACTGGCCGGCGCCGACCTGAGGAAGCTGCCGCAGAAGGAAATCGCCTTCATGCCGGCCCGCGTCGTGCTGCAGGACTTTACCGGTGTTCCTTGCGTGGTTGACTTCGCCGCCATGCGCGACGCCATGAAGAGCCTGGGTGGTGACGCCAAAAAGATCAATCCCCTCTGTCCCGCCGAACTGGTCATCGATCACTCGGTGATGGTCGACCATTACGGCACCAGCGACGCCTTCGACCTCAACGCCAAGCTGGAGTTCCAGCGCAACAAGGAACGCTACAGCTTCCTGCGCTGGGGCCAGGAGGCCTTCGACAATTTCAAGGTTGTGCCGCCCGATACCGGTATTGTGCACCAGGTCAACATCGAATTCCTGGCCCGCGTGGTGTTCGACAAGAACGGCCTGCTCTACCCGGACAGCTGCTTCGGCACCGATTCCCACACCACCATGGTCAACGGCATCGGCGTGCTCGGCTGGGGTGTCGGCGGCATCGAGGCTGAAGCCGCCATGCTCGGCCAGCCTTCCACCATGCTGATGCCGGACGTGATCGGCGTGCGCCTCAGCGGCAAGCTGCCGGAAGGCGCCACCGCCACCGACCTGGTGCTGACCATCACCGAAATGCTGCGCAAGCGCGGCGTGGTGGAAAAGTTCGTCGAATTCTTCGGCCCCGGCCTGGGTAACCTGGCCACCGCCGACCGCTGCACCATCGCCAACATGGCCCCGGAATACGGCGCCACCTGCGGCATCTTCCCGATCGACGGCGAGACCCTCAACTACCTGCGCCTGACCGGCCGCAGCGAAGAGCAGATCGCGGTGGTCGAGGCCTACGCCAAGGCGCAGGACCTGTGGTGGACGCCGGAAACGGCCGAAGCCGAATACACCGATGTGCTGCACCTGGACCTGGCCAGCATCCTGCCCTCGATGGCCGGCCCCAAGCGTCCGCAGGACCGCGTGTTGCTGACCGACGTGCAGCCGAACTACAAGAAAGCCTTCGAAGGCGAGCAGAAGCTGCGTCCCTCCGCCGGCCCGGCCAAGGTCAGCGATGCCGGCCACCAGTACGACCTCAAGGACGGCGCGGTGGTCATCGCCGCCATCACCTCCTGCACCAACACCTCCAACCCGGCCGTGCTGATCGCCGCCGGCCTGGTAGCGAAGAAGGCGCTGGCGCTGGGCCTGAAGACCAAGCCCTGGGTCAAGACCTCGCTGGCCCCCGGCTCCAAGGTGGTTACCGAGTATCTGAAGAAGGCCAACCTCCTTACCGAGCTGGAAGGCGCCGGCTTCAACCTGGTGGGCTACGGCTGCACCACCTGTATCGGCAACTCGGGCCCGCTCAACGAGCCGATCGGCAAGGCCATCGGCGACAACAAGCTGTCGGTCGCCGCGGTGCTGTCCGGCAACCGCAACTTCGAGGGCCGCGTCCACCAGGACGTGCGCATGAACTACCTCGCCAGCCCGCCGCTGGTCGTCGCCTACGCCTTCGCCGGCACCGTCGACATGGACCTGGCCAAGGACGCCATCGGCACCGGCAAAGACGGCAAGGCGGTCTATCTGAAGGACATCTGGCCGACGCAGAAGGAAATCCAGGAAACCATCGCCAAGTCGCTTTCTGCCGAGCTGTTCAAGGCGAGCTACGGCGAAGTGTTCCTCGGCGATACCCGCTGGCAGTCGATCCAGGTCGCCAAGTCGGAGACCTATCCCTGGGATTCGAAGAGCACCTACGTGCAGAATCCGCCCTACTTCGACGGCATCACCAAGACCAAGCCGGGCATTCCCACCATCACCGGCGCGCGCTGCCTGGCCCTGCTGGCCGACTCCATCACCACCGACCACATCTCGCCCGCCGGCGACATCAAGAAAGACGGCCCGGCCGGCAAGTACCTGGTCGAGCACGGCGTGCAGCGCGCCGATTTCAACAGCTTCGGTTCGCGCCGCGGCAACCATGAAATCATGATGCGCGGCACCTTCGCCAACACCCGCATCAAGAACCAGATGGTTCCGGGCGTGGAAGGCGGCGTGACCAAGCACCTGCCCGATGGCGAGCAGATGTCGATCTACGACGCGGCCATGAAGTACCAGGCGGAGAAGATCCCGCTGGTGGTGTTGGCTGGCAAGGAATACGGCACCGGCTCCTCCCGCGACTGGGCGGCCAAGGGCACCATCCTGTTGGGCGTCAAGGCGGTGATCTCGGAGAGCTTCGAGCGCATCCACCGCGCCAACCTGGTCGGCATGGGCGTGGCCCCGCTGAACTTCGTCAACGGCGAGAACGCGCAGACCCTGGGCCTGGACGGCACCGAGGTGTTCAGCATCGAAGGCCTCAAGCACGGCGCCAAGGAAGTCACCGTCAACGCCGTCAAGGGCGACGGCAAGACCGTCAGCTTCAAGGCGCGCGTCCGCATCGACACGCCGAAGGAGTGGGAGTATTACGAGAACGGTGGCGTGCTGCACTACATGCTGCGTCAGCTCGCAGCATAGACGTCCCTGTCCAAGCTACCAGGCGTCCTTGCCCGGACTGCTGAAACAAGCGGGTGTACAAAACAGGGGCGCTTCGGCGCCCCTGTTTTTTTTGTCATCCCCGCCTTCGCGGAGATGACGATGGCAGCGAGATCGTCGCCTTAAGGCATGAATTCGCAAAGATAGGCAGCCGGCCCACCCACCGCCTGCACATCGAACCCACCGTTGGCGCCCACTTCGAAATAAGTACCGGCCGGGAAGCTGGCCCAACTGCCGCCGAGGTTGGCGCGCAGCAGGCCGCTGATCACGGTCATGCGTTCGGCCGCCGCCGTGTTGAAATGGTGCTGCTCGCCGCCGGCGATGACGCCGACCGTGGCGCGCAGGCCGTTGCGTTCGAAGCCGATGGATTGCACCGAGCCGTTGAAATAGCTGTTGTGTTTCAGCATGGAAATCCCCGTGTCTACCGTGAAAAAACCAAAACGCCGGGGACGTGGTCCCCGTGTGTACCGTGAAAAACCAAAATGCTGGGGACGTGGTCCCCGTGTTGGCTGTGAGAAAAGCCTGAAATGCCGGGGACGTGGTCCCCGCACAGATGATGGAAAACCCGGAGCGCTTCCGGGGCGGGCATCGTAGCTGCTGGCGGCTTTTTGCAAAAGCCGGGCCGCCGAATCTCGCAGTTCCGGCACGAAACTGGCGATAATGCAGGCAGTTCACACATTTTTAACCAGGCTCGGAGTAGTACCCGGATGATTCGTCGCGTTGTTTTCAACCAGAAGGGTGGCGTGGGCAAGACCACCATCGTCTGCAACCTGGCCGCCATCGCCGCTTCGCGCGGCCTGCGCACCCTGGTGATCGACCTCGACACCCAGGGCAACGCAACCCAGTACCTGCTGGGTGGCAAGCCCGGCAAGGCCGACCGCACCATCGGCGACTTCTTCGAATCGACCCTTGGGTTCTCGCTGCAAACCCCGCCGTTCGTGACCTACGCCACCAACACCCCCTACGAGAATCTCGACGTGGTGGCCTCGGATCCGCGCCTGGAAGACCTGCAGGTCAAGCTGGAGGCCAAGCAGAAGGTGCAGAAGCTGCGCCAGGCGCTGGACAAGCTCAAGGGTTACGACGCGGTGTTCATCGATACCCCGCCGGCCCTGAATTTCTACAGCCGCTCCGCCCTGATCGCCGCCAACCGCTGCCTGATTCCCTTCGACTGCGATGAATTCGCCCGCCAGGCGCTGTATACCCTGCTCGACAACCTGCAGGAGATCCGCGCCGACCACAACGACAGCCTGGAGATCGAAGGCATCGTGGTCAACCAGTTCCAGGGCCGCGCCAAGCTGCCGGCGCGGGTGGTGGCGGAACTACGCGAGGAAGGCCAGCCGGTGCTGGAACAGACCCTGTCCAGCTCGGTGCGGGTCAAGGAATCGCACGAACGGCACATGCCGATGATCCAGCTCGACCCCAGCCACCGGGTGACGCAGGAATACGTCGCGCTGTACGACGCCCTGGATTAAAAAAGCAGCGCGCTTGATCCAACTATTTAAACTCGTGCTCTGCCGCGCAGAAGCCGATGTTCAGCGCGCCCTCGCCCACGTTGATGCAGGCGGTGATGCTGGCGACGCTGGCGTAGAGGGCGACATTGTGTTCCCGCGCCACGGCCTTCAATTCCTGGTAACCGGGCAACTTTTCCAGTTTTTCCAGATCGCCGGCATAGCTGACGCATAGCGTGGGCGTGAGCAGCCCGGCGCGGATGCGGTCGGCGGCGAACTGGCACAGGCGGCGCGAACCCTCGTCGAAATGCCGGATGCTGGCGATCGAAGCGGTTTCGTTGCGGTTGGCGCGGATCAGCGGCTTGATGTCCAGCGCGCTGCCCACCGCGTACTTGAACCAGCCCACGCTCTTGTCGCCCTTCTTGTGGGCGCGCGAGCGCAGGTGATACAGATCGCTGGGCAAGCCGTACATGTACAGCGCGGGAATCAGATTGTCGAGCCGCTCGCGGATGCGGTTGGGGGTATGCCCTTCACGGATCATGCGCGCCACTTCCGCCGCCAGGACGCCCAGCGCGGCAAACAGGTTCTGGCTGTCGATGACGCGCAGCGCGAACGGCCCCGGCATGCCGGCGGCGGCGCGCACCGGCTTGTACTCGGACAGGATGGACAGTGAAGCTTGGGTGGCGTTTTCGAAGATCGGGCTGCGCGAACTGGCCACGGTGAGGCAGAACACAAAGTCGTAATCGAGCACCAGGCGCTCGAGAAACAGATTCTTGATCTGCTCCACGCTCAGCGGAGCGGTTTCGGCATGCGCGGCATTGGTCAGGTGCCGGCGGTAGAACTCCAGCGTCGCCTGCGGATCGCGGCGGTCGATGAATTCCTCGTTGCCGACATGGATCGTCACCGGCAGGACCACGATGTTGTGCTCCGCGCAGAAGTCCTGCGGCAGGTCGCACGCCGAGTCCACCACAAGCCCGATTCTCATGCCGATCCTCCCCGGCTGCGAATTTCTGGTCCCCGGCTATTTTTGGAATGCGCCTGATCGGGACCGCGTCACCAACATCGACCGCCACCATCGACTGCTTTTTATTTCTTAAATATATCGCCTAATCAACTGAAGCTTAACCGTTTTTTTAGGGTCGCTCCAGTTTCTTGGCTTCCTGCCATAGCTGCTCCATGCGCTCCAGGCGCTGGGGATCGCCCAAGGGGGGCAGTTCCGGCAGATGTTGCCGCACATGGCCGTAACGGCGGCTGAACTTGGCATTCGCCGCAGCCAGCGCGGCGACGGCATCCACGCCCAGATGGCGCGACAGGTTCACCACCATGAACAGCAGGTCGCCCAGCTCCTCCGCCCGGTTGGCGGCGTCCGGCGCCTGCTGCAGCTCCACGATCTCTTCCGCCAGCTTGTCCCACAGGCCGGCCTGGTCGGTCCAGTCGAAGCCCTCGGCGGCGGCGGCCCGCTGCAGGCGCAGGGCTTCGTCCAAGGGCTCAGTCATGGCCGAGCATCTTCAGCCGCAGCTCCCACAGGATGCCGGCGGTAGCGCCCCAGATGCGGCGGCCGTCGTGGTTGATCTCGCGCACCAGCACGTCGAAGCCGTCGCGCAGCAGCGATTTACGCTCGAAGGCGTTCTCGGCCAGCAACACCTCCAGCGGTAGCTCGAAGGTCTCCGCCACCTCGCCGGGATGGATCACCGGGTCGAAGGCCTGCCGCACGATTCCCACTACCGGGGTGATGCGGTAGCCGGTGATGGTGGGATAGTCGTCGAGGTAGCCGATCACCTCGACCAGCGCGGGATTCAGGCCCACTTCCTCCTGCGCCTCACGCAGGGCCGCGGCGGCCAGGCTGGCGTCGGCCGCGTCGCGGCCGCCACCGGGCAGGCTGATCTGGCCCTTGTG
>JAQGNS010000548.1 GCA_028291705.1 Nevskia sp.
CGGATCTGCTGCAACCACGTCGCGGCATCGGGACCGCGCGCTACCTGCACCTGCCCCAGGGCCGCACCATGCACGGGCGATGACGCACAAGGATTCGGTGCTGTCGCGGAGTTCGCGACCGGCGCCGCCGAACCGGGCGCAGTCATTTCCGGCGGGGGCGGCGCAGCCGCAAACGGCGTCGGAGCAGGCGACGCGTTGGCGGCAATGGGCGCAGCGGGTACCGGTGCGGACTCGGCCACCGCGCCGGCACTCGACGCCGCCAGCGCGGAGCGCGACTCCCGCTTGAACGCATAAGCCTGGTCAAGCGACCTTTCCGGCACAGCGGGCTTGGCCGCAACCATCGGCGCTGCCTGCTGCGCGGGTACCGAAGTCGGCTTAGGCGGCGGGGGCTCCGGTGATGGCGGTGGCGGCGCAATGTCGGCTTGTGCCTCTACCGCTTGCCGCTGCACCAGTGCATCGGCAGCGGGCGCCGGACTTGGCTGCAGTGATTGCGCCGGCGGCGCAGCCTTTGCCGGCGCCTTGCGCTGCTCCGCCTCCTCCGCCTTCCTGTCAACCGGCGGCGCCGGAATGGCACCCATCGCCGACATGGCGACTTCCTTCGGCACCACCGCAGGCGCAGCCGGCGCCACCTGCTGCGGCAAGGGCCTCTGCTGCGCCATCCAGCCCAGGCTCACCACCAACATCAGCGAAGCGGCCACCGCCAGCGGCCGGCCCCAGCGCAGGAAACGCCGTGAACTCGCCGCCGGCCGTTGCAGCTCGGCCCGCGCCCGCGCCAGTACCGCCGCATCCAGTTCCGGCGGCGCACCCTCGCCCGCCGCATCGGCCCCCACATCAGAGCCCACAGCAGAGTGATAGCGCTGCGACAACTCGCTACGCCGGGCCAGGAATTGCTCCAGCTCGTGATCGTCGGGCGGCGTCTGCTTCTGTTCAGTCATCGGCCAGCGCCTCGCGCAGCTTGGCCAGGCCGTAGCGCAGCCGGCTCTTCACGGTTTCGCGTCCCACTCCGCTCACTTCGGCGATTTCCTCCAGGCTCAAACCCGCTTCCTCGTGCAGCAGAAACGCCTCGCGCTGCTCCACCGGCAAGGCCGCCAGTGCGCGACGCAAACGGCCGGCGCTTTCTCCCGCCAGGGCCTGCGCATCCGGCCGCTCGTGCTCGGCCGCGGCGGGAATCAGTTCCTCTTCCAGCGACAGCGGCGCGCGCGGCACCAGCCGCAGATGATCGATCAGGCGATTGTGCGCCATGCGGTACAGCCAGGTGCTGAACTTCGCCCGCGGCTCGTAGCTGGAACGCACCCGCACCAGGCTGGCCCACACGTCCTGGAACAGCTCGGCCGCCACCTCTGCGTGGGCACAGCCACGCAGCAGATACCGGTACAGCGGATCCTTGTGGCGCCGATACAGCATCTCGAACGCCGCCAATTCCCCGCCCCGGTACTGCATCATCAAGTCTTCGTCGGTCGGAGCGGCGACTACAGTCGGCCGCTCCACCGTGAGGCTTGCTTCCAGGCGCTATTCCTCCTGTCTGACTGCCTTGACATCGGCCCGCGCCTGCTTCGTACCGAGGCTGTCCGCCATCTGCGCCAACTGGACGAACTCCCCGGCATAGCCCTGCGCATCGTCGCCGCGCGCGGCCCGGGCCAGCCGCACCACTTCAGCGTACCCGAAACCATTCGTATAGGAACCCCCGCGCAGCAACTGCCCGTAACCGGCGACGGCAGCCGCCAGCCGGAACGCCGGCGTGGCGGCATCGGCGGACTCGATGCGGCTCTTCAGGATCGGCTGCTCGATCAGCCGGCTCGATGCATCCATGCCGTCCTGCGGCCGCTTGTAGCGCAAGCGCAGGAAAGCCAGCTCATCGCCGCGTGCAGCCGTCGCCGCGGACTGGCCATAGCGCAGCGGATCGATGCGCTCGCCACCGCTGCCGGCCAGGGTCACTTCATACAGCGCCGTGACCCGGTGCCCGGCGCCGATATCACCCGCATCGACCTTGTCGTTGTTGAAGTCCTCGCGCTTGAGCAGGCGATCCTCGTAGCCGATCAGGCGGTACTCGGACACCAGCGCCGGATTGAACTCGACCTGGATCTTCACGTCGCGGGCAATGGTCAACAGCGTGGCCGCGCGCTGCTCCACCAACGCCTTCTGCGCTTCCTTCAGCGAATCGAGATAGGCGTAATTACCGTCGCCGGCATCCGCCAGTTGTTCCATCAGGCGGTCGTTGTAATTGCCGGTGCCCACGCCCAGGGTGGTGAGGGCGATGCCGCTCTTGCGCCGCTCCTTCACCAGGTCCAGCAGCGCCTCGAAGCTGGTGGTGCCGACATTGAAATCACCGTCGGTGGCCAGCAGCACGCGGTTGTTGCCGCCCTTGACGAATGCCTGCTGCGCCACCTGGTAGGCCAGGCGGATGCCGGCGCCGCCATTGGTCGAGCCGCCGGCTTCCAGACGGTCCAGCGCCGCGTCGATCTTCGCCGTATCGTCCCCCGGCGTCGGTTCCAGCACCACGCCGGTGTTGCCGGCGTAGACCACCAGGCTGATGCGGTCCTCGTGACCCATCTGGTGCGCCAGCAGCTTGAGGCTGGCCTTGACCAGCGGCAGCTTGTCTGGCTCCAGCATCGAGCCCGAGACGTCGACCAGGAACACCAGGTTCGACGGCGGCATTTTGCCCTGCGGCTTCCAGCCCTGGATGCCGACCTGCAGCAGATGGGTCTTCGGATTCCACGGCGTCGGCGCCATCTCGGTATGCACCGCGAACGGCGTATTCAGCTCGCGCGGCGGCGCATAGTCATAGTCGAAGTAATTGACCAGTTCCTCCACCCGCACCGCATCGGCCGGCGGCAGGCTGCCCGCATTGAGGAAGCGCCGCACATTGGCATAACTCCCGGTATCGACGTCAATGCTGAACGTCGATACCGGGCTCTCCGCCACGCGCTGCACCGGGTTGGAATCGTAGTGGCCGTAGTTTTCGCGGTCCTCCGGCTGCGCTGGCATCACCCGGAATGCAGCCCCGGCGGCATAGCTCTGGTTCAGTGCAACCGACGGCAACGGCGCAGGTGCGGAAGTCATCGCGCCCTTCACGCTCTTCTGCTGATATGCCCTCGCTTCCTCGGTTGGCTTCGCCGGAGCAGCCTGCGCCACCGCATCGGCCATGGGCTGCGCTACCGGCAGCGGCGGTACAGGTGGAGGTGGCGGCAAGGCCTGCGGCTCCGCCACCGATGCGGTCGTCTCGACCTTCTGTGGCGGGGAGGCCGGCTCCGGCACGGAGCAAGCGGCAAGAATCACACCGGCGCCGGTGATCAGGGCCAGCAACAAGGAGGAACAGGTCGGGCTACGCATCGCGGTCTCCGCAGGATCGGTACCGGTATAAACGGAGCAATCCGGGAAACGGGGTTAGACGTCAGGTGTCTCTAAATGAATTCCCGGCGCGCTTTGGCCCTCAACCCCACACCCACCTGTCCATCCAGCAACTCCCCCAGCTTCTGCAAGGCCGCCGCCGCTCCTTCCCGCACCCGATACCGCACCAGGTGCGAAACCTCGCTCGCCCCCGGATTGATCTCGGCCGTCGGTACCCCGCGCCGCGCCGCCACGATCACCGGCTGCGCGATATACGGAAACACACTGGTGGTACCGATGCTGATGACGAGGTCGACACCCTGCTCGATCACCTGGTACAGCCGCTCCAGCTCACGCTGCGGCAAGGCCTCGCCAAACAACACCACGCGCGGCCGCACCAGCCCGGCGCAGTATGGGCAGGACGGCGGAATCTCCAGCCCGCTGTAGTCCTCCACTTCAACTTCATAAGGACAGAAGCTGCACTGCAGCCGATGCAGGTTGCCGTGAATCTCTATCAGGTCGCGGCTGCCCGCCTGCCGGTGGAAGCCGTCAACGTTCTGCGTCAGCACCGTGAACTGCTCGTAGCGCGGCGCCAGCTCGGCCAGCACCCGGTGCCCGGCATTGGGCTGACGGCCGCGGCAGGCCTGCTCGATCTCGCCCAGGTATTTCCAGGTCAGCTCCGGCCGCTCCTGCATCATCTCGCCGGACAACGCCTCCTCGATCGCCACGCCGTCCGCGGTCGGACCGTTGTCGTAAAGCCCGCCGACGCCGCGATAGGTCGGCAGCCCGGAATCGGCCGACATGCCGGCGCCGGTGATGACCAACACCCTTCGCGCCCGCCCCAGTTCGGCGGCCAGCGCCCGCAAAGGCACGAAATCGGTCACGCTCCCGGCTCCAGCGGCGTCATCCCGGCCAGGGTCCGCGCCGCGCCGTCCTCACTGCCGTTCAGGGCATCGACGATATTCCGGCGCTCCTGCGGCGTACGGTCCTGGCTCAGCTTCCAGCGCGCCTCCACCCGCGTCACCGCGATGTCGAAGGCGACGATACCGCCCAGCTTGAGTTCGAGGAAATCCGCCGGCAGCCGCTCCATCTCCGCCAGCCAGGGCGCTTCGTTGACCGTCACCAGTTGCCGCAGGGCCGACAGCTTGTCCTCCCGCCCCTCCAGCAGCCGCAGCCTGCCGTAGACATGCACCGCCGCGTAATTCCAGGTCGGCACGCTCGGCTGCCGCTGATACAGGGTGGGCGAGATATAGGCATGCGGCCCCTGGAAGATCACCAGCGCCTCCGCCGCCCCGCCGAAGTCCCGCCACTGCGGATTGACCCGCGCCAGGTGCGCCACCAGGCGCAGCCCGGCACTCTCCTCCACCACCACGAACGGCAGGTGGGTGGCGCGCGGAGCCGCCCCGGAATCGGCTGTCACCAGCGTGGCAAAGCTATACTGGCGCATGAACGCCACTTGTTCAGCGCGGTCGTCCATGCGGTTGGGGGACGGCACATGCATATCGAAGTCTCTCGCAGAATATCGTTGATTTGCCCTAATTTATCGCAAATGCCGCGCAAGCCCGCCCATCAGCAGATCGACACCCTCAAAGCCATCCAGGACTGCGCGTTCGAACTGTTCGCCCGCTACGGCTACGACGGCGTCTCCATCGGCGACATCGCCAGCGCCACCGGCCTGAGCAAGGGCGCGCTGTACTGGCATTACACCGGCAAGGAAGCGCTGTACCTGGACTGCCTGCAGCGCCTGCATACCCTGTTCGACCACTACATCTTCGAGCCGATGGCGGCCGAGGCCGACGGCGCCAAGGCCGTGCTGGCCCTGTTCCACGGCCTGGAAAAGCTGCTCGGCGATCCGCGCGTGCTCAACGGCGTGGCCGGCTACTGGCTGGTCCCCTCCGGCCCGGAAACCTCGGTGTTGTCGGACGCACAGCGCGCCTTTGAGCAGCGCTCCTGGAAGGTGATCGAAGCGGCCCTGCGCCGCGGCGTCGACCAGGGCCAGTTCGAAGACCTCGGCGGCGAACTGGAGGAATTCGCCCGCGCCGTGATGTCCCTGGGTGAAGCGGTGATCCTGCCGCTGCGCCATCAGACTCCCACCGAGGTGCGCCAGATCCTCGGCGTGCTGGCCCGCACCCTGTTCCGCGCCTACGCCAGAAAGGCGCCGCTGCCACAGTTCTGAGCACCGTATGAACGAGCCCAAGAAAAAGCCTTTCTCGATGATCCGCGAGTTCCATCTCGCCGACTGGTTCACCCTGGGCAACGCCGTCTGCGGCGTCGGCGCCCTGTTCTCGATGATGACCTACCTCCAGGTGGGCGAGCCGCGCCACGTCTACTACGCCTGCGCCCTGGTCGTCGCCGCCCTGATATTCGACGTGCTCGACGGCCGCATCGCCCGCTGGCGCAACAAGAGCTCCGCCCTGGGCCGTGAACTCGACTCCCTGGCCGACGTCATCTCCTTCGGCGTGGTCCCCGCCGTCATCGGTTACGGCTGCGGCATGCAGGGCCTGATCGACCGCATCGTGCTGGGCTACTTCGTCGCCTGCGGCGTGTCGCGCCTGGCGCGCTACAACGTCACCGCCGAAACCCTCTCCGAGGGCACCGGCAAGGTCAAGTATTTCGAAGGCACCCCCATCCCCACCTCGCTGCTACTGGTGGTGGTGCTGTGGGTCGCCACCTCGCAGGGCGCCATCGGGGACGACCTCTGGTTCGGCGCGACCAAGCTGCTGCACTTCACCTTGCACCCCCTGGCCCTGATGTTCGCCGTCTCCGGCTCACTGATGATCAGCCGCATCCGCATTCCCAAGCTCTGAATCCAGGGATCCCCCGTAGCCCGGGAAGCGCGCAGCGCTACCCGGGAGGCCCCTCGCGGAAAGCCTCAAAATCCGCGGAAAATCCCCCGCCGGCTCAACCCGCTCGCCGCATGCGTGCCAACAAAAACCCTTGGCACACATGGCACGCATGGTGAAAAACGGCCCGAAATCGACCAGAGACCTGTTGCAGCGGACCTGCGGATATCTTCCCTTCCCCGCCCTATTTCGCCGTCACGCCAGCCAGCGCCTGAAACCGCGCATCGGCCCGCAGGCCATCCCACACCGGGTCCTGGCGCAGCAACGCCGGCGTCAACGGCGCGCTGTACAGGTAGCTGTAATAGGACGCACGCAGCAACTCCGGCAAGGCGGCAAGTACGCCTTCCTTGTTGCCGCGCAGCGCATCGGCACGGGCCAGGACTTCGCGGGCGCTGGGCGCAAACAGACTGTTCGAAGTCGCTGCCGTCGCCACGGCGGCGCACTCCGTCTTGGCCGCGGCTTCATCACCACGGCCAGCGTCGGTGATGCAGAGTAATGCGCTCTGATACAGCAGCATATCGGGTGATTCGGCAGCGGCGGAAAACCCGGACACGTAGGCATGCCCTTGAGCAAAGGCTACACGTGCCGCCGCCGCATCGCCACTGGCCCGCTGCGCCACGCCCAGGAGGTAGTAATAGTCGGCAGCGCCGATGCCGGTCGGCCGCAGATCCTGTGCCAGCGCCTGCTTCAGCAGGCCGATCGCATCCGCGTAGTGCCGCAGATACAGCAGTTGCAGCACCTGATAATCAAATACTTCGGCTTCCCGCTGCTGGGGCGACAACAGCCCCAGCAGGCGTTGCGCCTGATCGAGCTGTCCCTGCGCCTGATGCGTATACACCTGCAGGGTCACCATGCTGGGATCGTCGGGAATCACGTTCAGCGCCTGGTCCGCCAGGGCATGCGCCTCGGCGAAACGCCGCAGTTCCACCTGGGTCAGGGCGAGGTTGCCCAGCAATTCGGTATTCAACGGGTCCAGCAGCAGCGCCCGCTGCATGTAGTCGACGGCTTTTTCCAGAGCGCCCCGGCGCCGCTCGACATTGCCCATCGCCTCCAGCACCGCGAAATTTCCCGGATTCAGGAATCGCGCCTGTTCGAAGGCGGCCTGCGCGGCGTCCAGATCGCTCTTGCACTCATACAGGTAATAGCCCTGCGCCATGTGAGCCTCACCCAGGTCCGGCTGGAGCCGCAAGGCGGTAGCCGCATCCTGGCCCGCCTTGTCGCACAGGCCGGGCGTGGCATCGAGGCCCAGGTAGGCGATTCCCGCTTCGACCTGCGCAAGAGTGGCCCAGGCCCTGGCGAAGCCCGGGTCCAGTTCGACCGCCTGGCGCAGGTAGCGCGCCGCGCCCAGGAAGTTGGCCGTTTCGGAGGAGCGGCGGTACAGAGCCACACCGCGCAGGTATTGATCGTAAGCCTGCGCATTGGTCGTGGGCTGGCTGTCCAGATCGCGCAGCTCGGCGCCGCTGAGCGTGGCCTTGAGCGAAGCGGCAATGGCCTTGGCCACCTCACTTTCCACGCCGAAGACATCCATCAGCTTGCGGTCGTAGGTCTCGGACCACAGGTTGGCATTGCTGCCGGCGCGCACCAG